>CAIRSA010000533.1 GCA_903881085.1 uncultured Acidobacteriia bacterium
CTGTTGCCGCCGGAACCTACCACCTGAACTGTTACGAACAATCCGGGGTTCTCAGGCGGACCCGTAGTATATCGTGACATTAACAAGACTGATTTCGCATTCAAGGTCTTGGGGGTAGTCTCAGGGTTCCGTTTCGACCGCAACCCCGTTCTAAAGTCTGTCGAGATTAAGCGGGGAGAGGAGAAGGCGGAAGACACCGCTCGGGGGCGGATTATCGAGAAAAACGGCCATCTCTATAGGCTGGTTGAGACTGAAGAACTGGTGGATTTCAATACCGGAATAATAAGAGCATACAGCATACAGCACGCTCTTGACCTAATCGCCAAG
The DNA here is from genome assembly GCA_903881085.1 of uncultured Acidobacteriia bacterium. Taxonomy (GTDB): domain Bacteria; phylum Acidobacteriota; class Terriglobia; order Bryobacterales; family Bryobacteraceae; genus CAIRSA01. The sequence goes on from CAIRSA010000533.1 coordinate 328, forward strand.
CACCCCATCGGACCCAAAATAGACGCTGGTTTTAAGTAAACTTCAACACCCCAATGCCCGGTAAACGGTCGCCCTCGAAACTCTCAGCGTGTCGGCCACGTCGCCCACGGTCTCGCCCCGCTCGATGAGCTTGCGGGCGTGATCGACTTGCTGGCGCGTGAGCTTAGGCTTCCGTCCGAATTTTACGCCGCGCTTTTTCGCCGCGCTCACTCCGGCGTGTGTGCGTTCGCTTATCAGGCTGCGTTCAAGCTCCGCCAATACACCAATCATCTGCCACATGGCGCGTCCTGTGGGCGTCGTTGTGTCGATAGCCTCCGTTAGTGAATGAAACTTGACGCCGCCCTGCTTCAAGTCGTCGAGCATCGTTATCAGGTCGCGCAAGCTGCGGCCCAATCTGTCGAGCTTCCACACTATGAGCGTGTCGCCCTTTTTCAAGGCTTTGAGGCAACGGAGCATGGCAGGGCGCTTGACGCCGGTCGCCCCAGAAAGTTCGTCTTTAAAAAGCTTGGCACATCCGGCTTTCTTCAGCGCCGCTATCTGCATGGCGGGTTTTGGTCTTCCGTGCTGACACGCGCATAGCCGATTTTCATGCTGCCATTATGAGACAGATATTTGCGACAACGCAAGCCCTGTTTTCATTGGCTTTGGTTTTCGTCTCAAAACTTACCGTTTTCGGGACGGGCAAGGCTAGTTAGCCCCCGTCGGTTCCGGGGGCTTTTCTTTTACGCGCTGGGAATCTTGGCTCTGGGTTGCTTTGCGGATAGCATCAACGTCGGCGAGGTCTTGCGGTCTACCGGACGCCAGCTTCGCTGCTATCAGGTCGTCGCGGGAAATAAAGTTCACCTTCAAGCCGCTCGCCGCATCCACGATATCTTCGACCCGGCGCAGCCAGGTTGCATCAAACTCAACACCGGGGATCGCCGTAAGGATATCAACACCAACCGGTTCGTGCCCCATGCGGAAGAAGGGGCCTGGCTCTGCAAAATCGGCGGGGGTTAATCCTTGGAGCGGTGCTCCGAATTGCGCCAAGGCCGCGAAAACAGCTACCGCGTTTTCCGCGTCAGCTTTCACCAGAATATCGAGGTCTTTGGTTGCCCGTGGCTGCGCGTGAATAGAGACGGCGTACGCTCCCACGACGAGATATTTAACGTGGTGCGCGTTCAAAACGGACAAGAGTTCTTTGAAGTCTGGGTACATCTGGAACCACGCCCTTCATCGCATAATGTTCTTGGGTAAGTTCGGAAACCGCCTGAACACGCTCATACACCGGGCGGCTCTGCCAGTACCGATACTCGTCGGCTTTCATCTCGTCAAAATCGGTGTACTTGCGGATGGTTTTGTCCATGCGATCTCTTTGTAGCACGTCACACGCTAGCATTCAATGTGTCTTCTCTTAGCCTACCCTTTACGGGACAGAAGAAACGGGCACATTACGGAAAACGTCGAAACGGCGATCATTGCGTCGTGGTTCAAGTAAACTAATATAGACAACCCATGCCCGCCCCCGTGTCTCTCAATGGGGATACTCCAAGTTTAACAGCCCTTCTTCGGTGTGGAAAGAGCCTTCCATTTGGACACACCCGGCACTTCCTCTAAATGCCCGTGAGGCGTTTCGCTGCCCGCGGCCGCGCTGCGGATGGGGTCTATCTACGAGCATTTTCTGGAGCGGCTGGCCTGAGTGCTGCGTGCTGGGGGTTCTCCCGTTTTAGCGGCGTCTGGCGCGATATTCAGGAGTTGGTTGCGGTAATCGCATAGCCCAGGCAAGCGAAGCGTAATGATCGCAAAAAGGCACATGTTATCCTGACTTGATGTACCGGTGGAAAGCTTACATAACCGTATTCCTCGTCGCCTGGATCGTGTTACTGACGCGCTTTGGATACACTCGGACGGTTGCGGAGCATTGGCCTATTGCAGTTGTAATGGTACTAGGATCGCTCGTTGCCGGTTCGACCCCCATGGGCGGAGGAACCGTGGCATTCCCTATCCTGGCGCTCGGCTTCGGCCAACCGGTCGCTAGCGCCCGCAATTTTGCTCTGATTGTTCAGGCGCTTGGAATGACGTCGGCGTTGCTCTTCATGATCGGCCGCGGAACCAAGTTGCCGGTATGGCTTCTCATGGGAAGCACAGCTGGCGCAGCGATCGGGTTCGTGGTGGGGATATTCTGCATTGAACCCTTCCTCGACGGTAACCTTGTGAAGCTGCTGTTCTCATGCATCTGGATGAGTTTCGGCCTGTTGACACTGACAAAAAACCGGGAAATCTGCGGTCTCCATGGCAAAGGCCCTGGAGACTCGCCTAGAGCGGCGCCAATCGGTTTGGCCGCCGGCCTGATTGGCGGCTCTATCGCCGGGATCATCGGGGTTGGAGTCGAGATGGCGATCTACACTGCGATGGTGCTGGTATACCGCGCCGACCTGAAGATCGCGATCCCCACGGCCGTGGCCGCTGCGGCGCTGGCGTCTCTAGAAGGAGCCGCGCTCCATGTTTTCTACCTGCGCGACATCGAGCTGGGAACGTTCTATGACTGGCTGGCGGCGGGTCCCATCGTCATCTTCGGCGCTCCGGCCGGAGCCTTTCTTGTGACCATTGTTCCGCGAATCCGGGTCCTCTACGCTGTCTCCGCGCTCTGCCTGCTGCAGTTTGTCTGTACCCTGAACCGCACAGCCCATCGAGCCGCCGACTGGTGGTTCGTGTTGTTTGCATTGCTCGCCGCCGGCACGATCCAGACGGCGCTGTACTCCGCAGGGAAGAGAGCGGGCAGTATGTCCGCTACCGCAGCCTCATTCGCGCCGCAATAGAGGGATCAGGGTCCCAAATCTCCTACTGTTGCTTAAACCCAGTGTACGCCGAATGAACGCCGGAGTTTTTCAACTTGCCACCCGGCGAGTACTGCATGAAGCTCAACACAACGCCGCCGCTGAAGCTGTCTCTTTCCTTGGTGTCCCTGGCTGACGGAGGTGGGACCATGCGCGTTCCGGAAAGACGTTGGACCTTTAGTTGGACGATCGACGCCCCAGCCCGCTCCTGGAGCTTCTCATCGAAAGTCAAATCGCGCACAGCCTCTGCACGGAGCAACCGGCTGAGGGGCGAGGAACCGCTCCCTCCGTCGAACAGTGCACCCCGGAACGTGGAGTAAGCTTCCGACGCCCCGATGGTTGCACGGATGTGATCCTTGAGGTCGGTTGAATACTTCTCCCACCGGCGCTGTTCGGCGAGATCGGGCTCGACCGCCTTCGAGACGCTCGTTATCAAAGCCTGCTCCGCCTTGTTTGCGGCATCGAGCTGGTCCCAGGCAAGGGTGAGAAAGCGCTTTAACTTATCCTGTAGAGCAATATTCTTTGTGTCGGCGACATATTTAGACAAGAAGTCGGTTCTGGTTTTGAGCACATCGAGCCTTTTGGACATTTCGCCCATACGGCCGACATCCTCGATTGTTCCCGGGAGTTTGGAGGAAAGCTGCGTTTTGATTGCGCTCTCCAACTCCTGCCAGCTCTTATTGAAGGTCAGGTTTAGCTTTTCCTGTAAAGCCGCGTCCTTCACATCCGTGACGTGCTCGGCGATGAAAGTCACCTGTTCCCGGATCGCATTCGTTCTCGCGGAGGCCTCGGTTAGCTTAGCTTGTTCTTTTTCGATCTTTACCTTCGCAGCTTGGACCATCGCCTCGGCGCGGTTCAATTCTTTGCGTAAAGTGAGCAGTTTCTGCTGCAGGCCGGCAGGCTTCCCGGCCGCGCCCCCGTTGTCGTTCAAATCCGCGATGGTCTGCAGCGAGGTGTTGAGCTGTGACGCTGGATTGAATGGATTGATACTGAATTGGTCAGGCCAGTAAACCACGCAACCAAGCGCCGTCGCGGCCTTGGCAACCAACGCCACCACGCCGCGTTCGTCCACGGGCACATCCGGCGATACAGGCGTCCCGGCGCGGAACAAAGAGACGATGTCGAGGACGGACTGCAGGACGGGAGACGAAGAGACCGGAAGCGACACCGTAGCGCCGGACTGATCGGGAACCGGCGCCTCCAAGACGCTCTTCATAGCGGCACGGAGCGATTCCAGTTGAGCAGTGAACGCGCGCAGTTCGAAGAGCGTCTCCGACTGCGCCGACCCATAAAGCACTACGTTCTTCCCTGAGCAGGCCAAGTCCTTGGCCACATCGGGCGCAACGCCAGCCAGTGCCATATAGGCGTTGCGAAGGCTCTCGATCGTCACGTTTTCGTAACGTTCCACTCCCCCATCGGGCGGCCGGGCCGCAGGCAGGCCGGAACGGAGCAACGTCTGCTGCTGAACCGACAACTTGATCCGTTGCTCCATAATGGCGTTCTGTTCCTGAAGTGCGGTCAGTTCAGGATCGGCGGGCCGCTGCACGGCCTTCTCATCGGCGGCTGAGAGCAACCAGCAACCCAGAGCGAGGGCAATCGGAATTCTGGATAGGCCGTACACTTATGTCGTTTCTCCTTAGTATTGAGTCAGTCTAACACGATGCCAAAATTGCGCTGGCGGTTTGCGTGGCGTCTTTCATCATCGCATCGAGCGCTGATTCAAATAGTCCGACCATAGCCGCCGCGGTTTCCGGCTCGAATACATCCCGCTTATGCATCGTGTGGCACGTCAGCGACGATTGATTTTCCCACATAACCATGTAAAGATCCGGCCGCGATACGTCGTTGATCCAGTCCTCAAGCCAGATTGCCTCAATGCCTGGCAACCGCAGCTTGCCTTGGGGTGTTTCGGGGAAAGCCGAGCAGACCACACGAAACAGCGGCCGTTTCGAGTCGCGCGCGATCACTTGATCAACGGGCACGTCCTGGTGCGTCAACGCCGCGGCCAGCACATCCCGCACCCGCCCTAGCAGAACCGCCATGCTCGGATCGTCACTGGAATCCATCCGCAGCGACGGCACCAGGATCGTCGCCCCGATCATCGATGCAAACCGCTCGCCGTGCCGGTTCGAGTAAGTCGTCCCGATTGTGAGATCGGCGCAACCGGTATAGTGCCTGACCGTGAGGAAGTAAGCGGCAAGGACGGCGATATATGGCGTCACGCCATGACGGCGGCACATCGCGTGGAATTGCGCGCTCCGTTCCGGCGAGCGGCGCACCCAATTGACGTGGGACTCAAACCCAGGCTGGTCTGGGGCGCTCTTTTGAGACATCCAGGTCCACGCTGGCGGATCGCCGTGGCGGAACCACTCGTGCCAGTACTCCCGCCTTTCTTCCATCCCCGTGATCAGCACGCTCTGTTGCCATTGGACGTATTCGGAATACTGCGCGGGCGGCTGCAACTGCGGCGATTGGCCCGCCGCGAAGGCCGAATAGTGGAGCGATAGTTCGTTGAGCACTACGGTCAGCGAAAAGAGATCGAACACGGTGTTGTGGAAGTTGACTTGCAGCAGGTGTTCTTCGTCTGCCGTTCTGACAAGGGCGGTCCGCAGCCCGGCATCGCGGCCGAGATCGAACGGACGCCGGACTTCCCGCCGCAGCAGTGTAGTTGCGGCGGCGGCAGGCGAAACCTCCTGCCGCACATCGGCCTCGACCCAATCGATCTCACCGGCGGGAGCAATCAATTGCATGAGTTCGCCATCACGCTGTTGAAGCGTGGTGCGGAGAATTTCGTGACGCGCGACGATTGCGTTGAAGCATCGCAACAGGATTCCGGTATCGAGCGGCCCGCGAAGCCGGAACAGGAAAGGGTCGTTATAGAAGGGTTCTTCCGGATTCAGGCGTTGCAACTCCCAGAATCGGCGTTGCGGGAACGATGTTGGCGCAACGCTGGGCGGAGCCGTGCGGAGCCGTTCGATCACGGCGGCCTTCGACGCCTGGAGCTGCGCGCGCAACTCCGGCGTTAAGGCGCCGGGTGGCGAAGTGTAGCGAAGAAGACCACCTTCGAGCCGGAGCCGGATGCCGCGCGTGTTCAGATCGGTGAACAGGCCGTCTAGCGCCTCTGTTCCAGTCACATCCAACTTAGATCTCTCCCTCTTCGAATGCAACGCCGCCCGCGTTTGCCGCCGCGGCTTGCGCCAGCGGCTCGGGGACGGCGCTCCCCAGGTATGTGGCGAACCTAGCCACCGTGGGCGCCTGCATCAGCGCCACCGGCCGGATGGTGCGATTGAGTTGCCGCTCCAGCAGATGAGTCAAGGCGACGGCCTTCAGCGAATCGCCGCCAAACTCGAAGAAGTCGTCCTCGATACCTACCTGGTCCAAATTCAAGACGCTGGCCCAGGCATCGAGCAGCATGCGCTCCAGTGGATTCCGCGCTTCGGCGCGTGTTTCTCCAAGCGCTTGGTCGATAGTTACGGGTAACTGTTCGAGCGCTTTCCGGTCGATCTTGCCATTCGCCGAAGAGGGGAACCGGTCCAGCACTTTGAAGACGGCCGGCATCATGTAATGCGGCAGTTTCTCATGCACGAACTGGCGGATTTGGGGAACTAACTGGCGGTTCAGCTTGGCCCGTTGCGGGTGGTTGCAGAAGGCTTCGAGAGGCCGGTTGGCCGCGCCGTCCGCGGCGGGGAACACTGAATGGCTCTTTGGCTGATCGGAGCGCGTCAACACGGCATCGAAAGAACCCGTGGCATCGGTTCCGAGCCAGCTTAGCTCCACCCGATAGCCAAGTTCGTCGAACGACCACAAATCCTCGGGTTCTATGCCGCGCTTCGGCCGTGAGGCGATGCAGGCCCGCAACGCCGACACCGGTTCGCCTTCGGCTGCCTCGCCCAACCAGCGTAGCGCCGTCACCGCTTCCTCCAACCTGCCGTTGGGGACCTTGCGAAGGGCCAGATATTCCGGCTGCGATTCGGTCAAGATCAGGCGCAAACCGGCTAAGCTGAGCCTCTCTTTCTCCCAATCGAGCCAGATCAATCCGTTTGCATCGGGGACCGGGCCGGATACTTGAAGCACCGCGTCATAGCGGAAGCGCGTCAGTTCGTTCTGAAGGCGTCCCCGCTTGGGAAGGACTTCGAAGTGAGTGATTTGCGGCAGCTCGCGTACCAGGGCGGGAAAGATCCCCGGCGCAACGGCCATATCGCGTTCCTGCGAGGCCTCGTGCCGGATGCGCCGCTTCACCAGTCCGGCGCTATCGGCGTCATCGGCGCGGTAAAGCTGCAGCGATGCTTGAAACGTTTCGAGCGTTGAATGATTGATCAGGTCACCCAGCAGTATATGCCCGCCCGGCTTGATCAGCGGCAACGCGCCGTTCAATACCTGCATCAGGTAGTCCACGCTGGGGAAGAGCTGGATCACGGAATTGATGACAACGGTATCGAACGTCCCGGGTTCGAAGCCGCTCAACTCGTGGGCGGCGCGCTCATGGAGCGATACGCGATCCAACCCGGGAATGTGCTCCTGCATCGACCTAATGTGGTTAAGCGCGGTGGCCGAAATATCGCAGCCAACGTAACTCTCGCAATGCGGGGCGACGCGGGCTACCAGCATTCCGGTGCCGCAGCCGAGTTCCAGAACATGCCTCGGCTTGAGGCCAAGTATGCGGTCGACGGTCTGCTCCACCCACTCGCGCATTTCCGCTTCCGGAATCTGGCTGCCAGTGTAACTGCTCACCCAGCCGCCCGTGTTGAGCGTGGCGTCGGATGAGGCCTGTGTCTGGCTATAGGTTTCTTCATATAGCTTCTTCCAGATTTCGATCTGCTCTTCGGCATCCTGTTTTTCGGCCAACGCCTTGACGGCCGCGGGATCGGCGACCATGTACGCCACCAGTTGGTTGTCGCCCTTGGAGTCCCGCAACGCCAGCACCACGGCCCGCTTAACGGCTTCGTGCTGTTCAAGCACCGTCTCCACTTCGCCCAGTTCGATGCGGAAGCCGCGGACCTTCACCTGATTGTCGATGCGGCCCACAAACTCGATGTTACCGTCCGGCAGATAACGGCCAAGGTCGCCTGTGCGGTAAATGCGGCTCTTGCCGAAAGGATTGTCGATGAACTTGGCGGCCGTTAGATCGGGGCGCTTGTAGTAACCGCGGGCCAGACCGTCGCCGCCTAGGCAGATCTCGCCGGTTGTTCCAATTGGAACCTGCCGCATCTGTTCGTCGACGATATGGACCTGCGTATTGATCAGCGGTTTTCCGATGGGCGGGTTCTTCGTTGCGCCACGCTGGCAGAGGTAGAACGACGAATGGATCGTCGTCTCGCACGGGCCCCAGCAGTTGTAGAGCTTCTCGATGGTTTCGATCCGCAGGATATCCTGCATCAGCTTGCCGGTGCATAACTCGCCGGCGAGCGTCACGACGCGTACGCTTCGCGGCACGCCGCCGACGCCAACCAAGGCATTCATCGCCGATGGAACGGTGTTGATGAAGGTCACCTGCTCGCGCGCGGGTAGCGACGGCAGCGCGAGCAGATTTTCTGCGAGGACGATCGCTCCGCCGCAGGAAATCGGGGCGAAGATTTCGAAGACCGACAGATCGAAGCAGATCGACGAGCCAAGCACCATGCCGCTGAACTCCTGTGGCGAGAAAAGTCCGAGCGCCCAGGTGAGGTAATTGACCACGCTGCGATGTTCGAGCGCGACGCCTTTCGGCTGGCCGGTCGAGCCTGAGGTGTAGAGGATGCACAGCAGGCTCCTCGAATCCTGCGATACGTTCGGATTCGTAGCCGGTAGCTGTGCGATGGAATCATCGAGGCAGATCAGCTTGGCTTGCGTGGCGGCGGGCAGGTTATCCGCCAGGTCCTTTTCCGTGAGGAGCACCGTCATTTCGGTGTCTTCCATGATGAACGCCTGCCGGACCTTCGGGTAGGCCGGATCGATGGGCACGTAGGCGCCGCCCGACTTGAGGATGCCAAGAACGCCGATGAGCATTTCTGGCTTACGGCTGTGGCAGATGCCGACGAGCGACTCGGGTCCAACGCCGAGTCCGATCAGGCGATGCGCCACCTGGTTCGCGCGGCTGTTCAGTTCGGCGTAAGTCAAGCGGCTGTTTTCAAAAATAAGCGCCGCCACATCGGGCGTTCGCGCTACCTGCTCCTCGAACAGTTGATGGACACAGCGCTCAGAGGGGAAGGGGGCGTCCGTCGCGTTCCACTCCGGAGGCGCAAACTGCTGCCGCCTGTAGACCCACACCTGCAGGTTCACTTCGGGAAACTCCTTGAACCGCCCGTGGAATGGTTCCGAGGTCTCAATCAGGCGCCACTCGCCGGAATCTATCAATGCGTCCATCGTTTCCTTGAAGCCGGCGGAAACGCAAAACTCCGGCCGTAATGTGAAAATGACGTGGCCACCCGGTTTGGTGATGCGCACCAGCTCTTCGAGCGACCGGCTGGGGGCATGGGCGCGCACTAGTTGGTCGCCTTGGCGGCCACCACGAAGCGAGGGCATGCCTTTTTCGCGGAGGCGGAACGTAGTGCCACTGGCGGTGCCGGCAGGGATTTTCAGCGAGCC
>CAIRSA010000534.1 GCA_903881085.1 uncultured Acidobacteriia bacterium
AGCCTTGGCGAAGGCGGAAGCCTTGGCGAAGGCGGAAGCCTTGGCGAAGGCGGAAGCCCTAGCGAAGGCGAATCGCCTGCCTTCTCGCTGAGTGGCACTCGCCCCATCGCCACTCAAACGCTCTGGACCAGCTTGATACCCAAGCTTCTTGGATTATTCGAAAAGGCCAATTTCCAATCGGCCGCAGAATGCCATCCTGCCTCACAGAACGGGCAAATCAGATTCGGAGTTGCTGCAAATGCAGTACCCCGGACGCTTCCTTTCGAAAGTGTCCGGGGTATGTGGTGGAAGGTTCGGAGCAGGATGAGTGGAAGGGTTAATCGGCAAGAACTGTTTGCAGGCGGATCACGGCAAGTTTCTGCGTTCCCACGGAACTGCCCTTTGGAGAGCCAAAAATCAAACCGCCGGGGCCATTTCCAGGCCAAAGCTGAACCAGGCTGCAGCCTGAGTCACCACAACGGAACACCAGCTTCGGATCGGTTGTCGCAATGCCTGGAGCAGAACTGACGATCCCCGTGGACATCGCGACCCTTTTGCCGCTCCCGTCCGGATGCCCGATGAACAGCGTGCGAATTCCGCCTATCGAGACATTCACCGACGCCGAGTAGCTGCCGGCGGTGAACTTCTGATCGCCTACCTGAAAGGCAAACGGAATCTCTGCCTTAAACTTGCTGCTCACGAATTGTGCCGAGGCTACGGTCGCGCCGAGGGTCATTGCCGCTGCGGCGAAAAGCATGGTGCGGGTGAATGTGTTTTTCATGGGGATCTCCTGATTTCCTCGTAGTACGCTTCCTGGGTTAGTCAGCCGAAGTTGGCAGCAAGCGAACCGTTGCGATGCGCATGGTTTCGTTCGGCTGTTGCTTTGGAGTCCGGAACTGCACGCCGGGTTCGCCCCTGCGTACCCACACTTGAGATAGTGCGCACCCGGAGCTCACGCAACTGAAAACGAGCCGTGTCTCTGCTTTGTTATCGTCGGATTGTCTGGGATTCGCGGGCGCCATGCCCTGGCTGAGGTGCGCTACGCCGGTCTCCTGATCTTTGATCACAAGAACCTTTGCACCCGTACTGGTTGACAGGATGGACGCCTCATACGTTCCTGCTGCATAACTCTGATTGCCGACGTGGAAGGCGAAAGGAATTTCCGCTTTCAATTTGATTGTGTTTTCAGCCATTACCGGGGTCATGCTGATGGCCAGCGTGGCCGCGGCCAAAATCGTGTTGTTGAGTACGCTTTTCATGTCAGTCTCCTTGTTGCGGTTACGCAGCTTTAGTATGCAGCGTGAGGACCAAACGGCAATCACGCGGTAAGTGGTTGAAAATGCGTAGTTGGCATTGGGGAGACGGACGATTTTATGAACCGATTGGTTCACGGCGTGAACCTATTTGTTGCCGGCGGAGGCTTTGCGGATGTTGACTGACCCGTTGTAGTTCTTGAACTGCATTTCCGTGCCACCTCCGTTGATGGTAGCGGTGAACGACTTCCCTGCCGTGCCTCCACGCATCAGTAAATCAAAGTCGCTGCGCACGGAACCGCGCTCCACATGAACGTTCAAGGAAGCCTTCAGATCCGCCGGAAACACCACGTCAATCTTTCCGTTAAACGAACTGAACGACATGGGCCGGCGCGCGTCCACTTTATCGAAGGTCACGTTGATTGACCCGTTGTGCGAGTTTGCCACTACCGCCCCTGCCACTCCGCGCAGCGAGATGCTGCCGTTCGTGGTCTGCACATCCAATTCGCCCTTCACGCCTTCCACATGGATGGATCCGTTCGTGTCGTTCAACTCGAGCGATGTCTGGAACGGAACCTGAATCGATATGCTGGCGTTGGGCTCTGCCTTCAGTGTCATTCGATTTCCCTCTACATTGACGTTGATCCGCGGCATTGTGCGTGTGCGATGCGTGTGCGATGGTTGCTCCTGAATCACCACGGTTTTGCCGCTGTAACCGGTCACCGTGATGCTGCCGTTGCTCTGATGCAGTTTCAAGAATCCAGGCCGCTCCGGGTCTGAGAATGCCACGCTCTGTCCATATACTAGCTGCGCCCCAAGGCACAACAGAATGATCATTCGGTCCATACAATTCCTTTTGCGCGCATCTGTTCCAAGCCCCACTTTGCGCGCTGCTTCACTAAATCGTCTGCTTCTGCCGATGCCTGCAACTTGCGCAGCACACTGACGGATTTCGGCTCGTTCAATTCCACCATCGTGTCGATCAATGCGATCTGTACCATCGGCGCCTGATGTCGCTGCAACGATTCCAAGAAGCCCTGCCGCACCGGCGGCTGCGTGGAGATGCGGCGCAACGCGTCCACCGCCGCCAAGCGTACGTCCACGCTTGAATCCGAATTCAGCGCTTCAAGCAGCGCATCGCGAATCTGCGAGTCGGTCTTGTCCATTTGATAGGAATAACTCACGCCGCGCAGCCGGTCGCTGGCTGATTGCTGCTGCATCAGCGACAGCGCGAACATCTCGCGCATGTCCCGCACTTCGCGGCGCAGTCCTGCCACTTCACTCGCCGGCTCGTGTGGCAAATAACGGCCGGCGACGAACGAACAGACTGCGATGGTCGCCGCGGCGGCCGCCTGCCACATCCACGCTCGCGGCCTTGGAGCGGCTGCCGTTTCGCGCGCCAGCATCTCATGGAACCGCGCCCGCATGCGTGTTGGCGGTATCTCATCGGGGATCGTCCCCAACTTGTCCCACAGCCCAGCTAGTTCACTGCACTCAGCGCAATCGGCCAGATGGGCTTCCACATCGGCGCGCGCCGCGGCGTTCAAGTTCCCGGCCAGAAAATCAGGCAGCTCAGTTTTCGCCCGTTCGCAATTCATGACGCCTTTCTCCCTGTCATCTCAAAAAACTGCTCGCGCAGCGCCTGCATGGCGCGAAACACTCGCACCTTCACCGTGCCCACTTCGCACTCCATCAGCGCCGCAATCTGCTCATACTTCATTCCTTGAAACCGGCTAAGCACCAGCAGTTCGCGTTTTTCCGGCGGTAGCCGCAGCAGGGCCCTTTTCACGAATTCGATCTCCTGCCGGTCGTCGAGCGACTTTTCAGCCCGTGCAGGCCCGTCCCAATCCTCAGCCAGGCCCACTTCCCATTTGCGCTTACGCATCTGGTCAATGTGAGCAGTGCGCGCGATGCGGTACATCCATGTGGTGAAGCCATACTCCTGTCGATAGGTCTCGCGATATTTCAGCATACGGAAAAAGACCTCCTGCACCAGGTCTTCGCTGGCCTGGCTGCTGCCGGTCATGCGCAGGTAGTATCGATACAACTTGGCATGGTGCCGCTCAAACAGTACGGCGAGTTTGCGCTCGTCGCCGCTGCGTACGGCATTCATCAGTTGATCGTCGCCTGTTTGATCCACTCACTTCAGATTACTGCGCCACGCGAAAAAGGTTACGCTATTGGCAGATACTCATGAAACGCACCCTTGTCATTCTTTCGTTCTTCGCCTCCCTGCTTTGCGCCCAACCCAAGCAGGCCGACATCGTCATTTATGGCGCAACCTCCTCAGGCATCGCGGCCGCAGTGCAGGCCTCGCGCATGGGCAAGTCCGTGCTCATCATCGATCCCGGCACGCACATCGGCGGCCTCACCACCGGTGGACTCGGCTGGACCGACATCGGCAACAAGCAGGTAGTGGGCGGCATCGCACGCGAATTCTATCGCCGCATCAAGACTAAGTATGACGACCCGAAAGCGTGGAAATGGGAGACGCATGCTGAGTACATGAAACTGCGCCGCGGCGAGAACAATCCTGGCGAAGACGCCATGTGGACCTTTGAGCCGCACGTCGCCACGCAGGTCTACGGCGAAATGCTCGCTCAATATAAGATCCCCGTGGTGCTCAACACCCGCCTCGATCTGCGCCCCGGCAAGGGCGTGCGCATGAACGGCCAGCGCATCACCGCCATCGTCACCGATCAGGGCGCAGTCTATTCCGGCCGCATGTTTATTGACGCGACCTACGAAGGCGACCTGATGGCTCGATCCGGGGTCAGCTACACCATCGGCCGCGAAGCCAACGCAGAATTCGGCGAGAACTATAACGGCGTGGAGGCGGAGCATCGCCACTCACACCAGTTCCCTGACGGCTTGAAGATCTCGCCCTTCGTGCGACCAGGCGATCCGTCGAGCGGCCTGCTGCCCGGCATCGATCCCAAAGGCCCCGGCGTGCGCGGCGAAGGCGACAAACGCATTCAGGTTTACTGCTTCCGCCTCTGCATGTCGCGCGCTGAAGGCAACCGCGTGGCGATCGAAAAGCCCGAAGGCTATCACGCCCGCGACTACGAATTGCTGCTGCGCTACGCCGAATCGGGCCAGTATCACGTGCCTTCGTCGAAGTGGGATCCGCTGCCAAACTTGAAGACCGATACGAACAATCATGGTGCAGTCTCAACCGATTTCATCGGCATGAACTACGACTATCCCGAAGGCGATTACGAAACGCGCGCCAACATCATCAAGCAGCACGAGACCTACACCAAGGGCTATCTGTGGACCTTGCAGAACAGCCCGCGCGTGCCGGAAGCCATCCGCGCCTACTACCGCCAGTGGGGTTTCCCCAAGGACGAGTTCTTAGACAACGGCCACTTCCCCACCCAGCTGTATATTCGTGAATCCCGCCGCATGAAGAGCGGCGTAGTGATGACCGAACATTACGTTACTGGCCGCGAACTCGCCAAGGACTCCGTTGGCATGGGCGCGTACGGCATGGACTCGCACAACGTGCAGCGCTACATCACCGGCGACGCCCAAACAGGGCCGGCGCAACTCGATGTGCCTGCCGGAACTCGCAAGTCGCCCTCTGCGCCAGGCTCCGTTGTTTGGGCGAATTCTCCAAATAGCTACGTTCGCAACGAGGGCAACATTCAGGTGGGCGGCTTCTCGCCGTATCCTATCAGCTACCAGTCCATCGTGCCGAAGAAGGGCCAGGCTACGAATCTCTTCGTGCCTGTGTGCCTTTCGGCCACGCACATCGCCTATGGTTCCATCCGCATGGAACCCGTGTTCATGGTGCTTGGCCAGTCGGCCGCGACGGCTGCCTCGATGGCCATCGACGCCAAGATCGACGTGCAATCGGTGGATTACGCCTTACTGCAAAAGCGCCTGCTCGCCGACAACCAGATCCTGCAATCGCCGCCGACCCTGGCCAAGATCCCCGGCCGGCTTGACCCGCGCAAACTTGGCGGCATCGTGATCGACGACAACCAAGCCGAGCGCAAGGGACCGTGGACCCACAGTGGGGCCAATCATCCCTACATGGGCGACGGCTATTCGCACGACGGCAACGCCCGCGACGGCAAGGCATCGATTACCTTCAAGACCGACGTCCCCGCGCCAGGCATGTACCGCGTGAAGGTGCTGTATCCGATCAACGAAAACCGCGCTTCGAACGCACTGGTCACCGTGACCTGCGACGACGGCACGCATGAATTCCGGATCAATGAGAAGAAGGAAGCGGTCTTCCTCGCGCCATGCAAGGTGTCCAAGTCAATTACCGTGACCGTCGGCAACAAAGACACCGACGGCTATGTGGTCGTCGATGGCGTGCAAATCGTTGAGTCCAAGTAACGCGATAAACTGTAAACATGGCGCGCCAATTTGATGTCGTAATCGAACGAGACGAAGAAGGCATGTACGTGGCCTCGGTTCCACAGCTTCCTGGCTGCCACACGGATGCGACTTCCCTCGACGAACTCATGGTGGAAATTCGCGAAGCGATAGAGCTGTGCCTGGAGGCGCAGGGCGAAGCGCCTGCCAACCTGGAGTTTGTAGGTATTCAACGGGTGACCATCGCGGCATGAGCACGTTGCCTCGGCCTTCGGGGAAGGCGGCTTGGAACGCGCAGGGTTCGTTGCCGAACGAGTACGAGGAAGCCACCGCTATATGAAGCATCCGGATGGCCGAGTGACGGTTGTTCCGTCCCACACTCGAACTCTGGGTCTGGGATTATTGCGAAAGATATTGTCGGATTGCCGCCTCACGCCGGAGCGGTTAAGCCAGTTACTGTAATCCAACTTGCTAACCCTAGAACGACGTTCGTCCTGATCTGCTGAAGAGTATTCTGGACTGAGAGGAACCCCGTGAAACGATACGCCGTTGTTATAGAAAGTGGCCCAAACAACCTATCTGCCTACGTACCGGATCTTCCCGGTTGCATCACAACGGGGCAGACAGTGGAAGAGATCGAACATAACATTCGAGAGGCGATCCAACTACATCTTGAGGGCATGGCGGAAGACGGCGAAAAAATCCCTGAGCCAACCGCGTCAGTCTCATACATTGAACTGCACGTTGCCTGACGTAACTATTACCGCACCACCCCCGTCACAATCCCCCACAGCAACCCCGCACCCCGCGCCAAATTCTCCAACTCAATCCGTTCATCATTCCCATGCGAGCGGCTCTCCCGCCCGTCGCGCACGAAAACCGGCGCACCGTAAACCGCCATGCCCTTCTGCCGCAAAAACGACCCATCGGTCGCACCGCGCGACATGAACGGCACCACCACCGGCTTCTTCGACGAGGCCAGAAACGTCTTCTCCATCGTCTTGTACAGCACCGTGGTCAACGAACTCGGCTCAGTGGCCGGCATCTCCTGCCCAGCGGCAGGCATCACGTCCACAGCCGGGTCGTTGATGATGCGCCGGAACCGTGCGATCACTTCCTGCTGCGTCTCATTCGGCAACCGCCGCACATCCACCTGCGCCTCGGCAGAATTCGGAATCACGTTAATCTTCATCCCCGCGGCCAGCATCGTCGGCGAAACGGTGGTGCGCAGAATCGCGTCCATCTCCGTCTCGTGCTCGCGAATCTGATTGGCCGCCGCCTGCGAAGTGGTTTCGCTTTCCAGCTTCGCAAGCTGCGGCTGCAGCCACTGGTACTCCGGCAATTTCGCAAACTCATTCAAGTAGCGGCGAGTGGTCGTGTTGAGCCGCACTGGCTGATCCGCCTCGGCCAGCCGCGTGATGGCCCGAGCCAGATGCACCACCGCGTTATCGGCGCGAGGCAGCGATCCATGCCCTGCCGTGCCGCGACCGGTCAACACCACCCGTGTAGGGATCTTCTCCGACGTCTGGATCTGGAACACGCGCGTCTGGCTGGTGGTGTCCGCCGCGGAGCCTCCCTCATTGATGGCGAACTCGGCGTCGATCTTCGCGTAGGCGTTCTTGATCAGCCACTGGATGCCCAGAGAACCAGCCTCTTCATCGGCCTCGGAAAGAAAGATCACATCGCGCTTCAGCTTCACGCCGCTGCGCTTCAACTCCAGGAAAACGGCCAGTTCTGCCGCCAGCAGGCTCTTCGTATCGGTGGCGCCGCGGCCGTACATGTAGCCGTCCTTCACCAGCGCGGCGAACGGCTCCACGGTCCACTGCTTCCTATCCACCGGCACCACGTCGCTATGCGCCATCATCAGCAGCGGCCGCCCGCCTTCGCCCGTGCCCTTCAGCCGCGCCACGAAGTTCAGCCGTTTCGGATCGTCGCCCAGCACCTCGCACGCGATACCCTGCGCCTCTACAACCTGCTTCAAGTACATAGCCACGCGGGTCTCGTTGCCAGGCGGGTTCGACGTGTCGAGCCGGATCAGATCGCTGAGATACTTCCGCGTGCTTTCGCCCAGAGCGGGCCCCTGTTGCCCGAAACACGCCACGGAAGCGAAAAGAAAAATGCAAACCCTGAAACACATGTGAATCATGGTAGCACTCGCGCTCAGCCGCCGTTTGCTACCTTAGAAAGAATATGCGCACGCTGGAAACGTATTTTCAATTCGATTCTCTGGGCACCAACTGGCGCACGGAGATCATTGCCGGCCTCACCACGTTCATCACGATGGCGTACATCATCTTCGTGAATCCTTCGATTTTGAAGGAGACGGGTATGCCGGTAGAAGCAGTCACCGCGGCCACGTGCCTTTCCGCCGCAATCGGAAGTCTTTTGATGGGGGGCTTCGCCCGCTACCCCATCGCCCTCGCCCCCGGTATGGGCTTGAATGCGTACTTCACCTACGGCGTGGTGAAGGGCATGGGAGTGTCATGGGAGGTCGCGCTGGGCGCAGTTTTCCTCTCCGGTATCGCGTTTCTGCTTTTGACCGCGCTTGGCATCCGCCAGGTGATCGTCAGCGCCATCCCGCAGGATTTATATGCTGCTGTCGCAGCCGGCATCGGTTTCTTCATCGCTTTCATTGGCTTTAAGAATGCCGGGTTAGTTGTCGCCCATCCTGCCACCATCGTCGGCATGGGAAATCTGCGCGAGCCGTCCACGCTGCTCGCCGTGTTCGGCCTGTTGCTTACGGCGGCGCTGCTGGTCGCCGGATTCCGTGCCGCCATGCTGATCGGCATCCTTGGTACAACGGTGGTTGGCGTGTTCGCGGGACTGGTCAACCTGCAACCGCAGCCGCTTTCGCTGCCGAATCTCTCCGGAACATTTCTGCACCTTGACGTTGCAGGCGCTTTGAAGCTCGGTGCATTGGAAATTGTCTTCGTCTTCCTTTTTGTCGACATGTTCGACAACATCGGAACGCTGGTCGCCGTCGGCAAGAGGGCCAACCTCTTCGACGAAACCAACTCCATTCCGCGCGTGAACCGCATCCTATATTCGGATGCCATCGCGACCGTGGCCGGTTCGCTTACCGGCACCTCAACGGTGGTAAGCTACATTGAAAGCGCGGCTGGCGTGGTTGCCGGCGGACGCAGCGGAGTAACCGCCATCGTCACGGGCCTGCTGTTCATTGCGGCCATGTTTCTGGCCCCGATCATCGGCGTCATCCCTGCTGCCGCCACCGCACCGGCACTGATCCTCGTCGGATCGCTGATGATGACCCATGCCGCCGAAATTCGCTGGAGCGACCCGTTGGTGGCGATTCCGGCGTTCCTGACCGTCACCACGATTCCCCTGACATTCAGCATCGCCAATGGACTCGCCTTCGGCTTTACCGCACATACGTTATTGCGGGTATTTTCCGGCCGCCATAAAGAAGTGAACTGGGTGGTCTATGTGTTGACTGCGCTGTTTCTGGCCCGGTTTATTTACATGGGGAAGGGCTAATTCGATATAACTGCTGCGTTTAATAGAAACGGCCTTACAATCAGTAGCGATGACTCCAGTAGACCTTGATTCTGCGCCTGATAATAAGATCCGCCGCATTGCCGTGATCTCCATCCATGGGGTTGGAGATCACCTCCCAAACGACATGGCGAAGGCCGTGGCGCGCATGCTCCTCAGCCGAGATCACGATCGCTATTCCGCTTTCACTGAGACCACCATGTGCGCCAAGGTTCAGCCGGTTAGGCTGAAGCGCATGCCAACTCCTCTTCCCGCTGGCGTCACGGCCTGGGGGCCAATGGATGCCCACCGGCTTGCGAATGGGCCACTCGATGAAGCCATCGCAACGAAGATGAACAGCATAGACCATGTCTTCATGGAAGGCCAACTGCGAGGCTATCAACCATCCGGCGCAGAGGATTCCTGGGAGTTCCTGCGCCTGGATGGCGAACTGGCGGCTGAGGGTGGCAAACCGAAAAAGCAGGTGCATATTTACGACATGTACTGGTCCGATCTTTCCGGCGTAGGGAACTCCGCGTTCAGCATCTTTATTGGGCTTTACCAACTGTTATTCCACCTTGGCAGTGTCGGCTTCAACAATGTGATGGCCGCCGCGTCTTCGCCTACTATTCGTGCCGATAAGAAGGCGGCTGCAAAATGGGATCTTTTTGCCAAGTACCAGAAAGCGACGGCTGCGATGCTTGCGCTCCCCATCGGCTTGCTGAACCTGATCCTGTTTACGCTCGCCTGTGTGTTGTTTCTGGTTTCCGCCCTAGCCAAGCACTCGGAGCCCGTCATCGGGTGCGCCACAGCCATTCTTCTAGCGCTGGCGTTTTACTTGTGCCTGCTGCTTGTACGCTCCTACGATAAGTGGCGGCCCGGCGCTCTCATCACCTTCAAGTGGCTATGGCCGCCTCTGTTGCTGCTCTCTGCCATCAGCGTTTATTTTGCGCCTCCGTTTGCGGGCAGGTTCCCCGCCATGGCGCTGCTGTTACGGACAGGTGAGGTGGGCTCCTGGTTGCTGACCTTCGCCTGGAGTCTCTTCTGGATTACAACCATTGCTTCCTGTTTTGCAGGCCGGCAAGCCGTGAAGGCGGTTGAGTCTTCGAAGATCAAAGGCGTAAGCGCTGAAACAGAGCGCGTTCGCAGCACCAACTGGACGGCGCGGCTCACAATCGGTTTAACCGCCACCCTCTTCTTGCTGGTCACATTTTTCGGCTGGGCCGCCTTTCTACTGGCCGGATCCAAGATGCTGCCAGCGAATCCAGCGCTCGACAAAAACACCAATGCGTCCGTGATCAAGACATTTTGCCCCTATGACACGCTGTGCTACAAACCGATTCCTTTCGCCGCCATCGGGAAGAGCGGTGAAACGGAACTGGCCAGCAAGTGGATCGATGAGGCGCTATGGGACGCAGGCGTGCGATTCATCCCAATTTTATTAATGATTTCCCTTCTTGCACTGGGCATAGCAATCTTTGCTGTCGGGCCTTCCGTGAAGGACGAAGTGTTCCCACCATCGGGCTCCGATCCGAAACAAGCTGATTCCCTTGGGAATTGGCTCGAAAACGGGTTCCGGCGGATGCGCCTCGCGGGTCGCCTGCTTTATGGTGGAGTGTTCCTCTTTCCACCCTTCATTGTGAGTTGCATAGTCTTGTTAGGTATGCTCGAAGGCAAGAAGGGCCTTCTGGAGTGGCTGTCTTATTACGACACCCATGTCGCAAATCTCGTGCCTTATCTGGCGGGGCTGATTGCCAGCACCGCGGTCGGCGCCCTGGCTTTCAGTGGACGCTTATCCAAAATGGCTCCTGGCCTTCGCACAGCTGTGCGAGTTGGACTTGACGTCGATGATTGGCTTCGTGAGCACCCCGAAGGCACCAACCCCACCGCAAAGATCTGCGCCCGCTACTCCTCGTTGCTCCGTCAAATCTCGCGGTGGCGCAACGAAAGCGGCGAAGGCTACGATTCGCTGGTAATCTTCGCGCATAGCCAGGGTACGGTAATCACCGCCGATCTGTTTCGTTTCCTGAACGTGGAAGCAGCAGAGGCCGGTGGGTTCGAGAACTACGACAATTCGCTGCTAGGTGTTTTTAAGATGCCGAAGTACCTCTTCACTGTCGGCTGTCCGCTCATGCAGTTGTACCGCCTTCGCTTTCCCTATTTTTATGGCTACGCTGCAAAGGCCGGCCCCGATCCGGCTAAGTTGGGTTTAGCGAAATGGGTCAATGCTTATCGCACCGGCGATTACGTTGGGCGCAACCTTATTGACCGCAAGGATAAGTACGATCCCACGAAACGGCCCGTAATCGTGTCCTTCGAGGAGTTCGCCATCGGACCAGGCGCGCACACTCACTATTGGGATAAAACCGCTGACGCCATAGCCTGCGAACTGGACGCGATTATCCAACAAGCCTGACTAATCCCGCTCGCCTGGTTTATCTTCAAAAAGCGGTTCCGTCTCGTCGGACATCAGTACCCACAAGGCGTACAGGCCGATCGCCGTTCCTACCGGGACATTCAGAATATTCAACGCGTTGACCGCGATGCCAACCCATCTTGCCCACGGCTGAAATTTGTACAGTCCATACCCGCACGCAACCAGAGGCACCGCAATCAGCATCATATAGACACTCAAGATCAGCAGATACAGGCCGCCCAATGGCATTGAGCCAAGCGGTATGACTCCGGCTTCTTTTTCGGCAGCCGTAGCGACCAGTAGCCCATCCTTGCCCCCATTGAAATAGAGAATTCCTATTGCGACGAACAGGCCCAGGATGCCAAGCACAATATTCAGGATCGCTAAGTTACGAACGTGCTTATCCATTTAGTCTTCAACCATCTTATCGTTTTCTCACTCGATATTGATAGCGCACTTAACAGGACGGGTATATACACCCACCAGCGCAACGAGCTAGATCCGTCCCACACGCCGCGTACGTTCCACTCGATTAACACAACATAAAACAAGGGAGCTAGCGTCAACCAAATGAAGAGCGGCACGCACGGAATCAGCGCCAGCAGGGGCAGAAACCAGGTCATGTACCACGGGTGCACATTCGCCGCCACAACCAGCAGCGAGGCAATGGTCAGCGCACATTTTTGTTCCAGCGGCCAGCGCTTCAGCGCTATGATCAACGTTGCCACGCTCAACAATGCAAATGCCGCGCACTTGGCGTTGAATTCGTCCTGCATCATCCAAAGCAGAATGCCGAACAGGCTATCGTTGTTCCGCCAACCGCCGATGAAGCCGCTCATGAACCGGATATTCTCATCCACATTACTCCAATAGGGTAAGGCCATCGCCACGAACACCGCAGGCGCCGCCACAAACTGCCATCCCCGCCGGACGGAAAAGAACGCCGGAATCAGCAGCAAAGGCCAGAGCTTTACCGCCGCCGCCGCGCCAAGCGCTGTGTAAGCGCCCGTCCACTTGTTGTGTGCCGCTCCCAACAGCGCCAGCAGCAGAAAGCAAATCACGATCGAATCATTGTGTCCGGTTCCCCAGAATTCCAACACCGGCGCCGGCGCCCAAACATAGATCAGCATCCGCTCCACCGGCACGGCTCGACGCGCCAGCAGCAGCCACAGCAGGCCTATGCTCGCCAAGTCGAATAGTGCCGATGGCATTTTCATCCAATGTGCCTGCCGAACCGGGTCGTTGGTTAGGCGTTCCGCCAAGGCGTAAGACCAGCGCTCCACCAACTCCGCCAGCGGACCGTAGCCTGCCTTAACATCTTTCGACCCGACCTTGGGCCAAGTCTCGTCGCGCAAGTTCCGCCACTGTTCGTCCAGCGGACGCGCCTGGTACGGATTGCCCCCGTTTGCCTGTAGTTTGCCTTCCCAACGGTAGCGATAGATGTCATCGGAAAACGGCGCCGCCAGCGGCCATGCCGACATTCTGAACATTAGTGCGAACACGAACATAAGGCCCTGCCCCCAACGGCCTAAGGAGTTCCCCCATACAATTGTTACGGCGATCAGGTAAAATGAATTGATAACAATGTAAAGGAAAATCATCTCCGGAACATGGTTTTCGACAGGCAGCCAGTGGAACCTCAGCAGGCAGCCTTCGATTGCGGCCCCTATAAGGCAAAGCCAGATCGCTGGTGAGAGTGGAGGGACGATTCTCATGCTGATTCATTCAATTCCGTTAGCATTCCTCGTATCGAATTCGACATACGATCAGATCAAGCGCAACCTGTTCGACGATACCTTCGCCGGAATCCACACGCTGGCATGGTTCGACTGGGCCATGCTCATCCCCTATTTCACCGTCCTCACCATTCTCTCGTTTTATGGCCTGCACCGCTACGAAATGATCCGCGGCTATTACAAGCATCGCAAAAACCGCAAGATGCAGCCCGATTCGCACTTTGCTGAATTGCCGCCGGTTACCATCCAACTGCCGCTGTTCAATGAGCGGTTCGTTGTGGAACGGTTGATCGAAGAGACCTGCAAGATGGACTATCCGCGCCACCTGCTGCAAATCCAGGTGCTGGACGATTCCACTGACGAGACGCATCCGTTTACCGAAGCCCTGGTCGCCCAATACCGCGCCATGGGCCACCCCATCGAATACCGCCACCGCACCAATCGTCATGGCTATAAAGCCGGCGCATTGCAGGAAGGCCTGGAGTTCGCCACGGGCGAAATGGTAGCTGTCTTCGACGCCGACTTCCTGCCGCCCTCCGATTTTTTGCAGCGCACCATCCACTACTTCAGCGATGAAAAGATCGGCGTGGTGCAAACCCGCTGGACCTATCTCAACCGCGGCTATAATCTTCTGACCGAAGTCCAGACCATGCTGCTTGACGGGCACTTTGTCCTCGAGCATGGCGCACGTTCCACCGGCGGCCTGTTCTTCAACTTCAACGGCACGGCGGGCATTCTGCGCAAGAAGATGATTGCCGACGCGGGCGGCTGGCAGCACGACACACTCACCGAAGATTCCGACCTCAGCTACCGCGCCCAACTCAAGGGCTGGAAGTTCGTCTACGTGCCTGAGATAGAGTGCCTCTCTGAACTTCCCGTGGACATGTACGGTTTCCAAGTCCAGCAATCGCGCTGGGCCAAGGGTCTTACGCAGTGCGCCAAGAAGCTTTTGCCGATGATCCTCAAAGCCGATCTGCCGTGGCGTGTGAAGCTGGAAGCCTTTTGCCACCTGACGCCAAACATCAGCTATCCGCTGATGATCATCGTCTCGGCGTTGATGCTGCCGGTCATGATTGTGCGTTTTTACATGGGTTGGCTGGAGATGCTCTTGATCGACATGCCGTTGATCATCGCGTCGTTCTGGTCGATCTCCGCTTTCTACATGCTCTCGCAGCGCGAGCTGTATCCGCGTAGCTGGAAAAAGTCACTCATCTATTTGCCTGCGCTCATGGCGGCCGGTGTCAGCCTCACCATCAGCAATACCAAGGCCGTGATGGAAGCGCTGCTCGGCGTCCAGACCAGCTTTGCCCGTACGCCCAAATACGCTATCAGCAGTTCAGAAAAGGTGAAGATCAAACAGTCGGCCTATCGCCGCAAGAGCGGTTCTTTGCCGTTCATTGAACTCGCCTTCGGGTCCTACTTTCTGGCCATGATCTGGTACGCGATCGATACGTTCAACTTCCTTTCCATCCCGTTCCTGTCCCTGTTTGTATTTGGCTACTACTGGGCAGGTTTCAGCACGTTGTGGCAGGAATACCAGAGCAAGCTGCAATGGGAGCGCCAACAGCAACTGGCGCTGTCTTCCAAGTCCTCATAGGATAATGGTTCACATCGCAAATAGCAGCGGTTCAGCCGGGCAGCTGGGAATCTTCGATGCGTTATCCACCGTTATGGTCTGGGGCGACGCACTTTATGATGGTCCAACAACTGAGGGCCTCTCCTTCGCTGACATGAACCGCGCGCGGGCCACATATCTGGCAAGCCAGGGCATGGGGGATTTCCAAGTCATCCTTGCCGAACTGAACGCCCGCCAGGCCGTCCTTGAAGGTAGCAAAGAGTTCACGCTTTGGTTTCAAGAAGACCTCGGAGACCAGCTCCAGGTGCTTCAGATTCTTAACTGGTTTCACGGCCGGCAAGATGTCAAGCTATCTCTGGTGTGGGCGCCACAAGGAGCGAAGGCGGATGAACTGGGCGCCTTTTTAGCTGGCCGCAGAACCGTGCGCAAAGAGATGCTCGAAGCTGGTTCGGCAGTGTGGCAGGCCCTTTGCTCCCCAACACCCAAGCTGCTGCTTCGCCATCTGAAGACCAGTGCTCCTGCGATTCCGCATTTGTCCAAAGCATTGGTTCGGTTCCTGCAGGAATACCCCTCGAAATACAATGGCCTTTCCCGTACGGAACGTCAGATTCTGGAATCGCTCGTCGCAGGCCCACTGACGGCTCTGCAATTATATAGCGCCAGCCAGGACCGTGAAGAATTGCCATTCATGGGCGCAGAACAATTCTGGCTTTGCTTGAATCGCCTTGCCCCGCTGCTTGAAGGGTTTGCCCCAGGTGATCTTCACACTCCCGTCGCGATTTCGCCCCTGGGCCTGGATGTCATTTCCGGCAAAGTGGACCGGGTTCACCGCTCTGGCATTGACCGCTGGCTGGGCGGGGTGCATCTCGAAGGCAACAGCGTGAGCTGGCGTTGGGACGACTCCACAAAGTCCCTTACCGCTTCCGCCAATTGAAGTTTGTTCTGCTCATGCGGGGTCCGCTTCTTTTGAAAGGCTAAAGAACATGACGCTTCATGGGTAGGACAGGCGACCTGTCCGCCGTAGCTTTAGCGAAGGAGGATCCGCCTCTCCAATCCCTACCCGGAGCACTAGCCCTATTATTATCAAAGGGATAAGCAACAAAAATCTCGCCATCTCGGAAAAATCCGATAGCAAACGTCTTACCTAACTGACATACTAAAGCTGCACCTAACTCAGAGGAAAATAGCCTGTTATGGCAAACATTCGCATGTGCCGGTTGAAACACATCGCCCGCATGGCCGCAGCTGTTGGCATTCTCACGTTGCCTTGCTATGGCGGCACCATCTACTCCGTTACTAATCTGGGAAATCTCGGCGGTGCGGACATCACAGCAACAGGAATTAATAGCTTGGGGCAAGTTTCGGGCTACGGATTAACCGCAACGGGAGATTACCACGCCTTTCTCTGGGGCGCAGGAGTCATGACCGATCTGGGTGTTTCCGTGATGAACTTCGCAAGCCAGGCAATGGCCATCAACAGCTCCGGTCAAGTTGCGGGAACGCAGTCAGGAAATGCTGGCTCACAGGCAGGTACATGGTCGGCTGGAGCGTATACTCCGCTCGGCGGCACGGCAACCTCGGCGAATGCCATTAACGATGTCGGCCAGACAGCCGGGATGTTCATCACCTCAAACTCTCAAGGTCACGCCTTCCGTTCAACGAGTGGAGTGGTGCAGGATCTGGGAACCATCGGCGGCGGAACTTGGAGCTCTGCTTACGGAATCAACCGGTCAAGCACGGTGGTCGGTTACGGCATGACCGCTTCCGGAAGTTTTCGCGCCTTTGTCGCACCTGCGGCAGGCGGGATTTCAGCGCTCGGCACGCTGGGCGGATCCAACAGCTATGGCATGTCCATCAATAACAACGGTCTGGCTGTAGGTAGCGCCACCAACGGGGCCGGATACCTCCATGCGGCCGAATGGAACACATCACTATCTAACCCATCTGCCATTGATCTAGGCACGCTTGGCGGATCAAACAGCAGCGCGTATGGGATCAACTCTTCCGGACAGATAGTCGGCTATTCCTATCTTGCCAACTCACCGGATTCCCATGCGTTTCTGTATTCGGGCGGCATCATGTACGACTTGAACAACATGCTAAACCCCGCCGCCGCAGGTTGGGAGTTGCTCAACGCCTATGGCATCAACGATCGAGGTCAGATTGTAGGGACCGGGATAATCAACGGCCAGACGGATGCCTTCGTGCTCACTCCGCAATTGTCATTAGGTGCGCCCGCCCCAACGGGGGCAAGCTCAACCCCAGAGCCGGATTCGATCGTGTTTGCCGCACTGGGTATGGTGTTCATCGCCGGCTGCAAGCTTCTTAACCGCCTGAAGCCGGTTGCCATTGTGCAACCTATGGAGTGACAGGCACTACCCTCTTCCGCGGAACCGGTCAATCTCACGCCGGTCGCGTTTCGACGGCTTCCCTTCACGATCAGCTTCAGAGTGCGGCATGGACTTCCGCTCCTCGATCAGCCGCAACCGGAGTTCACGGCTTGCGTCCGTCTCGCGAAACAGAGTCTGCGCCACCGCCGCCGGCCCGCGCATTTCACTCAGCACCAGCACATTCACCTGATATTCGCCGCTATCGTTCTTGATGCGCAGCAGATCCCCCACACGCACTTCGCGCGAAGGTTTTGCCGCAAGCTCTCCAAAAAGAATACGGCCCAATTCACAAGCCTTCGACGCCAACGCGCGAGTCTTGAAGAACCGGGCCGCCCATAGCCATTTATCGATCCGCACGGGATCTATTATCTCACCCCTTGGCTAATCGCAAACGTTGCAAAGTTCTAAGCTCAGACATCCTGACCTCCACGGAAATTGGTATGAGCCAAAACCGCTTATTGACGTGCGCGGCTCGGCTAGCGGTTGCCTGCTGCTAACCGAGCCGTGCACGTTAGTAAGCGGTTCTTCGGGATCAATTGAATTTCCATTTCCCGGCCCAATTCCCCGCCGAGGTCGGGATGTCGGAAGCTAACATTCCATCTGTTCGAGAGCGCAAGCGAAATGAACCGCTAGAAACTCACCCGGATCGCCATTTGCATGATTCGCGCAGCGCGTGCCGCAGTATACTCGCCCAACCGCGTATTGATCTGCGCGCCGGTCGTCGTGTCAAACCGCGCCGTGGTATCGAATGCGCTGAACTGCGTGTGGTTGAAAGCATTGTACGCCTCCGCGCGGAACTGCGCATTGAACCGCTCATGGATCTTGAAGCTCTTAAACAGTGAGATATCGAAGTTGCTCACGCCAGGAGCCCGGAGCGTAGTTGGCGCGGAATTGCCAAATGTTCCCTTCGCCGGAAGACTGAACACGCTGGTATTGAAGTTGTGGCTGAAGGTGCGGTCCGAGGCCGAAAGATTCGGGTTGCCGCTGACGTTGATGCGCGCCCCAAGGTTGGGCGTGCCGGTAAGGTCCACTGCCGTCGTTGTACTGAAACCCACCGTAGCCGGCGCCCCGCTGATGAATGACCCAATGCCCGATACCTGCCAGCCATCCAGCACGGCCGTCGAAAGCGAGTTCCGCCACTTCGATTTCGGCAGCGTATACAGCCAGCTGATATTCACGATATGCGTGCGGTCGATGCTGGAAAGCCCGTAGTTCCACAGGCGAGGGTTCACCAGCGTGCTGACTTCGCCCGTATCGCTATCGGTGTAGGTCATGGCCTTCGACCAGGTCCAGGCCAGGCCGAAATCCAGACTCTTGCTGAAGCGCCGGTTCAACGTAGTCTGCATCGAGTGGTAATTGGAAGTGCCAGCCCATTCGCTCATCAGAATGTTGTTATAGCCGGTGATTGGCCGCAGAAAGGCCTGCGACAGCGGGCTGTTCGGAACGGTTGGGTCGGCATTCTTGGCGAGGAAATTCGCGCCCAGTGGAATGGCGTTGACGTTGCGCCGCCACAGTTGATGGCGCGTGAGCGAAGCGACATATCCAACGTCCAGAACGAATCCAAGTCCCACGTTGCGTTGAACGCTCAGGCTGTAGTTCATTACAGTCGGGGTGCCTGCTCCGTTGCGCTGGATCCCATACACGTCCTGCGGGAACAGCACTCCGGATTGTGACAGGAGCGACGGCAGCGTTGAGAAGTAAACGATTGGATTATCCACAATCGGCGTTTGTTGCGCATAAGGATTGGACACATCGAGCGTTTCGCGGTTGAAGAAAACGCCGAAGCCTCCGCGCACGGCCGTCTTGCCGTCGCCGAACGGATCGTAGGCGAAGCCGATGCGCGGGGCGGTGTGAATTCCTGGATTTTCAACCAGCGACTTCGGATAGCCCGATACGCTCGCGGGAGTAACCATGCCATTCGACGGGTTGCCCGTGCCGGGGGCGAGCGCGCCGATCAGCGTCACGTTAAACACCTGGCCGGTAACCGGATTGATGCCTGCGCGCTTGCCGCTTACCAGCGCCGGAGTGATCAATTTCGGTTGTTTTGTTGGGTCGAAATAAGCCGGGTCGAAACCGGAGAAAAGATTCTGGGTATCCGTTGTCGGCGGCGCCCAGTAGAATCGCACTCCCAGGTCGAGAGTCAGTTTCCGGTTGATCTTCCAATTGTCCTGTGCGAACCACTCCACGTTGTGCAGCCGGTATTGGCGGAAGATAAGATTCGAAGATTCGGTGTAGCTGCTGAAAACGCCCAGAATTCCGTTGCTATACGCATAGCCGGTATCGAGCGGATTGTTGGCATTGCGATCAAACGCATACGAGCCGTTGAACACACCGTAGATCTTGCGGTTGGTGGAGAAGTGGTCTACATAAATGCCGGCTTTGATGGTGTGGCCGCGCCAGGTCTTGGTGAGGCTGTCTGTGAAATTCAGGATCGTATGGTCCGCAATGTGCGGGAACCGCTGCTCCACAAACAGATTGGCAGGAAGCGAAACGCCGCCGTAGGTGGCATTCGGCAGGATGTCGAGCGGGTTGTGGTCGGTATAAAACTGGCCTGATTTGAAACCTGCGCTGGCGCGCTGATTCTTTGTGATCTGATCCTGTGTGGCGCGATCGCCCTGCGGACGCGTAGCTTGCCCGAACCCGAACTCGTTCACCAGAGTGGGACTGATAACGCGGGTGTAGTGGATGGATGAGAGTTGGGCTTGCGAATAAAAAGTCTTCACCATTTGCGGCCAGTTCGTCGAGCCCGATGTCCCTAAGCCTAGCGCGGCTGTCTGATCATCTTTGCGCGCCGACCAGCTGCCGTAGATCATATCCTTCGGACTCAGGTTGTAGTCCATGCGCAGTGTCATGGTGCGCTTCGGATTGTCTGTGTCTTCTTGGAAAACGTAGTTGTAGCGGCGCGCCGAAATACTGGTGTCGAGGAAGTTCGGCATCGGGAAGACCTTCAACAGCGCCTGTCCACTGGGGTCGATGCGGCTGGCCGGGACAATGTTGTTGGCGAAGGGCTGGCCGTTGTTGGGATCCTTGACGATGATCTTCGCGTTGTTCAGATCCACGGTTTGCGAGAAATCGCCAGTGCGCTCGAGAGCGGTGGGCACTGTCAGGGTGTTGAGGCCGCCGCTCGTCTTGATTGGCCAGAATTCCTGCGACCAGAAAAAGAACAGCTTGTCTTTATTCTTGTTGAACAGCCCAGGAATATAGGCTGGCCCGCCGATGCTGTAGTTGTAGGTATTGAAGCGGTAGCGCGGTATGGGTGCGCCAATGCGGTTATTGAAGAAGTTGTTGGCATTGAACTCTTCGTGCCGTTTGAAATACGAGCCCAGGCCGTGAAAATCCTTCGTGCCTGACTTGGTCACGATCTGCACATTCGCGCCCGATAGCCGCCCATATTCAGCCGAAAAGTTGCCCAGCAGAATTTTCACTTCGGCAACGGAATCCATACTCACGTACACCGAGTAGCCGTTGTTGTTTCCGATATCGTTCATTGGCACGCCATCGAGCGACATGTTGTTGGTGCTGCTGCGGCCGCCCAGCGCACGGATCCCGTTGCTGATATCCACCTGATCGCTCTCGCTCGACATCACCACACCCGGCAGCAACTTGGCCAGCGATGGTACGTTGCGCCCGCGCACGGCAAGATTCTCCACCTGCGCGGTGGTGACGGTGCCGGAGCGTTCGCTCGAAGCCGTCTGAACGCTTGCGCCCTGCGTCGTCACCGTTACCGAATCCGTTGTCGCCCCAACCTCCAGTTTGAACTCGCCCAGCGCCAGCGTCTCCGTCGCCAGCAGGTTAACGCCTTTACGTTCCACTCCCTTGAATCCCGCGGCTGAAACGAACACATTGTATTCGCCTGCCACCACGCTTGGGAAGGTGAAAATGCCGAGTTCATTCGATGCGCCGGCGCGATCTACGCCTGTGGCAACCTGTACCAGCCGTACCTTCGCGCCGGCAATCGCGAGGCCGGATGAGTCACGCACTGTCCCTGTAATCGTGCCGTTGGTCGATTGCGCCAGCGAGGCGCCTGCCAACATTAACAGGCAAACAATCTCACGTAGATAGTTAATCATGGGTGTTCCTTATCAAGTCCTATTCGTCCCGGCTTGGCCACGTTCCGGTAACAGCGGTGAAAGGTTCCATCGGCGTGAATGGTCCTTCATAGTCTGCTCCGGAATGGCTGGCTTTGCAGGATTCGAGCCACTCCCGCAGACGCTTCTTCATCGATTGCGCTCGTTGAGGCTGCGCGGCCAGCAGGTTCTTCGTTTCCGCCCGGTCTGTTTCGACATCATATAACAAATCTTCTTCGCCGTTTTCAGACAAATTAGTCAGGAATTTGTATTTGCCTTCCAGCACTGCGAAGGTTGGCGAACCGTGCATCGGCGTCTTCGGCTCCACATAGCGGAAATACACCGGTTTAGTGCGCGCCGCAACCTTGCCCGCGAGCAGCGGCATCAGGCTTTCGCCATCCAGCGGACGCGGCTTGCCTGGCATCTTAGCGCCTGTCACCTGCAAAATCGTCGGCACGTAATCGAGCGTACTGCATGTTGCTTCGATTGTCTTGCCCTTCGCCACATGGCCGGGCCATTCCAGCAGCGCGGGCACATTTACCCCGCCGCTGAACAGGCTGCGCTTGCGTCCGCGCATGCCACCCGTGACGCCGCGATTGGTCCCCTGCTCGCTGGTCATGCCCTCCGGTCCGTTGTCGCTGGCGAACCAGAACATGGTGTTACCGGCCACGCCAAGTTGCGACAGTTCCTTGCGCAGGCGGCCGACCTGTTCATCCAGCGCTGTGATGCAACCGAAGTAGTGCTGCTGGCCTTCGTCGTACTGCGAATACATGGCGCGATACTTCGGGCCGGCCTTCACTGGTTGGTGCGGCGCATGGAACCACACCACGGCGAAGAAGGGCTGCTTCGCTTTCGCGGCGGATTGGATGAACGGAATCACGCGGTCCATCATTACGCGCGAATCGTCACCCTCAACGTTTTCAGTGGCATATTTGCCCGGGCCTTCCCAATATTTGGTGACGAATGGCTGATCCTTCATTGGGTCCCACAGCGGGACGGCCTGTTCGGTTGAGAAGCTGACATCGAACCCATGCTCCCACGGCGGCATGTAGTTCTTCGTGCCGGGTCCGCCGCGGCGTCCGTCCTTAATGTCCTTGCTGAGCGTACCCAGGTGCCACTTTCCGAAGTGGCCCGTTCGATAGCCCAGCGGTTTGAGCAGTGTGGCCAGCGTGTATTCCTGCTTGGGCAGCATCCCTTCGTTGGCATGCGTTACACCATAGCGGAAGTAGTGGCGGCCAGTGAGGCACGTGCCGCGCGTGGGTGAACAGACGGGCCCGCCGGAATAGAACCGCGTGAATCGCACACCAGCCTTGGCCATTTCATCCAACTGGGGAGTCTTGATGATCTTGTTGCCGTTAAAGCCGGGATCGGCCCAGCCAAGATCGTCAGCCATACAGAGGATGATGTTGGGCTTCTGTGGTTCCTGCGCGTTTACAAACGCGGTTGAGGCCATCGCTGCAAGAAATTGGCGTCTATTCATGCAGCGATCATATCGCAACCGGAGGTTGGTTTTAAAAGAGGAAGGCCGGTGTTGCGCCCAAATCGCAGCACCGGCGTGAAGAAAGCCAAAAATGGTTCCAAGTGACCCTCAGTAGCAGCTTGCTCTCCGACCGGCATGCACGGCCTGAACTTGGCATCCAGAATTACCGGGCCATTTTCCCTCTGCTCCCCGCTCCCGCTGTTCGGCGAGTGCGCTTCGACGCTTTGGGCCTGACCTGCTGGCCATTCTAAATGAAACCGGAATCTTGAAACGGCTTTTCTGCTACCCTGCGGCGATTTTCCGTACCCGGAACTCCGCGACAGGCTCGAACGCTCCCAGCCTGCTTCTTCGATTTCCTTACCTGACTCGATTCAGGTTCGTTCGGCTCCGGACTCGCTCACCCTTGGCTTTTGGCCTTCGGCGAGGTCATCGTCACGAAACCCGTTTCCTGCTCGTTGCCCGGCAATCCCGGCCAATCCTCAAGCCACTGCTCCCTTTCAGGGTTTCACCCCCTCCAGATCATTGCGCCCAGCTCGATTCCGACCGCGAAGTTTACTTAAGCCGAATGCCCGATTTCCTTTCGCTCCCCGAACGCTTTATTGAGTGATCAAAACTCGTCCGGATCAACGCTCCAGGTCCGCTACATCCAACCTAGTTTTACTGTTCCTTAAAACCTCTTGGAACCATCTTGATAATGCACCCATTTCGATTTCCGGTCAATACAAAAATGAGCAAAAAAAGACATTTTCAACCAGTTTTATTTCGTTTATAATCAATTAGATACGGAGGAGCTCATGTGACTAAGCTGTGGATAAGACATTTTACAATCGAAATGTTTTTGATTCTTTTTCTTTTTTCCGCCGCCTGCCGCGCAGTTCCGCCTGAACACGTTTACATCGGCCAGATTTCTGCCTCCTCCGTGCTACTGGCGTGGGGCACCACCGCCGGCCACGGGAACACTATCGGCCGGGATTCCACCCCGCTTGGCAAGGCCGAGGTGAAAATCGCCGGCAGAATTCTTCCCGCCACCCACAACTGGTTGGAAGTGAACGGCTTGCAGCCGGACACCAGTTATCCCTATGAAGTCGTGGTGAATGGACGGTCGATTGGAAGTGGTACCGTTCGGACCTACCCCGCCAAGGCCGATTCGCTCGCGTTCTTCGTCATCGGCGACTTCGGCACCGGCGGACAGCCCCAATACCGCGTCGCCGCGGCCATGGACAAGGAGTTCGAAAAGCGCCGCAACTCCAAGAATCCAGTGCGTTTTGTGATCACAACCGGTGATAACATCTATGCCGACGTTCCCAAGCCAGTCGCCAGTCATAGCGGCGCAGCGGACGCTGACTGGGAATCGAAGTTCTTCCGTCCTTATAGCAACTTGCTCGCTGCGATTCCGTTCTACCCCACCCTTGGCAATCACGACGGCAATGAATCGGAAAAGCAGGGCGACCTGCCGGCTTACCTCGACAACTTCTACTTCCCTGGCAATAAGCCCGCCCGATACTATCAGTTCCAATTCGGCGGTCTCGTCGATTTCTTCGCCCTCGACGCCACGAAAAACACCCTGCCGGGCACCGGCAAACTAGTATACGCACCTGGAGGTGAGCAGCACCTATGGCTAACAAATGCCCTCGCTGAATCCAAAGCGCCCTGGAAGATCCCCTACTTCCATGAACCGCCATACACGGCCGGTCCGTTTCACGGGCCTTCGCGGAACCAGCTGTCGCATTTCGTCGACCTGTTCAAGCAGCACGGCGTGGCGGCGGTGTTCAACGGCCACGAGCATAATTTTCAGATCAGCGACCCTTCGAAGACCGGTGGCATCACTTATGTAATCAGCGGAGCGGGCGGCGAACTTCGCAGCGGCGACATCTCCGCGAAGTTGGCCAAGGCAGGCATGAAGGCCTTCGCCGCCCAGCATCATTTCCTGGTGGTCGAGATCCAGGGCAAGCGCATGGAAATCACGCCGGTGAACGGAGACGGCAAGCCGATCGGCAAGTATGAGGTCACTCTGCCGTCTTCAGATATTCGATGATAGGCAAGGGTGCGATAGAGTGATGGTATGCGCACGTTCTGCCTCCTATTTCTGCTCGCTTCGATTGCCGCCGCGGCGGACAAGCCTGTCACGGTCCTTATCGTCGATGGTATCAACAATCACGACTGGCAGACGGCCACGCGCGAGATCAAAGAGATCCTCCTGGCGGACGGTAAGTTCACCGTAGATGTCTCGACCACGCCGCCTGCGGGCGCACCTGCCGAGGCGTGGGACGCGTGGAAGCCGGAGTTCGCACAATACCAGGTCGTCATCAACAACTTCAACGGCGGCCACACCGAAAAGGGCGTGCGCTGGCCGGCGCGCGTCGAGGCGGCGCTCGAAGCATATGTCCGCGCGGGCGGCGGACTGGTGGTCTATCATGCAGCCAACAACGCCTTTCTCGAATGGCCCGCATACAATGAAATGATCGGACTCGGCTGGCGAGTCAAAGCCTTTGGGGCCGGCCTCGCGGTCGGCAAGGACGGCAGCATCGTGCGCATCCCGGCGGGCGAAGGACTCAACCCCGGTCACGGTCCGCGGCATGACTTCGAGATGCATGTGCTCAACACGAAGCATCCCATCACGAAGGGCGTGGCGGCTAAGTGGATGCATCCCTCGGAGCAACTTACTCACGGCCAGCACGGTCCGGCGGAGGGACTTACGATCCTCAGTTACGCCGAATCCGAAGTGTCGCACCAGAACGAACCGATGGACTGGGTGCGCACATTCGGCAAGGGGCGCGTGTACACCACGATGCTCGGCCACACGTGGAAGAACGAGCCAAATCCGAATCTGCAGGACGCCGAATTCCGTAAACTTTTCACGCAGGGCGTGCGATGGGCTGCCACCGGCAGATGATCCGTTTATAATTGGAGCGGCACTCCAATTATGAGATTCATTACAACCTCAATTATTATGGCGCTCAGCGCCGCCGCTGCTTTCGGGCAGGCCGGGCACTGGGAAGCAAACCTGCAAATCCCCGACCGTGTCATCGGTCTGGCTGTCGATATCGATAAAAACGCCAAGGGCGAATGGATCGGAAGCTTCGCCATTCCAGCCCAAAACATGAGCGGTCTGGCTCTTTCTGAATTCAAGATCGCGGGCCAGAGCGTCAAGTTCAAAGTGGCCGACATCCCCAATTCGCCTTCGTTCGACTTGAAGCTCACAAGTGAAACCAAGATGACTGGGATGCTCAACACACCGCAGGCCGATCTTCCCGTAGAGTTTGAAAAGAAGGGCGATGCGAAGGTCGTCCAACCTGTCACCAGCAAAGCCGTATCGAAAGCGCTGGAGGGCGATTGGGCCGGGGCGATCGAAACCCCGAACGGCACGCTCAACCTCATCATCCACTTCAAGAACAATGCCGACCAAACCGTCACCGCCACCATGGACAGCCCCGATCAAGGCGCCAAGGATCTGAAGCTGACCGAGGTCTCAGAAAGCGACATGGCCGTTGCCTTCAAGCTGGCCGTGGTGAACGGCGGCTATAAGGGCACTTTGAACAAAGAAGGTACGGAGATCGCCGGCGACTGGTCGCAGGGCGGCACCTCCCTCCCTTTGAAGCTCAAAAAGAAGTAGCTTACTTACAAAGCGAGTTATTCGCTTTCACGTAGTAGCTCTTATAGTTCTTGGCCTTCGGATCCATGCATCCTTCCAGGTTCAGCAGTTCGACCTTGCGGAACTCAATGGGATGACTCTCGCTCTGCAGCGAGATATAACCTTCGGTGAGTAACTTCCCATCCTGCTTCACTGCCGGGTCGAAGTTACTCACTGCCCCGCCGCCGATCTGCGGCTTTTCATACTGCATCACCAGCTTGCCGTTGGCAAAGTGCTTCACCGATTCGCTGCCCTGCACCTCAGCCTCCACCCGCACCCACTGCTCGCCATGAAACGTATCGGACTCGGAGGTCCAGCAGTGCGTGGTGAACAGCTTGCCGTCGCGGACGATGTTGGTGCCAGGGGAGCACATGTTCGCGGTGGGGCGTTTGTCTTTCCCATTGCCGCCCAGAAGCTGGACTTCAATCGAAATAGGGAAGTCCTGATTCTTGCCCATCGTCTCCGGCGCCTGGCAGTGAATCATGATGCCGCTGTTGCGCAGCGCCCAGGCGGGGCCGTTGGTGGCCTGCTCACCGACAAAGCGGTATTCCGCCGCAATGCGATAGTAGCCGAACTTCCTGTTGTAGAAGATGTGGCCAAAGCGCCCGCCGAACTCGGGGTACTTGTCCTTTTCATAGACCACCTTCATCACGCCGTTTTCCACGCGGAAGGTGTTGCCGTAGTTGTCGCCGGCGTCGAAGCCGGTGATCTTGGGGATCCAGCCGGTGAGATCCTTGCCGTTGAAGAGTTGGATCCACTCCTGCTTGTCGGCGGCAGGCTGCGCGGTTAGGGCGGCCGATGCCAGTAATAAGATTGCCAATTGTCGCATAAATGACGAGTATACTCCTGTCTGCTACAAACGTTTCAACAGGCGGTCCCAGCGGGTTGTAAAGATATTGGCGGGCCGGCCGCCTTCGGTGTCGAACGAAGCGTAGATCAGGGCCGGCTTGCCAATGATATCGGACTGCGTAATGAAGCCCCAATAGCGGCTATCGAGCGAGCTATCGCGATTGTCGCCGAGGACAAAAAACTTACCTACGGGAACTAAGATATCGCCTTCGCGGAAGTTATCGTGCAGCATTGCTTCGGCGGGGGCGAAGATACGGACATTGGGCGACTTGGGGAAGTTATCGCGAAAGTAGTCGATGATTGTCGTCTTGTTGCGTGCCCACGGCTCATCGACCGCAGCCCCGTTGACGAACAGCTTCTTGTTATCGAGATGGACGCGGTCGCCGCCAACTGCCACTACCCGTTTGACGAAGATATTCTTACGGTCGATGGGGTATTCAAAGACCACCAGGTCGCCTCGCTGAGCGGAGCGGGCCATGGTATTGACCAGCATCTGGTCGCCGGCGAGGATGGTGTCCTCCATGCTGCCCGTGGGGTTGACTAGCGGCCGGTAGCCGTAGAACGCGGCGGTGGAGAGGACAAGAAAGACAATCCACACCGAAAAGACAGGCCCTTTCCACAGGGTGCGGGCCGCGCGCAGGAATAGCGCCGCGGCGATTAGGACGAGCCCGAAGCCAATGGCGTTGGCAGCAAAAACCTCTTTATTGAATTCGCGGCTGTAAGT
Organism: uncultured Acidobacteriia bacterium; assembly: GCA_903881085.1. Classification (GTDB taxonomy): domain Bacteria; phylum Acidobacteriota; class Terriglobia; order Bryobacterales; family Bryobacteraceae; genus CAIRSA01. The sequence continues at coordinate 27,923 of CAIRSA010000534.1, forward strand.
GGCGCGGAACAGCGCGCCGGCCACCGGCGTTAGCAAAATGGCGGCCGCCGCGATTGCGGCCCAGGCCTCTCCGCGCCGGATGCTCCAAGCGGCGGCAGCAAACACGGCTGCGTAGACCAGGCCAACGAGAGGATTGCCATAGCAAGTCAGAAGGTAGAGAACGGCGATGACAGCAGCGGTCCAAAAGCCACGGCGCGCGTCGGCAGAGTGGGCAGGCGGAGTCGTCATGATTTGAGTGTATCGCGGCGTAGGCGGCGAGTGGGACGACTGGGCAGAGTTCTCCCTTGGGTAGGAACCCAAGAATGAGCAATTAACCCGGGAACCCAAGAAACTGACTTTATCCACAGGGTAGCTAATTGGTGGCGAATGGGTTGTTCGCGCTTGGGTTGGTCTTGGGTAAGCCAAGGATTTTGGAGTTATTGCTGACGTTATAAAATGGCATCTCATAAGAGCCTCCTCGTATTGGTTTTAGCTGGGTGGGCTTGGGAGTTACTCCTTCTCTTCAGCTAAGTGGATGGAAATGAACGAGAAATAAATCTCTTTTTGTCGTTAACGTAAAAGGTTGCCGCGTAAATACGCCGTATGCCGTGCAGTTCGACGCCATTTTGAGCCACGCATGCAATCTCGTTCCAAGAATCTCCTGTTTGTATTTGGGGAAGGCTAAGACTTCACGTTTGATCCCTAAATGCTTGGCGAGGAGGGCGATTAGTCGTGGGGCAATCAGGTTTAGAGGTAGAATCTGTATGAACCCAATGACGTTTGATCTCCGGCCGCTCCAATTTGAGTTTTTGGCGAAACAATCCGTTCATTTTCCAATTGGAAAAGCCTCGAATGTTGTCAGGAGTGCGCTGGGCGTCACCTTGCGTCAGATCTCCTGTGTGCCTGAGTGCCGCGATGCGAAGGCCTGTGCTCTCTCTGGAGACTGCATTTACGCCAGGTTGTTTGAGCCGACAGGTGACGGATCCGGGCCGAGCGGATTGATGGACCGGCCGCGGCCATTTGTAATCAGGGCGTCGAAGCTGGATGGATGCACCATTTCGGAGGGCGAGACATTTCAGTTGGGAGTTCATCTGTTTGAACTGCACCCACATATACCACTGCATTTGATTCGGGCTTTTGCGAGGCTTGCGCAGTATGGATTGGGTCCACGCCATGGGGCGGTTGAGTTACGGCGGGTGTGGATTGGGGATGCAAACGGGGAGGCCGCCCAGGAATTGTTTGCCGGCGGGCGGATACAGCAGCCACAACAACTGCCGGTTTTGTCTATTCTCCTTACTTCAGGTGAAGCGAAGGCTAGCAGAATTCGCGTTGAGTTCCGGACACCAACAGAGTTAAAGGGAGATGGGGCAGTGGCGGGACAACCGCCTCCATTTCAATTACTCATGGCACGAATCCGCGACCGCGTGAGCAATTTACGTTTGCTTTACGGAAATGGGCCACTCTCGATCGATTTTGCCGAATTCGGAAATGAAGCAGCGAAGGTTGCGATTCTTGAAGCGGAGCTGCGCCATGCGGGCACACAGAGGTTTAGCGTAAGGAGCGGGCAATCGCATTCTATCGGTGGAATTCTGGGAAAGGTGACTTATGCGGGAGAGTTGTCAAGATTTGTGCCATTTTTACGCGCGGCGCGATGGACTGGCGTAGGCAAGCACACGGTGTGGGGGAATGGCGAAAGAAGTCATGAAATAGCTAAGTAACTCGCATTTACATATTACTAGTAGCGGTGTTATGATTGCGCCTTGAAGTTTGAATTTTACCGGTTTCGTTTTCATTTTCGGTCCGCTGGCACGGTCTATTTCCCACATTACAAATCGGGTAATATAGTCCGGGGTGCGTTCGGCATTATATTTCGCAATCTGGTGTGCATGCCGGAGTGCCGAGACGCCAAAATTTGTGTTGTCCGTAGTACATGTCCGTACGCCTGCGTATTCGAACCACATGCGACGCGTGGAGAGGGCCCCAGCGGGCTAGCAGACTCGCCAAGGTCTTTTGTGTTCCGCGCTGCCCACTTAGACGGACAAACGATCCGGGTGGGGGAAAATTTCCACTTCGACGCCCACATCTTCGACGTGTGCGACCCTTCTCTTCAATACTTCGTGCTGGCATTCGCTCAACTGGCGCGGGATGGCTTGGGTCCAGGAAGGGGGCGTGCAGAATTGGCCGCCGTGGATCAACTCGAGTTGGACGGGTCAACCGTAAAAAGGGTTTTCGATGGTGAGCGCTTCCAAATGGGTGAGTTAGCCGCGCCTATCTCAATGGACCTATGCGAAGCCCCAAACCGAGTGGAGCGCTTAAGGGTGCGCTTTGTGACGCCCACCGAACTGAAGAGCGAGGACAAGTTAGCGGATCGGCCCGAGTTCGGAGTTTTGTTCGGGCGGTTGCGCAACCGCGTTAACACGCTGCGGACGCTTTATGGCCCTGGCCCGCTGGACATCGATTTTCGTGCCATGGGTGAGCGGGCAGCGGCAGTACGGATGACGGAATGCGTGGTGACGCAGACAGAAGCGTCGCGGCTGTCATCGCGGACGGGACAACGGCACTCTTTGGGCGGTTTCGTCGGCGAAGTGGAATACGAAGGAGAGCTTGGCGAGTTTCTGCCCTACTTGCGATTGGGAAAATGGGTGGGAGTAGGGCGGCAGACCGTGTGGGGGAAAGGGGAATTTGAAGTGGTGGGGTTAACGTGAGTTATTGCGAATTCTTCAAGACTCTCACCGGATTCAGCCCCTACCCCTATCAGGAACGGGTGGAAGAACTGCTCCGGACAGGAGACTCGGTGATCCTGCGTGTTCCCACGGGAGCAGGTAAGACGTGGGCGGCGGTAGCCCCGTTCCTATACCCGCTTGCCGACGGTCGCCGCATTGCCGACCGGCTCTTGTATGCCCTCCCGCTCCGGTCGCTGGCTTCCAGCCTACACTCCACTGTCTACGAAAAGGTGGAGAACGTCTTCGGGCAAGTTAGCGCTTTGGGGAACAATCGCCAATATTCCGAAGGCCCACTCTGCTGTAGCCTTCAGATCGGCGGCCAGAAGAACGATGTGTTCTTCCAGTCTGACGTGGTTTTCACAACTATCGATCAATTGCTTTCGGGCTATGTTTTCCTGCCTGTCTCCCTTCCTGACCGTGTCGGCAACATTAACGCCGGAGCGTTGGTTGGGTCTTTGGTGGTGTTCGACGAAATCCATCTGCTCGATTCAGCGATCGCGCTTGGCACAGTGATCGAAATGCTGGATCGACTGCGCGGCATATGCCAATTTGTTCTGATGACAGCTACGAGCTCTGATAAGGCCATCTCATGGCTGGCCAACCGTTTAGGAGCCGCGGCAGTAAGCGTAACGGATGGGGAGATACGCGCCCTGCCATCTCAGCGAACCAAGCAGCGAACATGGCGCTGGTCTTCCGAGCAAGTTGACGCCTCCACGGTGGCAACTCAACATACGGGTGGCCGCACAATTGTTCTCTTGAATTCGGTGCGGAAGGCGCAAGACATCTTTCTCGCACTGGAGCGCCATTACGACGGCCAACCTGAGAAGCCGTTGTTACTGCTGCTGCACTCCCGATTCTATCCCGAAGATCGGAAGAGGGTCGAAGACCAACTACTCCAATGTTTCGGCTCTGCGGCCTTGCAAACAAACGTGATCCTCGTCACTACACAAGTGATCGAGGCTGGGATGGATATTTCCGCGGACCAAATGCACAGCGAACTGGCCCCTATGAATGCTCTGGTTCAACGCGCTGGAAGAACTGCCCGCTATGAACATCGCTCTATTGGCAGCGTGACCGTTTACGAAATTTCAGGACTTGGACCGTACAAGGAGGACAAGTCTCTTGTAGATGCCACTCGCGGGGTGCTCCAGTCCTTGCCCCCGGAAGGCCAGGTGATCGATTTTGTTGACGAAAGAGAATGGGTAGAAATAGTCCACGCCGATGCTGAGCTTCGCGAACTAAAGCAATACGATAACTTGCAGTTTCGCCGCGACGCTGTTCACAAAGCAATGGATCAAGGCGATCGCGGGAGGCTGAACGGCTTGGTGCGGGACATTGATTCCGTCAGCGTTGTCGTGACGCCCAATCCCGAAGCTGTCTTCGACGGCGGCGCTTGGCCGCGCCTGCTGAGTGTATCAGGAATTTCCCTGTTAAGCCTAAGCCAGCATTTCCAGAATCTCGCGCCTGGACAGTGGGTGGCGAAAGGAGCGGTTGAAAAGGACAGCGATGAGCGCCCCGGAATCACGCTCGCCTGGCCGACCCTCACTGCGGGGCAGCTTCGGGCGCAATGGCTGGTCGCAATTCATCCGGATTTCGCATACTACAATCCACGACTCGGATTGAGGTTGGATGGGGGTGGGCCGCCACTGCCTCCGGCATTCAACGAAAGACCTATTTGGCAATCCTACGATTACCAGCTTGAGACATGGGCGCACCACACGGAGCGAATTGTCATGAAAGTTCGCGCCATGCAGTCGTCGTATACGTGTGGGGCATGGCGATTAGCAGCAAACTATCAGATTCCGGAAGCTTGGATTGAGCAGTTAGTTGAGATTACATGCACCCTGCACGATGTGGGCAAACTGGCCACCGAATGGCAAAAGCGCGCATGGCTCTGGCAGGACCACAAAGATTCACGTGCCCGCGCATCGGGCGTATCGGTCCCGCTTCGAACTCGCGCGCCGATAGCGCATACCTGGTCTGAGTCTGCGGTTGATTGGCCCTTCAGGCGGAAGGCCGAATATAAATGCCCGCCCCACGCGGTTCAAGGTGCATTTGCAGTATGCGATGGCCTATTCAGCCAACTGACCGCCTTGGGTGACGAGAAGTGGGCAGACTTGGCGGCGAGATGTGCTGTGACTGCCATTGCACGCCACCACGGGACCCGCACGAAGGAGTGCACGTTGTTCCGCCTGCCAGTGGGATCAGAGAAGCTGATCACGAATGCTCCTGGCAGTTGGCCAGGCATGAGCCTGCAAGAATGCTCTGACTCGTTAAGCCGGGATGAATTCCCAGCATTGCTGCTGGAATTTACCAAAGAAATCGACAAACCTGCTTGGCCCCTTTATGCCTTTCTAGTCCGTCACTTGAGACTGGCTGATCAGGCAGCAACGGCAGCAGGTGCGGATGAATAGAGAAGATCCGGTCGCGTGCTCAATAAATTAATCAATAAATTAAGCAGGGCATATGCGACAACGAAATGGAATACAATGGAACCGTACTTCGTTAACGCAAGTAACTTACGAGTAATTTGAATTCTGGAATAACATCGGCATGGATTGTTTCGTCGACAAGAAAACCGGAACTTACGCGGAGACCCTCGAAGCCGTCGGGTTGGCGTCGGCGATTCGCGAACTGGGTTTTAGTGGAGTCCGCGTGACCGATATGGGTACGCACTTCCGCATTCACGCTTACGACCAGGATTCCGCTTCAAATAGCGCACTTTCGGCGGGCTATTTGTACGTTTGGAAGAAGAGCAAAGAGCCGGAGTGCCCCACGATCCCCTTCCTAGACTACGAAGGAGAGAAGGACAAGCGCGACGCTGCAAAAAAAACAACAAAGAAAGCTAAAGCTGCGCTGGATTCTCTGGAAATAGAAGCGCCGGCCACTCGGCCCGAACTTGCGACCGCCACCATTCTGGAGTCCATGAGAAAGGGATGGAACGGAGATCGAGACATCGCCAAGTGGGTCGAGGCTCATCCAGAGCTAGCTAAAAACTGGTTACTGTTTCGTCTCGGATTGGGAGCCCAACCGCCAGAAGAGTTCCCAGACGTTTCCAACACGCAAATCCTGAACCCAATTTCTGGCAAAGGTGTTCACTCCGCAAAGACGGAGATCCGTTCCGCGGGATCCCTCCCCGGCCAACTTGTAGATTCCTTCTCTGAGTGGATGAAAATGCGAGGGCTATGGAGGGCCGCACTCCTTTACAGATCGGATGACGACTTCAAGTTCTTCGTCATTGAACCCACCGATATTGCCTTAGATGAGCTTGAAGGACTCCGCGTTGCCTTGCAGCAAGAGAACCTCTGGGGTGGTGTTCAACTGGACATCAAGGCGGCCTTGCAGTGCACGCGGATTCTGATTCAGCGTTCAGACGCTATGCAGGATGGGTCCGGGGGAATGAAACTTCTAGGCCTCAGACCTCGTGCGGTGATCTCCGGCCTTCGGCAGGCCTATTTTAAGAGTCTCGGAACTGCCGCCGCGCTCATGAATGATGCCTTTCTGCCGCTGCCTGATTGGTTTGCGATTGCGAGCCGCGATGATGCACGCGCTTACACGGTCATCATTGACGAAGTGATCGCCAAAGGCGGTTGCCTCAATTCGCTGCAAGAGAAGCACTCCGACGACGGGCGTGTATTGCAGCAATATCGCGAGTGGCTGTTGTCGGGCGAACTCACAGACTTGCTCGAATTCCATTATCTATTCGCAATGCACCTGATGCAGTGTTTGAGCCGCAAGGACTGGGTTCGCCCGTTCGGCACTGAAAACTTATCGATCCTTCTGACGAGAGCCTACGAGGAGAAGCATAAAGTGACAGAGATTATCGAGAACCCTGGATTCCAGAGCGTCGCCCGCGCGCTGCGCAATGCGACCGTCTATGCGCTGACAATCCCCAATCAAAAGCGCGAGGTGCGCTTCGGAATCGCCCAAAAGTGGAAGCAGAAGATGAAAGCTGGCGATGAGGAATTCGCTGCTGCTGTCGCCGAATTCATTCAGGATTATAACTGGGAAACGGCACATCGGCTCAAAGGCGTTGGCCACTCGGTAACCACCGAGGATCTCGATACGCTGTTATTCCTGATTCATAAACGTAAGGCCGATCTAGTTGGCGCGCTGCTACTGGCCTACGGCTATGCGCGAGCGCCCAAGGTCGAAATCACGCAACCCGAAGAAGCCGTATTAGAAGCATAAGAGGAGAAAGCTGTGTATCAATCGCTGAGTATTTCCGGACTTATCACTTTGGAACTGCATGCTCTCAACAATGAGGGTGCGGAAGGCAACACCATGATGACCCGCATGGTGGATATCATCGATCAGCAGGGCCAAAAGCATTCCGTCAATGCAATTTCCGGTGACATGTTCAAGCATATTGTTGTGGAACATTTGCTGGGCGAAGCCAAATCCGCTGGACTGCCGCTTTGTGCCGGGTGTGCGTTGTTTAACGCCAACCGGATCTGCGCTGACGCAGGCTTCATGAAGACACCCGGCTGGGGCAAAGAAACTCCGGATAGTGAAATCCTGGCTGGCGTGTTGAAGCACTGCACTATCGATGACTGCGCGGGGATTCTGATTACCGGGGAAATTGGCAAGGCTCGGTCAATTGCCCGGAAGTCCTGCTTCGAAGTTGGGTGGATCGTAGGCCGTCCCGGTGCGGTCACAACCGAATCTTACTTCCACGCCAAGTATGTTCCCGAAGGTCGCGGCGGAGGTTCGGGCGAAGGCAGTAACCTGGGACAGAATATTTTCCACCGCCCCGCATCGTCAGGGCAGTATGCCGTGGTCGCCAATCTGGACTTGTATAAGGTTGGGCGCAACGATATAACCCTGGCTTACGACCTTGACGAGGAAGCTCGCAAGCAGAGAGTGTCGGCCTTGCTTCGTGGTGTTCTCAGCGCGTTCGTGAAGCCGACTGGGGCTCACCGGAATACTCAGAATCCCCACGTGGTCGACTTCGAGGGAGCGATCACTACTTCCACATCCACGTTGCCGGCTCCTGCCCTGAGTGCATTGAACTTGGATTATTTGGGCGAACTCGACCGGATCGCCGCCGCGCTTAACGGGTTGAGTACGGCGAACAACAACATCGCCGTCCGGAAGTTTACGGGATTGGCTTCCTTCGCCGAACAAATGGCCGGCATTGAGCGTCAAGAGGCGTCCTAAGGTCAACTCCATGGAGTCTTCAACATCCCGCTGGCTTATTGCCGCCTATCGTCCGGTCACGCTATTCTCCCTGCGGATGACGCACGCCACAAGTAAGGGCGGAAAAACTCTGGTGGTACCAACGCCCTATTCCGTGAAGATGGCTTTGCTCGATGCCTGCTTCCGCTGCTTCGGCTCTGCTGAGGCTCTCGACTCAGCTCACAAGGTGTTTGACTGGATTAAGGGCCGGGAGATACAGGTGCGCCCGCCGAAGCACTGCGTTGTCAATAACACTTTCATCAAGGTGCTGGACTGGAGCCGGGAGCCGGTAGACGGCCCGTTCAAAAGCACCATTGTCTACCGCGAATTCGCATTTTTCAGTGGTGACGATTTGCTCTTGGCTATCGACGCTGCCGGGCTGAGCGAGGAAGACCAATCGGTCCTTGCGCAACTCTTCGCTCACATTAACACCCTCGGCAAACGCGGCGGCTTCTGGCAATTTATTGGCTCGGAACGGGTTGAGGGTACACTGCCATTCGGATTTACAGTCCCGCGGCCGACAGCAACCTTCGAACAAATTGCCAACTACGGCTTGACTCAGGCATTGGACGATTTCGGGGAAGCCTTGTGCGCGGCGTCCAACGGCTTCGAGCGAGTAAGTACTTACGGCTCCGGTACAGTTCGTTTGGGGGAGCAGCGCGTCCTCACCGCCACAGCGATACCGTACCGCCGACGCACTGCATCCCGCCATTTTACCCGGTATGAGCGTGTAGAGCGGCCGAATAGTTGAGGCCTAAGGTGGACCCGGTCGTCAAGACCACTTTTTTGTCTATAGTATGTTTAATTAAAGATCGGCAGGTCTGATTGCTTTGGGGCGGTCGGAGCCACCTGCGCCATTCCGACCCTTGAGTCGGCGAAGGGCAAGGCGGTGCTGGTTGTTGCCAACACGGTATCAAGGGCTCAGGCGTTGGCCGGCGATCAAAAACCATGGAGTTGGGAACGGCGGAGGGGCTGGTGGAGCGATTCTGGTGACGACGCAGGTGGTGGAGGTGAGTCTCAACATTGATTTCGATGTACTTTTTACGGACCCTGCGCCCATTGAAGCACTGTTGCAACGGTTTGGGCGGGTGAATCGCACGCCGGGTGAAAATCGCCAGCTGAAGCCCGTCCATGTTTGCGGAAAGCCGAATTCCGCTCGTCCTTATTCCGAGGTAGAAGTGGAACGGTCCATTGCCGCAATAAAGGTTTGGGAAGACGGGCCGATTGATGAGGCTGAGGTTCAGAAGGTAATCGATGAAGTTTATGACGGCGAATTTGGGGACCAGTGGGAGGCTTCGGTGCGGTCGGGAATCGTTAATTTTCAGGAGGCGGCGCTGGGCCAGTTGAGGCCATTTACTTCGAACCCAGAGTTGGAAGATCAATTCGACGATCTATTCGAGGGATATGAAGTGATTCCAGGTTGCCTGAAGCAGGAGTTCGACAGACGTGCGGCAGAGGAACCATTGCTGGCACAACTGTTAACCGTCCCCATTTCGAAGCAGCAGTTCGGCAGGCTTCGAGGAAGAGCGTTATTGGAATTTGACAAAGAATCAAAATATTGGATCGCGGCGGTCCACTACGGAAGCAATGGGTTAGAGCTATAGGGCACCGCCGGGAGGAGTTGTTGCATGTCGTCCGCACAGCCACTACGTTTTCCATCCGCGCCGTTGCCGCGCGCGGATACGGAGGGAACGCCACGGAAGCCGCCCATGGCGGCGCAATACAACTGGATACGGGATTGTTACGAAGAGCCAACGGAGCAGTTGGCCTTGGATCTGCCCGCACCGGCTGAGATTGATCCGGCATTCGAAGACAAAGTATCCATGATGGCCACCGAAAGCGGGACCCAGTTGCTGGTTTCGGGGTTCGGGCTATCGCTGGGCAAGCAATCCGAACGGATTGTTGTCAAGCAGGCTCGAAAGGTGGTGGCGCAACTCCCGATGATCAAACTGCAAGAGGTTATCATCGGGTCGCGCGGGATAAGCCTCAGCAGCGACATTGTGGAGGCATTGTGTGCGCGCGGCATACGGCTTGCCTTTCTCTCGGGAACTGGGAGGCCTTATGCGTTGCTCACCTCGCCGCTGTTGACGGCGACAGTGGAGATCCGCAAGGCGCAGATCCATGCGGTGGATTTACCGGTTGGGGCGGAGATGGCGCGGTGGATGGTAGCGGGAAAGATCCGCAACCAGGCCAAATTGCTGCTGTATTTCGCACGCAATCGCGCAGGAGCCGCGCAGGAGGATTTGCGGGCGGCTGTACAGGCGTTGCAAAAACTGAAGAAGCAGGCTTTACAATTGCCTGGCAATAGCTGCGAAGAGGTGCGTCCGACGCTATTCGGGTATGAGGGCGCCGCGGCAAGAGTGTATTGGATGTCGCTGGTGGAACTGGTGCCTGAGGCGCACGAGTTCGCCGGAAGAACTCCGTATATGCCGGCCGATGCCGTGAATGCCGCACTCAACTATGGGTATGGGATTCTGACTTCGCATGTATGGGGCGCGGTGATGAACGCCGGCCTGGAGCCATTTGCCGGGCTGATGCACGTGGACCGGTCAGGTAAGCCGTCGTTTGTGCTTGACTTGGTGGAGGAGTTCCGCCAGCCGATTGTGGACCGTCCCATCTTTGCATGGCTGTTTAAGAATGGGGCTTTGAATCAGGTTAATGGCATGCTGGACACGGCGAGCAAAGAGGCCGTAGCAGCACGCGTATTGGCGCGATTGAACGCGACTGAGCCGCATCGAGGAAAGGAGCACCAGGTGCGTTCCATCATTCAGATGCAAGCGAGGTTGGCGGCAGCGGCGTTTCGAGGGCGACGGGATTACAGGCCTTTCACCTTCCAGTGGTAGGAGGTTTGTGATGAGACGACACAACAAGTTCGCAGGCATTCTACAACCGCGGCAGGTGGGGGCGGGTGCGCCTGAGGTTTCGGTGATCGTACTTTACGATGTGGAAGAGGATCGGATTCGGACCAAGCTTTCGGATCTTTGCCTGGACTACGGGCTGACGCGGATTCAATTTAGCGCCTTCCTGGGGAAGATCAACCGGAACCGGAGGCAGGAGCTTTGTTTGCGGATTCAGGAGTTGATTGGCGCTAAATCGGCGCGTGTGAGGATTGTTCCGGTAATGGAAGACGCAATGCGTGAGATGTGGGTTTTGGATCAATACCGGATGGATGCGGACGAGCTAAAGAAGGCGGCGGACGCCAAGCAGGGTGCGCCAACACTGAAGATCATTCCGATTGGAAAGGACGATTGAGATGGCGAGCTCTGAGCTTATCAATATTGGCGACTTGAAGCAGTGGGCCTATTGTCCAAGGGTCGTATTCTATCACCGTTTCTATAGTGGATCAGGCGTGCCAACGGCCAAAATGAAAATGGGGTTGTCCGCGCAGGCAGATATTGAGAGCCTTGAAGCCCGGCGCACCTTGAAACATTATGGATTGGAGGCGGCTAAGCGAGTCTTCAATCCCTGGCTGGCCGACGTGGGTGTTGGGCTTCAAGGGCGGCCGGATTTGGTGTTAGAGTCAGCAGACCGGGTTGCGGTTGTTGATTTCAAGTTGACCGGCGATGGGGTTGGCGAAAATCACAGGTATCAATTGTGTGGATATTCAATATTGGCTGAGCTGGCAACGGGACTTCCGGCGAAGACGGCCTTTATTTACAGATTGTCGGACGGTGCGGTGCTGCCGGTGGAGATTGACGAGAAGTTGCGCGCCGAGGTTGGGGCTGCCATGCTGAAGATTCGATGGATGATTGAGAACGAGGAGGTACCGGAGGCGACAGATGTGCGTAAGCGGTGTGAGGATTGCGAATATGCGAATTATTGTGGCGATGTGTGGTAAGATTTGGCTGAACGGTGAAAGTGCGACGATTGACGGCCTTTTGGAGCAGAAAACCGATCGTCGCGGATTTGAGATTGACGATGTCGAATAAGTGCTTTGTATTGTGTGGCTTGTGGAGCACCTGAAATCAGCACCCCGATTTGAAGGGGATTGAAACTAGTGTTCTTACGGGTAAGGGCAATTGCTGCCTGGCCTGAAATCAGCACCCCGATTTGAAGGGGATTGAAACTCTAAAGTACCTGAAGTACCGAAACGGTAGGCTGCGCCCTGAAATCAGCACCCCGATTTGAAGGGGATTGAAACATGTGTTGAGTCGTTGCGTATAAGAACCCAAACATTCCTGAAATCAGCACCCCGATTTGAAGGGGATTGAAACCGACATTCCGCCCGACGACATGGTCGCGGCTTCGCGCCCTGAAATCAGCACCCCGATTTGAAGGGGATTGAAACTGGGATAGCGGGACTTGG
>CAIRSA010000535.1 GCA_903881085.1 uncultured Acidobacteriia bacterium
CCATGCTGTTGCTGGTGTCGAGCAGCAGGGCGTTCTGGACGAGCGGCCGGGCGGCGGCGGGCGTTGCGGCGGTGGTCGCGCGTGGTTCGGCGGCCGGGGTGGCGGTGGCGGTGAGGGCCAGGAGACCGGCGGCGGCGAGCCACCGGATTTCCGGGAAACGGAGTTTCGCGAAGCGTGGTTTCATAATGCGGTCGCTTTGACCACCACCAGCATGGGTCCGTTCCCGGGGGGCTTGTGTAATTCTACTGTGTTACTTACTATTGACCTCTGATTTTCTTGTGTCAACCTGATTTTCGTTCGCCATAGAACGAAATAAACAGATCAAAAACAGCCAACGGGCCGCAACAGCGGGGCCCGATTAAAAATGAACTCCTCAATGTGGTCGCGTGCACAAAGAGATTTGAGGAATTTGCGGGGATGATTGCCCATGTCTTCAGGACAAGGACGCGTGACGCCAGCAGTCAGGCCCGCGCCTACCTCTCCGGCCTCTTGAGCCGGATCCAACGCAAGAACATGGAACGGATGTGCGAATCGCTGCCGGCGATCAAGCACCAGGATATGCAGCAGTTCCTCTCAGATAGTCCCTGGGAGGCGGCCGCCCTTTGGAAGTGGACCGGCCAGGAAGCCTCCCGAGTCTTGGGAGGCGGCCGTGAGAACATGCTCTTAATCGACGAGAGCGGTTTCGCCAAGAAAGGGACCAAATCCGTCGGCGTCGGCCGCCAATACAACGGCCGCCTCGGCAAGGTGGACAACTGCCAATTAGGGGTTTTCAGCGCCCTGACACATGGAAATCGGGTGGCTTTGGTAGGGGCTCGATTGTTTATGCCGGAGGCATGGACCCAAGATAAGAAACGCATGGTTGAGGCTGGGGTGCCGAAGGAACAGCAGGTTTACCGGACCCGCAATGAATTAGCGTGGGAACTCATTGAGGAAGCCCAGAACAACGGGCTTGAGTTTGGCTGGGCGGGCATGGACGCGGCCTATGGTCGAGACCAGAGCCTGTTGCTGAAGATTGCCGGCGCCGGATTGTACTTCGTGGCGGACGTGGATGTTAACCAATTTGTGTGGAAGGACTGCCCGGAAGGCACGGTGCGTCCGTCAAAGATCGAGGCCTCGGGTGCCGTGCGTGTGGATGCTTTGTGGCAGGAATCACGCCAACGAGCCACGGAGCAAACCTTGCGGACGGGCGAAAACGGCACCTTGAAGGTTCGCTTCTGGTCCCAACGGGTATGGATCTGGCCGCCGACGAGTGAAATACCGGTTCAAGTGTGGTTGCTGGTCAGTGAACGTTCCGATGGTGAGGTGAAATACAGCCTCAGCAATGCACCAGAGGATATGAGCCAAGCCGAATTGGCGGCCCGCCACGCTCAACGCTTCTTTATTGAAAGGGCATTTCAGGACGGGAAGACGGAATTGGGAATGGGTCAATATCAGGCGCGCAAATGGCGGGCCTGGCATCATCATATGGCGCTGGTGGGAGCCGCGATGATGTTTGCCCTGAAAGAGCGGGTGGCTGCCGCGACCACCAGCCCTCTGACCTCGGTGCGTGATGTCGTCGAAATGGTGTCCTGGTATTTTCTGAAGCCCCGCACATCAGAGGAGGTCGCCGCCGCCATCCAAAAACGCCACGAACGACGGAGGCGCGTCAGCGAAAGTAAGGCCCGCCGTATGCGAAAAGCACCCGTTTCTAAACTACCACAGTAGAAGTAGGGTTGCCAAAATTTTGAGCCACGTTCCACCGGTTAATCGTCGCAGTGACTTGGTAATTTAGTTCGGTGTAAGAGG
>CAIRSA010000536.1 GCA_903881085.1 uncultured Acidobacteriia bacterium
ACCGGCGCAACAGGCGCTACCGGAGCAGATGGAAAGGGATTGCGTGAACGAGGGGATTACGATGACACCCAAAGTTACGACTTTGACGATGTCGTCACTCGCAGTGGAACCACCTACGTCTCCATCTCCCAGGTATCACTCAGCCACATTGATCCGGCGGATGATGTCGGCAGCAATGGCGGTCACTGGCATAAGTTAACGGGTGGGTTCAGTCACCGCGGGGAATACTCAGGCACCACGGCGTATGCCCTCGGTGATGTCGTCACGACGGGTGGCTCGAGCTACGCGTACGTGTCGAACATTCCGTCCATCGGGACTGAACCTTCGAATGATCACGCGATAAACGGTGGGCACTGGAAGCGCGTGGCCTCAGGGCTTGCGTTCCGTGGCACTTATAACGCAGCCACTGCGTATCGAACGGGCGATGTCGTCCTTGAAGGGAACTCCAGTTACGTTGATATCGCAGCCGGCTTAACCGTTGGCATTGATCCCGCGACAGACGCGCTCTCGTTAGCGACGCATTGGCAGTTGCTGGCAGCCGGTGTCGCGGGCCCAACAGGATCAACCGGTGCTACTGGCGCGACCGGGGCAGATGGACTACAGGGTCCTAAGGGTGATACGGGTGCTCAGGGGCAGATGGGACCGCAAGGTATACAAGGTCCTCAAGGTAACCCAGGAATTCAGGGACCAATCGGATCGCCAGGCTACCCGGGAGCAACCGGGCCGACAGGAGTTACGGGTACCGGCGCCTCAGTCGCCTCCGCGAGCAAAATTGCATGCCCAGAAGGGGGAGCAACAATTACCGATGGTAACGGCAACTCTGCCAGCGCCTGCAATGGCAGGCCTAGCACAAATACCGTCAGTTACAACCTTCGAGGAGTGTGGAACTCATCAATACAATACTCAGTAAACGACCTTGTTTACACTAAAACCCAGCCTGGCGGTGCTAGTTATACTTGTCAGTTCCTCGCGATAATGCCATCGCTCGGGTCAGACCCATTTACGAACTCGGATCCGGCTTCTCCATCGCAGACGTGGATTTCCTATGATCCGAGTTGTCGATTGATCACGATTTTCCACGAGGGGTTTGAAAGCCCCGATATTGCCAGCGCTCCACTGACTAATGGTAGTTGGCTCGATTATGGGGCATCTACACCAGGCCAGACAGGAGCCCAAAATTCACAGGGATTATCTTTTGTTGGTGATAGTGGCAATACATGGACTGTAGACCTCGGCAACATTGATATTCAATCGGCACACGCAGTGGACGGCGCCGGATGGCCCGCACACGATGGTATTCAGTCCGTTGATATGAGCGGCTGGGTCCCAGGATCGATGTATACAACCATCAATTTGCGAGGTGGGAAGTACCTGCTTCATTTCTCATACTGGAAACATCCAGGTAATTCTTCATCAACCTATCTAGACGTTCAGTTCGACGGCGTCTCCATTTCGGGATCGCCTTTCGTGTCGAATCAGGCACCAGTTGCGCCTCAGTCCACTAGCGAGTGGATTACAGCCATCGTACCTCTTTCGGTACCTGTTAATTTGCTGAACTCCGTCACACCTCACACGCTAAGATTCACGAGCGTCAGTAGTTTTAATTGCTGCGATGGGCCTGCATTAGATGATGTTCGGATTACAACCGCACCCTAATCGCCCGACAAGTATTGGCAAGACGAAGAGATTTTCAACCAGACCGAAGTCAGATCCACACAACCGAATAGGAATTCGGTCTTAACGACCGGTACCACCTGTCACGACAAGCACACGGCCAAGACCCAAGCTTGGGGCAAGATGAGAGAACCTCTTAAAAGCCATTTCCGGAAAGCCGTCAGCAGTACCAATCCGACACTCGCCCCGAAATTTTTATTTTCAACCTATGGTAGGGAAGCCGAGTTATCGACAGAGGCCAACGATACGCGCTGGGATTTTCCGGCCGAAACAGTGCCGATTGCCTGTGAGTTAACCCACCAAAACGCGCCGCCATCCGGCGAAGCGAGCCCTGCATAGTGTGCATTAGTTTGGCCATCATAGAAGAGCGCAATACGACAATTGTCTGAAACCGTGTACGCACCAGTGCCACTCTGTCGTGAAGGCAGGGCGCCAGCAGTCACCGCGTCTTCTCGATATGTAAATGAACCTTTTCCGTCAAATGATCGTCTGCTCAGGCGAGCATATGTCAGCCCATTTGAATACTCGAATGCCGTCGATGCATACGTGCCTAATAAGGTTCGAGCGTTACAGGCCGGCTTTGTTAAGACGGCCAATGGCAATCCGACACTCGTAACTCGACTGAAGATGCCCTGCTCAATAAACAAATTGTGTGAATTCGCGAACGTCGGTACTTCGCCATTGATCCAGTTAATTCCCGATCCATCAGGATTGAGAAAATAAAGGTATCCAACACCGGGGTTGTAATAATCCAGCGCAACGCAGTTTGCTGAGACGTTATAAGTCGAAGTCTGGCTGTACCACCCTGACGAGAATGCTCCTGTGGCATCAAACTCCTCGTACCAAGAATTTCCTTTTCCGTCCCAATACTCCATGAAGACATAGGACGAATGATTCAAATTGAAATCTTGCTGAACGGATGCGCCAATTACCGTGCCAATCATGGTTTTGTTTGAGCAGGTGATTTGCGCCGGCGTGCTCGACAAGGGCCCTGCATTCGTTATTGGTAAATTGATCAAGTCGCCAGCAATCAAAATCGATGCTGAAACGATCATCGCTTTGATGCTATTTCTGGTTTTCAACTCACTCCTCCCTTGAGTAAGGCTATAGAACTGCAGTCGTCCTTCGTCTGCGAATGTCTCAATATAATCAAATTTCTTGCAGGCGCGACTCAATCCTAATGCTTTTCAGGTGGAACAATTTCATTTAGGTTATTTCTCATAAAACCGAGGGTCGAGATCGACGAGAGAGGCGGTTTTGAGGCGCGAAAAACTGAGCTTTTGCTTCGCGTCTCGCAAGGCGCGCTTACCACACTGACCTGACATGAAATCCCTAGTCCAGCCTGGTGCCCCGTTGTAGATGAATCTGATACTCGCCTCGAACGCGATGGCATCAAATTTTGGGCGCCCTCGCTGACACCGTAAATTCCCCTAATGCACTTCAGTTACGTATTGTCCCTCGCGAACGTTGTCGAGCGGCCACGCTACGGCAGGCGAGCAGGGTAGCCCAGCTTCTGGGACAAGCCGTTCACGAACGCCATCAGCGCCTCCCGATGGACGCCGCCCACTTCACATGCAAGGCGCCCACGGCGACCGATGAGGGTGATTGCCGCCACCACCTGTTCATTTGAGATCATACACCGGCACCGTTACGTGCGCCACGCCCCCGTAAAACGCGTACATCCGCTGATGGCAGTCGAGCCAGTTGTGGCTCTTCATGTCGTCGGCCGCCCACGCGAACAGCAACTGACTGTAGCCAAGCCCCGCAACGAACACGACC
>CAIRSA010000537.1 GCA_903881085.1 uncultured Acidobacteriia bacterium
AACACTCCGTGCAATAGAACGCGTTAAAAGCTGCATTTCCGCGCATTCGAGAGGTGCTTGGGAATTTTGTCTAACTCCTTCGTATGCGAACAACCAATATGCAGCAAGCTTTCCAATGGAGCCGACTATCAGACTTGAACTGATGACCTGCTGATTACAAAAAAGCCGCACATGCTTAGGGGCATATAGAAAATGCAATCTTAAAAGCTGTTAGTGCCTTATAGGTGACACTACGAATTTCCGCTAGAAAGATTTTGAGGGTTTTGTGGGATATTTCGCTAACGGTTATTTCCAACCGTCCCCATCGATTTCCTATGCCGGTGCTGCTGGTCACCTCGATCTTGCTGGTGCTGCAGGTGCCGTCATGCGGCCGCTCGGGCTGGCGCTGCCGGGTGCCGGGTGCCGGGTGCTGAGCCATAGCTGATTCGCTTGTAACGGTGCGTTACAAATGTAACGGCGTAAGCGTTACAATAAGCCGTAATGCTTACGCGAGCCTCGGGTGCCGGGTGCCGTCGCCTAACTTGTCAGGGACGATTCCCACAGTAGCCGATTTTGCTGCCCGCTCGCTCACCCCTGCCATGTCTCCGATGGCCTTGGCGGTGTTGGGAGGCTTTGGAACAGAAGTGCAATTGTTGCCCTTCTGTTTTTCCGCCCTGTCATTCCCAACGGGAGCGCCATGCGCCTTCTTCGTCAGGTTGTACCGCTCGCCAGTGGCCCATTTCATGTTTGCGTGAACCGGGGGAACGCGAGGGCAATAATTGCACCCGCGATTCCAAGTCCCACCTCCGCGCGTGCGCGAACCGGGGGCTTTACTCCATCAATTGACGAACTAAGACTGCCATGCCACCACCCGCGCGTGCGTGAACCGGGGGGTTGGACCGGGGATGCAATTTTTGCCCTCGCGGATCCCACCACCCGCGCGTGCGTGAACCGGGGGGTTGGACCGGGGATGCAATTTTTGCCCTCGCGGATCCCACCACCCGCGCGTGCGTGAACCGGGGGCTCAGAGCTTGGAACATTGACGCCCATGGGCGTCAATCCCACCTCCTGCGTGCGCGTGAACCGGGGGGGCCGCTGGTCGAGGTCGGCGGGGGCGGGCTGGGAGATGGGTCTTGCAGCTTCATCAATTGACGAAGCATGGTTCCGGCGAGCCACACGCGCGGGCGGGGTGCTGTGGCCTGAGTGCCATCGGTCGGCAAAAGGAAACCGCCCGGCCCCATTGCTGAGGTCGGGCGGCCAGCCTTCGGCGCTTCCTAGTTCGCCGGAAAGATGTTAGGCAAGCCATGCCCGGTTTACAAAGCAATGCAGCTTGCGCGGCTCGAATGGGCCGGTCTCCTTGGCAAAGTGTTTGACGGTGCCGGGCGAGGAAGCGGGCTTGGCTGGCTGTGCCATCGGCTTTGCGGGCGCGGTGCCGAAAGTCTTGGCGTAAAAAGCGGATCCAAACTTTTTCAGGATTTCCGCCCGGCCTCGGGCAATCGTGGCGGCTTCGAGTTCCTGAGGGGTCTGGGTGACGTGGCCGGAGAGCTTGCGCTGTACCTCGGCCATGCCGCGTTCAAACTGCTTGCGCTCAGCATCGGTGCGGAATTTTAGGTCTTTGACAGGTAACATGATTTTGATTTGTTGGAATTGTTAGGCTTGGTCGAAACGTTTTTTCATGGGGGAAAGATCCACGGGCAGGTTTGGCTTGTCAATCCTTATTGCGAATCGTTCGCAATAACGTAAGGGGGAGTGAAATTTTTTATGTCGCGCGGGAAGAAGTGGTACCCCGCACCAACCTGCCTTCGACCCACCTGCTAACAGATTCCTTTGTCCCCGGTGGGGGGGGCTGGCGTCGGTGGGGCAGGGCAGCGTGCTGGTCGGTGGCATTGTCTGCGCTCGAAAGGTTGCGACGGCGCTACGTGGTTCCTGTGCGCATTGGCGGGGTGCTGGCTGGCTGGCTTCATGGCGTGAATGCAGGTGTTGGTGATGGCGCTGGCGATGTCGGCTTGGGTGGCTTGACGCGAACGACACGCGCCAAGCCGGTGACAACGTCGCACGCTGCATTTACCACGGCGAGCGGCGCGGGCTGGCAATAGATCACCATCCTGCCGTCGCCGTCTGGGTAGCGGCCTTTGCCGACAACGACGAACGCATCGCCGACGGAGGCCAGTGCATTGCCTGCGGCTTCTGATAGGAGAATTCTGACAATACCGGGCATCGATAGCGGGCCGGGCGAAAGTATCGGCGAGGCTGGTTCAACGTGTCTTGCCTGCGGCGTTCTCTGGCCTGAGGGGGGTGCAACTGGCAGGGGTGCAACCCTTATAGGAGAGTTACCAGTTGCACCCCCCCTAAACGGTGCAAGCGGGGGCTTTGAATCGCCCCCCGCATGCACGCATTCAGATATTGGCCCAGAAACTTGTGGCGCAACCCGGTTGCGCCCCTGATTTTCTTTGTAGCTACAAGGATTTTCGGACATGGTGCAACTAGGGGTGCAACTGAAGAGCAATTTTGACGATTTCCGCGCCTTTCGGGGTGAGAACCCACTGGCAGGCGCTGCCGGGTTTTGTGGCGGCTCGCGCCACCATCCCCCCGCTTGCGAGTCGGTCAAACCGCTTGGTTGCGCCTTGCCTACTTGTTAGATTCCATTTATCCACGCCATCCTGTGCCGTTGCTGGGTAGCCAAGCACGCGTGATTTCCAGACGGCTAAAAGCCATCCTTCGGCCTCAGCTTGCTCACGGCCCGCTTTGGCGTCTGCAACCTCTGAATCCGGCACCCGGCGGAAAGTGTAGCTGTCGAGGTCAAACCGGGCGTGAACTTTCGGGCAACCGTGAAATGTGCGGGCGTCGATATTCATTTCTAGCAAGTCGTCGGCCTTGGTTTCAATCGCAACCAGCGTGCTTGAACTGGCCTGCTTGATGAATGACCCGGCAAAGCGATTCCGCGCCTTGTCGTCGCCGGCCTTGCGGAAGTGGTCAACGACTATCACGGCGGCTTGCGTCTCTGCGGAAAAGCGCTTCACGGTTTCGAGAATCGCGGCGAGCGAGGCCACTTCGTTTCCATCCGGCACCAGTCTGTAAAGGCAATCCACAATCACTAGGTCGCCCGGTTGCACGGTCGGTTGCACCTCGGCAATGCGGGGCAGTATGTCAATGATGTTCAAGCCGTCGAACGAGTAGGCATGAAACGCGGTGGTCACTTTGGCTTGTTCACTGGGTGAATCCGCAAAGCGATTGCCTCGGGCCTTGGCGAAGCGGTAGCGCATTTCCGCCGGGTTCAATTCCAGGTCGAGGACATGCACTTTGGCTTGCGCTGTGGCAAAGCCGTTTTGTCCGTGTTCATCGGCGAGCCACGGCAAACCTGCGGCAACGCAAAAACCGGCGTCTTGCACCAGCCAAGACTTGCGGCTTTTTGACTCGGCACCCGTGAGCATGACTTCACCGCGCCTAACAAACTGGTCAATCACATAGGGCGGGCGCAAGGCGTCGATTTGTTCCCAAGTCATGCCAAGCGTTTCGGCGTGGTTCACAAGGAATGCGGAAAGCGGCTTGCGCTCGGGCTTTGACGGATCGGCCTCGGGTTGCGCCTCGCTCCAATCATCCTGCGGCTCAAACTCAAACGGCTCGGCATCTAACGCCATTTTGCGCAAAACCTCGGGGCCGTGTGCCTGAAGGATAGAACGGCAATCTTGTTTCGTGGCAATCATGGCTTTGACCCTT
>CAIRSA010000538.1 GCA_903881085.1 uncultured Acidobacteriia bacterium
ATTGATTAGAACGACGCGTCGCATTTGGGGTCTGACACCTTTTTTCGGCCGTTTTCTTGTCCGCCGAAGCCTTGGCGAAGGTGGATGCCGAAAATGGGCTGCCTGACCCCAATTGCCCTCCACCGCAATGCCCCAGTGAATCGCTCACCATATCGGAAGCTCGCCTCATCAACGCAATGTAAGTGACATTGGAGTGGCACTCTGCGGGCGCAAGAGTTATAGGCGCACTGGCCGAATGCATTCGGCCATTTTCGAGGAGTAGCTTGGTTCATCGAGTTGGCCAAGAGGCTTCCAGGACATTACAGCATTGCCCGATTGAACCAGCAATGATGAATCAACTTCCGCCAACGCCGATTGCCAATCCAATTCCACTCGTTTTTCGACATGACGTTGCTTTAAGTTAGTATTCGCCTGCCCGCTCGCGAGCGCTTTGTGTGTTCAAACCTCACAGCAGTTACTCCCACGAAAAACGAGCGACATTGGATTGCCAATCTGCCCCACGCCGGCTGAAAACTCAACCCAAAAATCGGGGCCGCGATAGCATCGCAGCCCCGATTTCTCTTCTAACAACCGTTATTTATTCAATGATCGCGGTGCCATTGATTGCACCGGCGATCTTCACCGCAAAGCGCAACGTCAACTCACCCTCGGAATCGATATTGAACACCGACGCGTTGGAGTTTGTCCCGTCGCCGCCATCGATCACCCCAAGAATGCGGCCGCGAATATCCAGGTCAGTCGGGCCGCCTGTCAGCTTCGCCGCGGTCTGTTTATCAATGAACACGTTGGTGTCGCTCACCAGATACCGCCGCAGTTGCTTAGACGGAGAATCGGCCGAATAGAGAAATTGTCCGTACAGCGCGTTCCAGCACGGGGCGTGTATCAGCACACCCAGGGCGTCTTTGTACGGCACACCACCCGTGGCGCTCGAAACCACTGCACCGTTCGTCACAAGCAGTTCCAGATCGGAATGCGCAATCGTCACATATGCGTTGGCGCCGCGCGCAACCATGCCCAGCGGCGTGTCGAAATTCGCTGCGGACGGAAGCCCACTGACCGGAACGCTCGGCCCCACCAGTCCAGGAATGCCAAAGTTCAGCACTCCTACGCTTCCGCTCTTCTCCGTGTAAATTGCTCCGCCCCTGTATGCGACAACCTGCCCGGCCGATCCGTCACCCTTCAACAACGGCACGTTGCCGTCACTCTTAGCCGCCACAGTGTTTCCAGCGATGGCAAACGATTCAGCCGAGGTCTGCTCCAAAACGATGAGGTGGTCAGAGCCGAACGCGACAGACACAGGCTTCGAAGCCGTCGTAATTACCTGCGCAGGCTGCATCCAGTTCCCCTGCCGCACGAAAACGGTAACGTTCGACGATCCGAAATTCACAACAGCCGCCAGATCGCCTGCAACCGCAACGCCGCCGGCATTCCCGCCAACGCCACCAACGCCGCCGGTTGCTACATAATCAACCTGCTTGGTACGCGTGTTGATCACGGCCAGATAGTTGGCCTTTCCGTTCGTCGCGGTAAGCAGCAACGGGTCACGCTTCCCCGCCGCCGCAGGCTGCCCATGCGCCCCGCCACCGCCCTGTGCAAAAGCCGCACTCGCAGCGCCAATCATCGTCAAGATTGCTGAAAATCGAAAGCTCTTTGTATTGAACATCTGGTCTCCTCTTAGTTCCAGGGACACTTCGAGCGCAGGCGTGGAAGGGCATCTGAGTCAGAGCGATGAACCAACCGCACGCGAACTGTAGTGTCCGTGTTTCACCACTTCCTTCGATTCCACGCGGGGAAAAGTTACGGTGGCTCGAAAACAAATCAGCGAAAAATATTCCGCTCCCTTGCGGTCGCGGCTCGGTAGATTCCCAATGCTACCGAG
>CAIRSA010000539.1 GCA_903881085.1 uncultured Acidobacteriia bacterium
ACCGGCGATTCGCCGGTCCACTTCACGCTAGAACCTATTGCTTCACACCTGTGGCCCCTTACTGAATCGCAATCGTCACATTCGCCTGGCTGGCCCGTGTACCCACCTGCAACTCAATCGGCAATGAACCGGTGACAGTAAGGTCCGTCGGGATCCTCACATTCACCTGGAAAGAACCGGCGATGAAGCCCGGGGCGGAACCGGCGTAAAGCGTTTCCAGTTGCCGTCCGTTGAGATAGAAGCGCACCGGGAGTAGAGGCAGGCGAACGTCAGTGACGATCAAGCGGCCGTCCTGACCGCCGGGCTGCGTAGCGCCTTCGCCGCTGGCGAAGATGGCGACGACACTGCCGGGCGAAGCCGGATTGGCTGGGCTGTTGAGCGAACCATTCTCATTTACTGCGGAGGCCTGTCCGCCTCCGGAACCATCGCGCGTGAATATTCCAGGCGCGGAATCGAAGACACTGAGCGTATTGGGAGCCGATTGAATCCCCTGATATTCCACAACCATGTTTGACGTGGACTTGCCGCGCACTTCGTAGGGCACCACTGTGAGAATGGCATTCGCCTGGGTGGAGAGGATCGGCGCCGGTATCCCGTCAAAGAGCACGCGCGTGCCGCCTGCAATGGTGTCTACCGCGCCTGGGGCGAGCAGTGTGCCGCCAGTGACGGTCTGCGGACCGAGACCAATACCTTGAATCACCATGATCAAGCCCGGACTAAGCCAGGTTGGCTGCATGGAGGCAGCATGAAGCACTTTACTGATCTGCGGCGCGGGGGGCGCGGTAACCGTCAGGTTAACGTTGATGGTTAGCTTCTGACCGGAGCCATCAGCCGTGGTGATCGTTATCGAGCCGGGGTAGACCCCAGTGGCCAAGCCGGCGGGATTAATGCTTACAGTGAGCGTGGCAGGAGTAGCATTGGCGCTCTGGCTGATTGACAGCCAGTTGCCACCTATCGAGGCCGCCGCAATGGAATTGAACGGCACCGATCCGCTGGTGGTTGTCACATTGATGACTTGCGGAGTAGGCACCTGAGTACCAGCCACGTAGTTGAAATTGATAGAGGTTGTATTCAGCGTGATGCTGTTTGCAGGCAGAACCGTAAAACTTACCGGTATCAGCAACTGGTTGAGGCCGCCGTTGATGGAGACCTGACCGCTATATGTCGCAGGCGAAAGACCGGCGGCGGACACAGAAACGGTGATGGATCCGGGGGTGGATGCACCGTTCTGGGCAACCGTAAGCCACGCGGAATTACTGGTAGCCGAGAACGGCGTGCTGGGGCCATTGGCTGAGGTGATCTGAATCGTCTGCCCAGACGGGGCCGGTGTGCCAGTTGCCTGGGTGAAAGCCAGGGAGTTCTGTGAGGCTGCCAGATTGACATTCGAAGTTACGTTGAAAGAAACCGGCACCGATTGCTGGGTGCCATCGAAGTTCGTAAAGACTACACTGCCGGTGTAAGTACCCGCGCCCGGGACCAGACTAGCGCTAGCCACGACAGTAATGGTCGAAGGCGTTACACCAACGCCGGGGGCGACGGAAAGCCAGTTAGTGCTGGAAGTGGCGGCGACGTGGAAGTTCTGGCTCGCTCCGGAGTATGCCGCAATCTGCAGGGTCTGGTTAACCGGACCTCCGCCAACAGGAGTCTGAAAAAACATCGAGGAAGGCGTGATGTTCAGCTGATTGGTGCCGCCCGAGACGCCGTAATTCAGCGTAACAGGGATGTTCGTTGTTACTCCCGACACGGAATCAATCAGGGCAATATTGCCTGAGTAAGTTCCGGGTGTGAGCGTCACCTGGGCAATGCCAACGGTCAGCAGGTTTGTCGTCGTTGTATTCCCATAATTCGGCGACAACGTAAGCCAGTTGCCGTTGGAGGTGGCTGTTGCGCTGAAGTTGATGGAAGCCCCAGTTGAGGATGTGACCGTCACGTTCTGACTGACGGGAGGAGTGCTGCCGGGGATGTAGCTGAAAGAGAGGGAATTCGGATTGGGAACGAAAAAGCCCGAGGTTGAGATGTTCAACGTAACCGTGGCAGTCAAGGGACTGCCAATGGAAGGCGTGACGGTTATATAGGAAGTATAGGCACCTGTGCTGAGACCCGAAGGGTTGATACTAACCAGCAGAGGAGCTCCCGATGTGCCGGAAACCGATGATGCAGCGCTGGGGTTTATCGAGGTGGAAAGCAGCGCCCACGATTGAGAAGAGGTAGCCGTGTAGCCAATGGAGCCGCCGGAGTAACTGACGTAAATCGACTGCTGCGCGGGATAAGAAGTCCCTACCTGATAGTTCACGGGAATGTTCGAGGTGGACAATGTAAATCCGGAACTGACACCGTTGACGTTCAATGTCACCGGAATCGTGATCGTAGCTCCGCCTGCGGTAGGCGTGATAACAATGGAGCCGCTATAGGTCTGCGAGAATAGTCCCGTAGGATCCATGCTGACGGTAATGGTGGATGGAGTGATTCCCGTGCTGGGAAGCACCGTCAGCCAATTGCCGCCTGATGTTGTGGAGGTAGCGATGGAGAAGCCCACCTGGATGTTGGGATTGGTGCTACTGAGTCCAAATTGGGAAGTAACAACTCCACCCGTAGCCGAAGCCGCCTGAGTAATTGAGCTTGCTCCCGCGGCGAGCGTGGTGGCCCCCGAACCGCCGGAAACTACAAAATTGACAAACACCGTGGTCCCGAACGATCCGGTAAAATTCACACGGCCCTGATAAGTGCCCGCAGCCAGGCCTGTGGGATCGGCATAGACGCTGAGGTTAAATGGGGTCACCCCACTGGTGGCCGAGACCTTCAACCAGGAGACAGAAGTACCAATGATATCGACAGTAACATTAAGGGCGATCGGCGTAGTTGTGGAGGATGCCGAAAGCGTTTGAGTATTTGTAGGAATACCACCAAGGCTGGCATTGAATGTCAGGGAAGACGGGCCGACGAAAAGATTATTAGGCTGCGCCTGGAGGGGGGCCAAAGTGGCGGCGGCTAGAATGGTAAATGCGGCAAGAAAGGGGCGGAACATAATTGAACTCCCAATCCCCATTGTAACGCTTAAAAAACAAATTACCAGCAAATTGTTGCAAGCAAAGGAGGCGGGCGCAATTTATTTACGCCCGCCTCCAATTAAGCAAAACTACTGAACAGTTGTCTTAACAAAGTTAACGGTCACCTGCGATTTGGCGGAAATACCCTTGGTATTGGTAACCGTCAACTCGAAAATGTAGATGCCGAACTGCTCACCCAACTGAACGCGAGGGGTTGGCGAGTTGACATCCAGAATCACAGCGGTCTGATTGATGATTCGCCAGCTATAGGTCAGCGGGAGGCCATCTGGATCGGTGGATTTCGAACCATCGAGCGTGATCAAACGATAGATGGTGTCGAAGTTGGTACCGGCATTCGCCGTCGGCGTTCTGACCGGCGGAGGCGGCGGTGGCGGCGTGTTGACGTTCACCGTCACCTGGCAAGACGCCTGGTTGCGCGGACCAACCGCGGTGATCGTATAGGACGTGGTGACCTGCGGACGAACCAGAATGCCGCCATAAACCTGGCCAATTCCGGCAACCGTCACTGAGGTTGCATTGTTGGCGCTGTATGTTAGCACCGAGTTGTCACCCGGATTGATAGTCGATGGCGTAGCGACGCAGTTGGAAATGCTGGTCGCCTGGGAAACAGTGATGACGAGGTTGGTGCTGGTTTCGCCGTACTGGTTCTTCGCAATGATGGTGTAAGTAGTGGTCTGCTGCGGTCCTACAGCCTGTGAACCGGTCAGTTGCACAACTCCGATGCCGGAGATGTTGACCACATCGGCGTTTTCCACCTGCCAGTTAATGGTGGACTTCTCCGTGTTGAGAATATCCGGCGGGGTTGCGTTGAAGCGGATGATCCGCGGCGGTTGGCCCCCGCCATTCGGCGGAGCCGGCGGAGCGGTAATGCGAACCACAGCGGTTGCACTCACATCGCCGAACTGATTCCGTGCGGTCAGCGTGTAAGTGGTGGTGTCCTTCGGCGTAATGGGCGCAGTTCCGTTTACGGGTACATTGCCTACGCCGGCCAGGGTCACTGAAGTCGCATTCTCGGTAGTCCATTGCAGCGTAGAGCTTTCGCCGGACTGAATGGTAGCCGGAATCGCCGTGAAGCTGATAATGCGCACCTGCGGACGAGCCACGGTAACCGTGGTTGTCGCACTTACCGAGCTGTTCTTGTTCGTTGCAGTGATCTTGTAAATGGTGGTTTCGGTGGGAGCAACGGTGGAGGTGCCGTGGCTTGGGTCCACCTTACCGATGGCGTTGATCTCAACCGTATCGGCGTTGATCACTTCCCAGCTCAGAACGGAAACCTGTCCGGCCGAAATACTGGAAGGCGTCGCCTGGAAGTTGATGATCCTCACGTTCTGCGGAGCAGCGGTGATGATAGAAACCTTAGCGATGCTCTGTGCACCGTAGCTGTCTTTCACCGTCAGGCGGAATGCATAGGTCTGCGATTCCGTGGCCGGGAAGGTTGCCTTCACGTTGGTTGCACCGTTGATGTTGACGTTGGGTCCGGCGATCTGCGTCCACTGATAAGTGATCGGGTCGCCATCTGGATCGTAGGAAGCGGAGCCATCCAGCGTTATGGTGCTGGCCGACACGCCGATCTGGTCGGGACCTGCATCGGCGACGGGCGCGTCGTTACCGGTGCGCACGCGGCGGGTCAGCACTTCGTAGCGGACACGCGGAATATCAACCGGTACCGGGTGGTTGGCGGCGAGGAATTCGCGAGGACGCAGGAAATTGCCGAACTGCATGCCGACCGCGACGCGGCCATTGGCGTCCTTGGTGAGCATGGTTTCGTTGAAGCCACCTTCGACGGTGACGGCAAAGAAGCGGTTAATCGGATTAACGATTCGAATCGTACCGCCCGGTTTGTCGTTGCCGAGCCGGCTCTTCAGGTAACCGAGGTTGCCTTCCGCATAAGCATTCTTCCAGAGGCCGACGGAGGCGCTGCCGCCAAACTGATCGACGATCTTGAGGTAGCTGATTTCGAAGATGTGCTGGTTAATGAACTTGTTGTTAACGACCGAATTATCCACGAAGCCCTTGGTGCCGAACAAGCCGACGCGGCCGAACTTGAACAGATAATCAAAAGTGAGCGAAGCCTGAGCCAGGCTACCGCCGTTTTGGAAGTTGCTCATATCGACATGCTTGTAGCTGCCGAAAAGGCCGGCCTGGAAGCTCTTGTAGCGCTGCACCAAACCGAGATCGAACTGGCCTTCCTTGCGGTCGCGGAAATACATGAACTCAGCTTCGGACTGGATTGCGAAGGTTTCGTTGATGGGGTTAAAGTAGCGGCCCTTACCGGTAAAGGTCAGGTGCTTTTCGCCATCGATGCCGGCGTTGGCGCCGATGATGGAGAACTTGCTCTTATTGGCTTGATCGATCGCAGCCTTAGCGGCGGACTTGGCTATGTCTTCCACCTGAGGAACCGTAATCGACTTGGCCGTTTCTACTGTCTTCACAGGTGCGGCTTGTCCGCGCTTCAACGCATCGACATCGCTGCGGAGGCGGGCATTCTCATTCTTCACGTCTTTAAGCAGCGCAAGAATATCATCGAGCTTATCGAGACGCTTCAGGATCTCATCGCAGCACTTCGGATCGGCCGCCATGGCCGGACCACCGGCGGCGCTGTTGAGGTTGCGGATGGCATCGCCCACCCCGCCGGCAGAGATCGGCTTGCCGTTACCATCGGTAACAGCGAGCGTCACGCGGCGATTCATGAAGCGCCCTTCCTTCGTGGTGTTGTCAACCTTGGGCTGCTTCTTGCCGTGGCCGGTCGCGTCGATCTGACTCGGCTTTGCGCCATATTTCTCTAGGAAAGCTTTGACCGTGTTCGCGCGCGCCATGGCTAGCTTGTCGTTACCGCGTTCCGCACCAACGGAATCGGTATAGCCTTCGACCTTGACCCGATATGAAGCGTTCTTGCTGAGCAATTCAGCAAGCCGCAATAAACTGGGATAGCCGTCGGAAAGCACGGCGGATCCAGTTTCAAAATTGATTTCTTCCCAGTCGTCCTTGGTCGCAGTAGTATTCAGGCCTTGTGCGAAAAGGCCAACAGTACCCATTGAGCAAAGGACGAGTAGTGAAGTCAAACGTGGGAACATGATGGTGCTCCTTCTTCTCATTTAATATGCGCGCATCAGACTCACGTCGACGCTATGCAGAGAGCTTGAAATGCCTAGTTCACTCTGCGCCGGGGCGGCTGGCGCGCTTACAATTTACATCCGGACATACTCAGTATACGATAGACACGGTTGATTTTGTTAACCAACATGACCGCGGGTGGTCACTACTTTTTCTGTGCCCGCGCGGTCGAGGGCGGCGTAATTCCCTTCATGCGAAGGTACCCAACCATGTTGCCGTAATGTTCATTCAGCGATGCAATCAACGACACCATTGCTGTTACGGGATATGCCTTCTTGCCAGCCACGGTTACTTCGGTCAGGGCCGCCTGATCGGTCAAGGATTTCAGGGCCGCGTCGCAATAGTCAAACGAGGCCTGCAGCACTTTTTGCACATCAGCTTTGGCTTTGGTCTCGCCGGCCTGCTTGGCTTCGGGCGGGGTTTCCTTTCCTATCATGGCGGCGCAGCGGGTAAAGTTGCCCTGCGCGGTATGGCTGATCCATTCACCCAGCGGGCGCTGCGGAGGCGTTAGGCGGAAAGCGTAATCGCCCTCAGGGATGGCGGTTGCGCCTTCAATGAAGTTGAGCTTCATAGGCTTGTACTGGCCAACGATGGCGTCGACCAAGGGAGATTGGGCGAAAGCGTTCGCGGCGATGAATACGGCAAAAAGTAGTTTCATGGGGATTTCAGTTTATCGCATCTGGTGATCGATCTCAGCCAGCCAGTCAGGCCGCTTCAATACTTCGCGCGGACGGCTGCCATCGGGCGGGCCGATAATGCCTTCGCGCTGCATCATATCGAGAATGCGTGCGGCGCGCCCATAGCCCAGACGCAGGCGGCGTTGCAAAGTAGAGGTGGAAGCCTTGCCCAATTCGAGCACGCAGCGGACAGCGTCCTGATACATGGGGTCTTCCCCGCCCTCGTACTCTTCGATCTCCGTCTCTTCGCCGTCTTCGCTCGGAGGCGCGGTGAGGAAGCTCTGGTCGTATTCCGGCGCAGCTTGCGCCTTCCAGAATTCCACAACTTTGTTGGTTTCGTTTTCCGTCACGAAGGCGCCGTGTACACGCGTGAGTCGCGAGGAGCCGGGCGGCAACATCAACATGTCACCCTTTCCGAGCAGGTGTTCGGAGCCCATCACGTCAAGAATGGTCCGCGAATCGACGCGCGTTGCCACCCGGAAACTGATACGCGCCGGAAAGTTGGCTTTGATCAGACCGGTGATGACGTCGACGCTGGGGCGTTGGGTTGCCAGCACAAGGTGCATGCCGACGGCGCGGGCCATCTGCGCAAGGCGTGTTACGCTCTCTTCCACGTTTTGCCGCTCAAGCATCATGAGGTCGGCCAACTCATCGATCAGCAGCAGAATGTATGGCAGGGGCCGCAGTTCTTCCAGTTCCGGCTTGCTGTTCTCTTCTTCGAACAGGCTGCGCGGCGCAGAGAGAATCTGGCGCACCTTCTTATTGTATTGGTCGATGTTGCGCACGCCCTGCGCGGCAAGCAGTTTCAAACGGCGCTCCATTTCGACCACGGCGTTACGCAAAGCGTAAGTGGCCTTCTTGGCATCGGTGATAACCGGCGTGAGCAGGTGCGGAATGCCTTCGTAGATTCCAAGCTCCACGCGCTTGGGATCAATCATGATCATGCGCACTTCGTCAGGTGTCGCCTTAAATAGGATCGACATGATCAGCGTGTTGAGCATAACGCTTTTGCCGGAGCCCGTGGAGCCGGCGATCAGCAAGTGGGGCATGGTTTCCATCGGGGCCACTTTGATTCGGCCGCTGATATCCTTGCCGAGCGAGATGGTCAACCGCGAAGGCGAACTCTGGAATTCGTCGGATTCCAAAACCTGGCGCAGACTGATCACTTCGCGGCGGCTATTTGGAACTTCGATGCCCACCGTGGGCTTTCCGGGGATGCGTTCAATCAGGATGGATTCCGCTTGCAGGCCAAGGCAGAGATCCTCTGTCAGCGTGGTGATGCGGCTGTACTTGATTCCGGCTTCGGGTTTGAATTCGAACGTCGTCACCACCGGGCCGGGATTGATCTGCACCACGGAACCAAGCACATTGAACTCTTCGAACTTGGATTTGATGCGCGACGCAGTCTCCTTGAGTTCCTGCTCGTCATAAGGGTTGCGCGGAGGGATCTCGTTCAGTAGACCGGTTGAAGGCATGATGAACGAAGTGGCGTGGCGCGAAGGTTGCTTCTTCCGGGTTGCCACGGGCTCGGGCTCTGGGGTGGCATCGGGTAGCGGCCGGAATGCCTCGGCAGGCGGCAGCGTGTCTTCGAGCGCTTTGATTGGAATGTCTTCGATGCGGGCGGACGGCGGTTCTTCCCAAGGGGCGCGGTCTTGGGGAATCCGGTCCTCATAAGGTACGATCGCCGGCGCGGACGGAGGCTCGCTTGGCGCGACGGGTGCAGCACCGGCTGCCGCAGCCATGGCACGGGCGCGGCGTGAAGAACGCGGTTCGGCTTCGATCATGGGCTGACTGGCGCCGACAGCCTCAGCCAGTTTGGCGGCTGCATTCTCCGCTTTCGCCAGGGCCTTGGCCTCAGCTTCGGCCTGCCGTTTGGCGGCCTTTTCCATACGCCGCTCTTCGCGCTCCTGGCGCTTTTCGGCGCGCCTTGCCTGGAATGCCTGCCAGCCCTGCGTCCAGCGCGCCACAAGATTGCGCCACCAGTTCAGAGGAACCTCAAACCAGCCGTACATCTTCGCCATAGAGAAGCTGGAGATCAGATAAAGCGAAAGAAAGATCGCGGTAGCCGTCAGCAGTGCCGCGCCGGTGAGATTCAACGATTCCACCAGGTAATCCGAAAGGAACATGCCAACCATGCCGCCGGCCATGATGACGCCGCCAAAAGGGCGCCATGTGGGGCCCAGCGAAAGTGCCGTGCAGGTGCCTAGCAGCAGAACGGTGGAGCCGACCAGCCGAATGAACGGCGCATCGAAGGGCTGGGAGCGCAGCCACTTGATCGCCAAATAGAAAAGCAGGGCCGGCACGATGAAGCTGCCAAAGCCGAGAATCTGGTAGCAGATATCGGCAAAGTAGCTGCCGGCGTACCCAATCAGGTTATGCGGCTTGTCCGGATTGGCAGTATTCAGCGATGGATCGAGCGCGCTATAGGACACCAGACTGAGCGTGGTGACTACCGCTGCGAGCAGATACACCACTCCTATGGCTTCATTAAGCCTCGTACGGGTGGACGGTCCAAAGATTTTCATATCCGCAAATTCGCGGAAGATAGCGGCTGCGGTTGTAGTATCTCATGCGCGGGATGCGGGTTGCAAGGACGTGCCAGGTGTCCGTGGCGCAAGCACTCGTGCTTGCCGCGTCCCGACTCGTCGGGACGCCCGCCTGCCGGTTAGCTGAGAATAATTCGCGAATTTCGACACTTCCCAATCATGAGTCCATCCAAGCGACGCTTGCCGCACATTTACCCAGAAGGCAAGTGGCTGTTTCTCACCTGGCATCTGCGCGGCAGTCTACCTCAAGGAATGTATCCGCCGCCAACCAAAGCGTCCAGCGGAAAAGCTTTCGTTTGGATGGACCGCTATTTGGATCGTGCCGTCACAGGACTGCAATTCTTGCGCGACCCATCCATAGCCCGAATCGTTATTGACTCGCTTCACAAGGGCGTAGCACTTGGTCACTATGATTTAGCCGCCTTTGTCGTAATGGCGAATCATGTCCACGTTCTGCTCTATCCTAAAATAAATCCGCCGCGGCTTCTGCAATCCCTCAAAGGCGCCTCAGCACGAGAGGCCAATCGTTTTCTGAATCGCACGGGTGAGCCATTCTGGCAAACCGAATCCTATGACCACTGGGTGCGCGACGCGCAGGAATAGGCTCGGATTGTCAAATATATAGAAAACAATCCTGTGAAAGCGGGCTTGGCAGAACGTCCAGAAGAATATCCATGGTCAAGTGCAAGCCTTCAGAGGCGTCTCGACACGAATGTCGAGACGGCAGGCAAGAGTGCCTGCGCCACGGGATGGCACTAACCGTTCCGCGGTTTGCATCACTTCAGCCAGTTGGATATGATTGGCGTCGAATCATGAACAAGAGATTTCAGTTCGCACTCACCACATGCCTGCTCATGGCTGTACCCGCCTTGGGGCAAGAGACTCGCGGCGCCATCTTCGGACGCCTCATGGATGCCCAATCGGCGGCGATCTCAAACGCAAAGGTAGTCGTCACCAACACCGCTACCAATGTCGCCACCGAACTGAAGACCAATGAAAAAGGGTTCTACGAAGCAGACCTTCTGGTGAGCGGCAATTATCAGGTGTCCGCGGAAGCGGCGGGGTTCAACAAGATGCTGCGCAAGGGCCTGGTGTTGCCGATCGGGACGCGGCTTCAAGTCGACCTCCACATGGAGATCGGCGCAGTGAGCGATACGGTGACGGTTAGCGGCGGCATCGATGTGATCAATACCGATGAACTGACCTCCGGCCAGGTGCTCGAATCCAAAAGTGCCATGGATCTGCCGAATCCTGGCGGCAACACCATCGTGATGGCGAAGTTCACGCCGGGCCTGCAATCGTCGCAGTCTGCTGCCGATTCCTCGGTGCGGCTGCACAGCACCGGCGCGGGTTCCAACTTCACCATGGCTGGTGGAATTGGAGGCAACGAATATACGGTTGATGGCGTATCCAACAATGGCGGCGCACGTGCGCCCGGCTACATGCCAGCCCCGGATCTGGTGGAAGCGATGCGCGTGGAGACCTCAGCTTTCGATGCTGCCAACGGGCACAGCACGGGCGCAAATATTTCCTTCATGACCAAGGCCGGCACCAATCAGATGCACGGGTCATTGCGTTACA
Source organism: uncultured Acidobacteriia bacterium (assembly GCA_903881085.1). Classification (GTDB taxonomy): domain Bacteria; phylum Acidobacteriota; class Terriglobia; order Bryobacterales; family Bryobacteraceae; genus CAIRSA01. Next base: position 10,987 of record CAIRSA010000539.1, read on the forward strand.
GCTACCACAACTTTCGCTGGAATGCGCTGGACTTCTTCACCAAGCAGGCATTCAATACGCGCATTGCGCAAGCCGTGGCGCAAGGCAACTCCTCGCAAGCGGACCAACTGCGCCAGCAGAACCCGCATCAACCTGGCTATGCGCAGCAGTTCGCTGCCACGTTCGGCGGCCCGGTGGTGATCCCCAAAGTAATCGATGGCCGCAACAAGCTGTTCTTCTTTTTCGGCTACGCGGGTTTCCGCACACGGCAATATGTGCAGAGCTATCAGGGCGTGCCGACACAGGCGATGCGGCAAGGGGACTTCTCTTCCCTGCTGGCCATCAACTCGACCAACTATCAGATCTATGATCCGCTGAGCACCGTGGCCGATCCCACGCGGGCTGGCCATGTGGTGCGCACGCCATTCGCAGGCAACATTGTGCCGCTGAACCGCACCATCAATCCGATGTACAAGTTCTATTCCGATCTACTGCCCCTGCCCAACAATCCGCCGCCGAATCCGGCCACGCAGCCGAACCAGAACTTCATCGCGTTCAGCAATCCCGCCTCTGAAAATTACAATTCCTATGCCAACCGCGTCGACTACAATCTTTCCGCGAAGGACCGCTTCTTCTTCCGCTGGAGTTGGAACAACTGGCGGAATTTGAATGCTTCGTGGCTGGTGTATGCAACGCCCGCGCTGAACGATTCGGGACAGACGCGGCATAACATAGGATTGGGCTTCGACTGGGTGCACACATTCGGCGCGCGCGCGGTGCTCGACGTCACCATCGGCTCAAATCAATATCTATCGCAGAACACTGACCCGGGTATGGCGAGCATTTTGCCCTCGAAGGTTGGGCTGCCTGCCTACATGGATCAACTGGCTTCCGCGGAGCCGATCATGCCGCAGATGAACTGGAGCGGTTGGAGCGGCGTGACGCAACCTCTGGCACAAAACCAGACCCGCTATCGAACGCTGACCGGCAAAGCGATCTATTCGTTCATGACATCCCGCCATTCGATAAAGCTGGGCTTCGATGCACGTGGCCAGTATTCGTCTGCGTTCGTGCCGGGCAATAACGCCGGGTCGTTCACATTCAATAGCACCTGGACACAACGCACCGACGATGGCTTCCAATCTGCGGGCACGGGAAGTTACGGCGGACCGTGGGCCAGTTTCATGTTGGGTTTGCCAGGAAGCCAGAGCATCGACACGCAGGCCAGCACTGCGCTTTCCAATCCCTTTTACGGGGTGTTTGTGCAGGACAACTGGCGCGTCAGTTCGCGACTTTCGGTGAATCTGGGACTGCGTATGGAATACGAAATGGGGCCAACCGAACGCTACAACCGCATGCTGGGAACCTTCGATCCCAATGCAGCGCTGCCGATCGCCGCGGCTGCAACGGCGGCATACGCAGCCAGCCCCGTGCCAGGAATGCCTGTCTCGCAGTTCAAGGTGATAGGCGGCAATACGTATCCAAGCGCGAATGGCTCCGATCGCAAGCTGTGGAACAACGTGAACCAGTGGATGCCACGCGTTTCGGTGGCGTATCAACTGGACAACAAGACGGTGCTGCGCGCGGGCGCCGGACAATACTACGACACGTTGAACGTGCTGAATGAGACGGTGAACCAGACCGGCTTCAGCAACACCACCACAACCACCATCAGCAATGATTTCGGGCAGACCTGGCTGGTGGGCAAGCCGGGCGCGGGCATCTCTCCGCTGACCGACCCGTTTCCGGTGCTACCCGGCGGCAGCCGCGTGATCTCGGCGATCGGGAGTTCGCTCGGCGCGATGACGACCGTAGGCAAAGGACTCACCTACATTCCTTATGACCGTCCGCACGCACGGCAGACACGCTGGCGCATGGATGTGCAACGCATGCTCGATAACGCCACGTCGATTACCGTGGGCTATACGGGCTCTTACTCCGACCGCATCAATCTGAACCAGTCCGTCTCGACCGTTCCGGCACAGTATTATTCCTTCGATACCACGCGCAACAACACGGTGGCGAATAACTGGAACGCGAACGTGGCCAATCCATACTACCTCGGGAATTTTGCGTCGCTACAAAACGCAAATCCGACCTTGTATCAGTACATGACCAACAATTCGTTCTTCACCAGCAAAACGATTGCGCAGAATAAATTGTGGACGCAGTATGCGCAGATGAACGGCCTCACGCAGACTACGTCGCTGGGCAAGGCAAAGACAAACGAAATCCAGGTGAGCTTTCAGCGGCGGTTTTCCAAGGGCTTCAACGTGAATGCATCGTACACCAGGCTGTACCAATTCGCGGCCGACTATTTCCCCAATCCGTTCGATGCCTCACCCGCCTGGGAGCCCGGCAACAACGGGCGTCCGCAGCGGCTGATTACTACCGCGGTGGCGCAATTGCCCTTCGGCAAAGACCGCCGCTGGCTGCAGCACGGCCCGGCCAGTTTGATCGCCGGCGGATGGCAGATGTCAGTGATTCAGGAGTATCAGCCCGGAGCGCTGGCATCCTTTGGCGGCACCACTTACTACAAAGGCAACATCACCGACGTGTGCAACGGTCCCATGATGCTGGGGCAATGGTTCAACACGGCGGGGTTCGTGACTGACCCCACGCAAACGGCTACCACCGGACAGGCTCGTGTGTTTCCGAATTTCATCAACGGCGGCGGGGCCTGCCGCGCAAATTCCATGCTGAACTTCAATGTGAGCCTGGCCCGCGAGTTTCGAATCTTTGAGCGGTTGGGCTTCCAATTCCGCAGCGACTTTTACAACATTGCCAACCACGGCTTGTTCAGTGCACCGAATACATCGCCAACGGCAGCCCAGTTCGGACAGGTTACCTCACAGGTGACGACAGCAGGCCAGCGGGCCGTGGTGTTTCAGGGACGGTTATCGTTCTGATGTGGGGCAGATTGGCAATCGGCTTCGCGCGCCGCCAAGATCTTACGAGGCAGGCCGAGTGCCACTCGGCCGCCGATTAACAACCGGCCTTACATCACACCCGCATAAATGCCATCACAATGATAAACAGACCTAAAGCAATGCGGTAATAAATGAAAACCTTCAAGGTATTGCCCCGCAGATAGTTCATGAAGAAGCCGATGACCAGGCAGCCGGTGACGGCGCTGATCAACACCCCAAGAGCCATCGGCGTCTGCATCTCATGCGGAATTCCGCCTTCCTTGCGCAGGTCCATGAAGTCTTTCGCGGCAGCCGCCAGAATGGCAGGGGTCGAAAGCAGAAACGAGAAGCGGGCGGCCGCGGCGCGGTTGAGTTGGCGAGAGAGCCCCGCAACCAGAGTAATGCCGCTGCGGGAAGTGCCGGGGATGATCGCCAGCGCCTGAAACATACCAATCCAGAGGGAATCGGCCAGCGAGACGGAACTCAACTCTTTGCGCATGGTGCTCATTTTTTCCGCGGCCATCATCAAGAGAGCAACCGCGATCAGCATGAAGCCGATCACGAATTTGTTTTCGCGCAGTGTTGTTTCCACTGCGTGCTTGAAAATATAACCGAAAAAGCCAATAGGCAATGAGGCGGCGGCGAGATACCACAACAAGTTCGGATTGTCGCTCAATTCGCGGTCATGCCCGAGCTTGATGCCAAACGCCTGACCGATGATCTGCAACCAGTCCTTGAAGAAATAGATGAGTACAGCGGCCAGCGTGCCGGCATGCAGCGCGACATCGAAACTAAGTCCTTGATCTTTCCACCCCAATAACCATGGGGCAAGAGCAAGGTGAGCGGAACTGGAGATGGGCAGGAATTCGGCGAAACCCTGAACCAGGGCGAGGATCACAACCTGATAGATTGGCATAAGTGGAAATATCAGTTTACCGCACTCAGGCGGACAGGCGAATCGCGGCCCCCACAGCAGTGTAAGCTACGGAGATAGGAATGCGATCCGCCATTCCGATTCTAGCTAGAGAATACGCAGGAACTCCAGCAGATCCTTGCGTTGCTGATCGTTCAGCTTGATGGGGAACTTCCGGCCATCGGCGGAATTACTGAACGCATCGCTCGTCAGATAATCAAGCACCTGCTCCAGCGTGTCCGCGGAATTGTCGTGGAAATAAGGCCCCGTTCTTGCCACCCTTCTCAACTGCGGCACCTTGAATCGATACAGATCTTCATAACGCCCAGTGCCCCCAGCCGAACCCGGATCCACCATGACCGGAACGTTCACCAGCGTTCCATCTTCTTTTGCCAACGGCAGCACGACGCGCACCAGCGTCTTCTGGCTTTCCGCGCACGGATTCACGCTATTGGGACAGATGTAAGTGCGGAAGTCGAGATTGAAGCGATTGCGCTGCGCCACCCCGATGTCGAACGTATGTCCAGGCCGCGGAGCAAAGCTGAGCGGATTACCGGGAACATGTTCGATGTTTGAGAAGACGTTCGGTGTATTATGGCAGCCCATGCACTGCTGCTTGAACAGATCGCGCCCGCGGGTCTGGGCCTCTGTCCGAACTGGCACGGTGAAGAAGGGATCCTTCACCAGCACGGTGTACAGATCGCAGCTGGCCGAACCGGTAACGCGCAGGCAATCCGCCGGCTTGCACATGGCGCCGGCAGCGTTTGAGCACATGGGGTTCATGGCAGGGTCACTGGGGTTCAAGAAAGCCTTCAATTGCGGGTGACTGATTGACACGGTCTCAATGAACGCCGCGATGTTGCGCGGACGTTCTTCGAAATCCGGAGGCCCGCTCATTGGAAACTTCGGATTCGGCGACCGCAGCAGATCGTCAAAGCGGACGTCGGCATTTTGCGTATGCGTGAAGATTGCGCCGCGGGCTGTCTCCTGAATATCGCGGCCGCGATTATCATGCAACATGCCGATGGCCAGGCCGGTGTTGACGAAACGGTTCGACCGGCGCCAAACCTGGAGTTGGCGGAAAGGCGAATCGAGCGGGATTAACGAATCCATGCGTCCCGGACGAATCGCCACCAACGCATGCTCATTGAGATTGCTGAAACCCTGCGGATGATCGTTATCGTCGGCCACGCGGCCTGTGAAGAGCGGATCGGAAAGTGAGATTACATTGCTGAGCGGCAGCGTGTGCGGGAGGCCGAGATTGATCTCATCAATCACATTTCCCTTCGTATCGACGCTATCGGGGCGGTGGCAGGTAGCGCACGTTCTGCCGTTGCTTACGATGGTAGGCGCACCCACGCTGTGAGATTGGCCCTGAAATAGTCCGAGCGAATTTTCGATGGTCTTCTGGTCTGCACTGAAGCCAAAGTTGCGGCGGCCCAGCGTGGCGTCGGGCGCCGGAATCGGGCAGTTGGGGTCGCAGGCATTGTGCTGCTGGCTTACCAGTCCGGGGAACTCAACCGTGCTGCTGAAGCGGAATCCGCGTTCGAAGACATCGCGCAGAAAGCTGTCGCGATCGTCGGCCAGCGCATGGATAACAAAGGCCAGCGCAAGAATAGTGAGCGCCAAAGTAGTTCTTAGTTTTGGATTTTTCATTGTGATGTTGTCCTTTTATTACTGGCCAAGGCAATAGAGCGGTGCGTTGACGAGCGGATCGCTTAGCAGTCCGGTCGTGGCCGGAATCGGATAAAGCGCTGGTTGCACGTTGGCGATGGCCGCGGGCAGGCTGAAGTGCCAGCCCAACGGCACACCGCCTGGCGCCGATGGATTGTTGGCGGCGTAGGAGATGCCGCTGTAGATGTAGTCCTCATTCTGGTCGTTCCCACCGGGCGGGACATCGGGGCGGCCCTCTTCAACGGTCAGATCGAAACTGATGCCATTGCGCAGAATCACATTCCAAGGGCTGGCCTGCGAAGGCGTCTGCCACTTGGAGACATATGGCCGCAACTGGCCTTGGGCAGGCTGGTAAGGATTGGCCTTGCACAAATTCTGCGGAACAAAGGCAGCTACAAAATAACCGTAGTAGCCGCCCTCAGTGGTTACCTGGCCGTAAGGCACGGTGTATTCGCGCGTCGCAAATCCGCTGGCATCGGGATAGAGCAGTGCACTTGAAACCAACTGGCCAACGCCAATGCCAAGACCGATGGTGCCACTCGGCGGGCCAGATGGAAAATCAAGTCCGCTGCCCAAAAGCTTAAGCGTTTGACCATCGTAAAAGAAAGGCACATTCTTGGTGTTGAAGGTGGCAAAAATGGTCCATAAGCGGTAGCCGGTTCCATCGCTGGCCTTGATCGGCATGTTCTTCGGATTGGTGTGGAACTTGTTCGCCCACCAGCTTGCAGCGGGCGGAGCAATGTAGTGATTGGGGTTGTTGGGGTCAGTGATTTCCGGGTCGCCACCATCGACTCTGGCGATGCTGGGGCTCTGCTTCATGTGATAGAGCTTGATCGAATAATGAACGGTGTTGGCGGATTTGTCCCAATCGATCCGCACCGTGCCCTTCGGGTCCGTTGGATAACCGGCGGGCAGAGGTGTAATCCAATCCTCAATGGCGCCACCAGCGCCGCGCCATAGCGGCGAATAGAGCTGTCCTTTATTGTCATCGCCCGTCCATACGGGACCGATGAGTTTGCAATCGGCATCGATCCACTTCGAAACCGGTGCGCCGGCAAGGTAGTGATTGATTACCTGCATGTAGTCGTCTCCGGATTGGTTGGTTGGATTGCAGGCGCCAGCCTGCGGAACAATATCATCAGCCGCTACAAGACTGGTTAGAAAGCCGAGACACAAAAGTGCCAAGGCCAGTGGGTGCATTTGTCGCAAGAGGTTCTCCTTCAGTTGTGAAAGCAAGGCAGCATATTCCGCCCTTCACATCTGTAGGGCGCAGATTCCGATCCGGTTGCCCCACGTGTATGAAAGTAATTGTGAGAAAGTCGCACCCAACGGTGGCATATGATATTCTCGACAGGGAGAAATCGCCCGATGCGTACAATTTGTTTCGTGATTTCCTGTGGCTCCATCCTTGCCGCGACGCCTGAGTTCAGCAAAGACGTCGCACCAATCCTGAATAAGCACTGCGTGCAATGCCACCGCCCAAACGACATTGCGCCGATGTCGCTGCTCGACTACAAATCCGCGCGCCCCTGGGCGAAGTCGATACGCCGCGCAGTAACCGCGCGCAGCATGCCGCCGTGGTTTGCCGACGCCGAACCAGGCCACTTCTCCAACGATCCGCGCTTGTCGAAGAAGGAAATCGAAACCATCCAGGCCTGGGCCGACGGTGGAGCAAAAGAAGGTAACCCGGGCGATCTGCCTAAACCGCCAACATATGTGGAGGGCTGGCAGTTAGGTAAGCCAGACGTTGTGATCGACATCGGCGAAGACTACAAAGTAACAGCGGGTGAGGACGCCTACGAACACTTCACCGTCTCGACGAATTTCACCGAGGGCAAGTGGATTCGTGCGGCTGAAATCAAGCCGGGCAACCGCCAGGTGGTGCATCATGTGCACGTGCTGCTGGTGCAGGACAATCTGGAAGCCATGGCGGCTGCCTCCACCCTCAACGCACCGGGACTGTCGGACTATCTGATCAAAGATGGCAAGCTGACGCGTATTCGCATGGATTCGCCTGTAGTCAATGACGCCTGCGCATCGGATGCTCCCGCCTTGCCGTTTCTGCGCGGCTACCAACAAGGCGGACTGGCGGCGTTCCTGCCGGGGCGTCCTCCGGATGTATTCGAAGAAGGAACGGCGAAGTGGCTTCCGGCTGGAGCGAAACTGGAGTTCGTGATTCACTACGCGCGCACGTCGAAAAAAGAGCAGACAGACCGCACCAGCGTGGGCCTGTTCTTAGCGCCGGCTCAACCGAAGCAGGTGCTGCAACGCATGGACCTGCGAAACTTCTTCATGCGCATTCCAGCTGGCGCCGCGAATCAGGAAGTGCGGCGCTGCCACACCTTCGATCGCGATACAGAACTGCTCAGCTTTACGCCGCACATGCATTACCGCGGTAAAGACATCCGCTACGAACTGGTGCATGCCAACGGCAGGAAAGAGGTGCTGCTCAATGTGCCGCATTACGACTTCAACTGGCAACTGGTCTATCGCTTGCGCCAACCTGTCATCGCCGAACGAGGAAGCCGAATCGAAATCACGGCCCACTACGACAACAGTGCCAATAACAAGGCAAACCCCGATTTCAAGGCGGTGGTTCGCTGGGGCGATAAGAGCGAAGAAGAAATGATGACCAGTTGGATTGAGTTTCTGGAGCGGCCACAATACACGGGCCGCGCGAAGTGACTTAATCGAAATGGAACCGGGCGTATCGGGCGCGGAAGCGGTTGAATGATTCGTCCGGTGGCGCGGCAGAATCCGGCATGGCGCGCTCAAACATCTCGCGGCATTCTTCGTCTTCCAGGAGCAGGCGCTCTACGTAGTCATCCAGATTGAGTCCTTCGGCCCTAGCTCTGGTAGTAATTAATTCTTCAACAACAGCGGGAAGGGAGATAACCATAATGATCCCCGAAAAAAGTTATGCCGCATGTAACGGCAGGTTGAAGTTCTAATGGTGCGAATGGGGAGGGTCGAACTCCCATTCCCTTTCGGGAGCCAGATCCTAAGTCTGGTGCGTCTGCCAATTCCGCCACATTCGCGTACCACCTATTATCGCAATTTCGTAGGCCGCACGCACTACATGCTCGCAGCCAATACGGATTCGCGGACCCGGCTGGCAGCCTTCCGCCGCAGATTTACAAGACGCGGCTCTACGGAGCCACATTCGCAGGGTGCTTCATGCCATTCGGCAAGCATGCCGCTTTCTAGCCGCAACACCGGAAAGTGAGGATTGTCAAGAAACGTGACCAGGATTTCCCCGCTCGGCAACCGTTCCAGATATCCGGCATCGCGCGAAAGATGCAAACCTGCGTGCGCATCGCATTCCGCGGCAAGCAAGTCGCCGCCGAAGCCGAAAAACTGTTCGTACACTGGCACTCCAAAGGCTTGCCATAACAGTTCGCGGTCATCCGCGCGCAGTGGCCCCTCCAGAATTCCGGTGAAAGCGATTACCGAGTGCCTCAGCGGTGGAATCCAGGTTGCCCCGCGGCGAACAGCTTCAGCGAAGCAGCGCAGCGTATCTATCGGCCCCGCGATCATCTCAGGCTCATAGCGCGCCAGTGCAGGGTCCCACGGATTGGAAAAAACACGGCTGTGCAAGCCCGGCAAAAAGTGCGGCGAAAGGATTGCGGTGCGTGAAACGCCTGGTATCGAATGATGAAAGCGGCTCCAGCTAAACGACCAGGCCTTATTGTCTCGAAAACGTTCGGCATGCTTCAAATAATCGATGAGACTCACCGGCTCAATCCGTTTCAGGCAATCGGCAGCGTTGGAAATGGCCGTATGGCGCACATCCCAACGGTATTGTTCATAATGTCTGGTACGCTGCGCAGCCGCAAGCATGGTCTCGCGAAGACGCCGCAGTTGCCGGGTCTCGGGGTTCGCCGTCCAGGCGCGCTGGAGGATAGATTCAAGTGCCACGATATAATTAATGTTGGTTTAGAAGGGAAAATTTCTCATGAAACAATCGATTCTTCTTCTGTTTTTTTCAGCAGCATTGAATGCACAGCATTTGTCATACGGATTGAAGGCTGGCGCGCCGCTCACCGATGTCGTGCAAGGGAGTGGAAACGTGGCCGCTTCCACCACGCGCCTGACTATCGGGCCGATGTTGGAGCTACGCCTGCCGGCGGGCTTGGCCGTGGAATTCGACGTGCTCTATAAGAAGTTTTCCGCCACCACCGGCACAGCCGCCAGCCAAAGCGCGGGCAGTTGGGATTTTCCCATCGTCGGCAAGTACAAAATGCCCGGCATCATCGCCCGGCCTTACGCCGAAGCCGGTTTTGACTACAACAGCTTAAGCAGCATCGCCACATTTAATCTGAAGAATCGCAAAGGGCTGATCCTGGGAGCGGGAATCGAGATTTCGCTGCCGAAGATCCACATCGCCCCGGAGTTGCGTTATACGCGATACAACCAGAACGTGACTTTGCAAACGCTGATTCCCAACGCCAATCAGGCGGAAGTGCTGATAGGGATTTCATTTTGAGGCTGGCGATCTTTGGCGGTACGTTTGATCCGGTCCATAACGCGCACATCACGGTGGCGCGCGAGGCACTGCTGAACTTCGCGCTGGATAAAGTGGTGTTTATTCCAGCCGCTGTGCCGCCCCATAAGGCCGCGCAGACAGGCGCAAACTATGAGGAGAGGTTCGCCATGGTCCGGCTGGCCTGCGCGGATGAACCGCATTTTCAACCCTCGCGGCTGGAAGAGGACAATCGGAAGAGTTATTCGATTTTTACGATTGAACGCGTGCGGGCGCTGCTGGCGGCTTCCGACGAGTTGTTCTTCATCATCGGTGCCGATGCCTTCGCCGAGATTCAAACGTGGTTCCGATGGCAGGATGTTTTGGCGGCAGTACAGTTTATTGTGGTGACGCGGCCAGGGCATGAATACGAAGTGCCGCCCGCGGCGCGAGTCCACAGGTTGGAAACCTTGGCATTGCCGGAGTCTTCTTCAGAGATCCGCCGCAAGCTCGCGAACGGGGAAACGCCGGAGGAGCTGCCGCCGGCTGTGACGGCGTTCATTAAGGCACGCGGGTTGTACTGCTAGATTCCTGGAATACTGACTATCCCCAGTTCTTCCGCTAGACTGAATAAATGCCGATTCGCAGACTGGTTGAAGCCGCACTCCTTATGGGGGTATTTTCCTGCGCAATATTCTGGCCCCGGCTGGGAGAGGGATTCTTTTCGTCGGCAGCTAGACGCGCAAATGCGTTGGCGCGCCGTCCACTGCTGTGTTGCGCCGGTCTCGTTCTATTGGTTATATTTGTCCGCCTGGCGATGCTCCCATTTTGGGACATTCCCGTCGCGGCAGTTCATGATGAATTCAGTTACCTTTTGTTGGGTGACACGCTCGCGCATGGCCGGTTGGCCAATCCACCGCATCCGATGCGGCAGTTTTTCGAGGTGACGCATGTGCTCTCTACCCCAACCTATGCATCGAAGTATTTTCCGGGCCAGGGAGTGTTTCTGGCCTTCGGGCAAGCGCTGTTAGGGCACCCTTGGTTCGGCGTTTTGCTCAGCAGCGCGCTGATGGCTGGTGCAACCTTATGGGCCGCGTTTGCCTGGCTGCCGCCAGGGTGGGCGCTGCTGGCGGGAGTCCTTTGCTTCCCCATGTCGGCCATCAGCTATTGGATGAACTCGTATTGGGGCGGTAGCGTGTGCGGACTAGGTGGCGCCTTGGTGCTAGGCGCCGTGGGCAGAATGCTCGACGGAACTCGCGGCGTGTATGCGAATTCTACATTGCTGGGAGCCGGCTCCGTGCTCATCTGCTGGACCAGGCCCTTTGAGGGGATTTTGTTCCTGACTCCGCTGTTTCTATTCCTCCTCTGGAAAAGCCACAAAACGCTGCCGCTTACTGCGTGGATTCCGGTCACGGCGGTAGGACTGTTGGGAGCAGCATTTTTAGGTTTCTTTTTTTATCGGATCACCGGCAATGCAATGGTTCCGCCGGAAGCGGAATTCCAGCGGCAGTACGGGAGGGCGCCACTGTTTATTTTCGGAGAGGTGGGTCCGCTCAGGCAGTTACGGGATCCGCACATGGATTTGGTGCATAACCGTTGGGAGGTGGAGTTGATCGAGCGCGAGCGCACCCTGGACGGGCTACTGGAACGCGGTGCCAAAAACTGGGGAGCGGTTGCGCAAATCGCCGGCGGGCATTGGATTTTGCTGGTGCCGCTATTATGCCTATGGCCCTTTATTATTCGAACAAAACCGGGAATTCTATGCTGGCTGGTTCTGATTATCTATGCCGCCTCGGCGCCCGAGATGTATTTCATGCCGCATTTCTCCGCGCCGCAGTTCGCTGCAATTATCATCGTTGTTGCGGCAGGTTTCCAGCATTTGTATTCGTGGAAGTTCCAAGGTAAACCAGCAGGACGTCTTCTGGCGCCCGCACTTGCGGCAGTGGGACTTCTGTTGGGTCTGGGCGGCACCGCATGGGATTGGATGAAGACCCACGAATCGGGAGATCCAATGACTTATTTCACGCTGCCGACCGGCGGGCGAGATCGTCTGGAACAATCCTTGGCGGAGGGAAAACACGTTGTCTTGGTTCGCTACGAGCCGCCTTATAATTTCCATGCGCAATGGGTTTTCAATAAGGCCAATATCGATCTGCAGAGCGTGGTTTGGGCACACGACCTGGGCGAGCAGGAGAACCGGCTACTGCAGGCTTATTATCCTGACCGAAAGTTCTGGCTCTACCGGCCGAATCAGGATCCAACATGGCTGACCGAATACAAATAGAATAACGTGAGGACTATGAGGAAGCTGATACTGTATCTTATGTTGCCGGGCCTTGCAACAGCCGCAAGTTGCGATTCCTTGGCGAGGCTGGCAATTCCACACGTAGAGATCGCTTCCGCTGCCATGATGCAGCAGCCCGATCGCTGCGTGGTGAAAGCCGTAAGCCGGCCAACCGCGGATTCTGAGATCAAAATCGAAGTGTGGCTGCCGCCTGTCGCAAGTTGGAATGGCAAATACCTGCAAGTGGGCAACGGCGGATGGGCAGGCACCGTCCCTGCCGGCACGCTAATGTTTGGCGTGCGGCGCGGCTTTGCGTCGGCGGGTACGGACGATGGCCATAGCGGCGGTGGCGCGGCGTGGTCTATCGGTCATCCGGAAAAATTGATCGATTTCGGCCATCGTGCACTGCACGAAACCGGCATCGTGGCGAAGGCCGTGGCCCACGCATTTTATGAGAAACCCGCGGCGCGCAGCTATTTTTACGGCTGTTCCGATGGCGGCCGCGAGGCGCTGATGGAAGCGCAGCGCTATCCGGAAGACTTCGACGGCATCGTCGCCGGCGCACCCGCAAACGACTGGACCTATCATTTCGCTGGCTTCATCTGGAATGAGCAGGCGCTGATGTCGAAGCCCGAAAGTTTCATTCCTCCGTCCAAATTGCCAGCGATTCAGAAGGCAGTACTTGCAAAGTGCGATTCGCTCGATGGCGTTCGCGATGGCTTGATCGAAGACCCGCGCAAGTGCAAATTCGATCCGGCCGCGCTGCGTTGCAAGAGCGGCGACAATGACGACTGCCTAACCGCGGCACAGATTGACACGTTAAAGAAGATCTACGCCGGCCCAGTGAATCCACGCACCGGCAAGCAGATTTATCCGGGCTATCCGGCCGGCCACGAAGCGATTCAGGGCGCATGGGCGCCGTGGATCATCGGCGCGCCGCCCGCGAATGCGTTGCACTTTATGTTTGGCAACACGCTGTTTGGGCAAGCCGTGCGCGAAGAGACCGATTGGGATTTCCGCAAGATGAATTTCGATGACGACGTGGCGTTCGCGTACGAGAAGGCGGGAATTCATCTGAACTCTTCCAACCCCGATCTGCGCACGTTCCGCGCGCATGGCGGCAAGTTGATTCAGTATCACGGCTGGGCCGACGCGGCCATTTCGCCCTACGGCTCGATCGAGTATTACGACAAAGTGGTGGACTTCTTCGCCCGCTATCCCGACGCGCGCGCCAAGGGCAAGCCGGCTGTGCAGGATTTTTACCGCTTGTTTATGGTGCCTGGAATGGGCCACTGCGGCGGCGGCCTTGGTCCGAACAACTTTGGCAATGGCGGCGCGATTCTGCCGGCGGATGCGGAGCATGATCTGCTATTGTCATTGGAACGTTGGGTGGAGCAAGGCACGGCCCCGGAGAAGCTGATCGGCACCGGCAAGTCCGTGCTGGAGCCTGCCAAGAAGCTGACCCGGCCGCTGTGCCCGTATCCGCAGGTGGTGAAGTATAACGGCTCGGGCGATGTGAACGAGGCGGCCAGTTTCAGCTGCGCGGCACCGTAATCGTCAAGAGTAACCCGTCACTGCGAAATCAAATGCTAGCGACCATCGAACAACTCAATGAACCGAGCCACCTAAGGTCAAAATCAAATCCGGGCTACCGCCCATTACAGCATGCCAGGCCACCGCGCTATCAAATGTCACCAAGCACGCAGAATGGCGCATCGCTAACGCAGCAAGATATGCATCCGTCAATTGTTTGGCCCCAATAAGGCGTTCGGAAATGATCGAGTCGATGTCGGTAATCGAGAAGTCATCATTCCAGAAGACGTGACGCCAGGGCCGGGTTGCTTTCATTTGTCTCAAGGTTGCGATCGCCTCATCTGGCGTGCGCTTACTGCCACGATATGCCGGTTGAGAAAGTATGCGGACCATGCCATTTTCGGTGATCGGACAGGAGGCCCAGGTCTGTTGTTTCGTTTCAGCCATCCATCGATGAATCTCATCGTGGAAGATGTGACTAGGATCTGCAATCGCGATCAGTACACTAACGTCGAAAAGCCAGATCAACTCTTATCTTCTCCGTAAAGGTCCTGGATATCTGATTGATCCAAGAGTTGGGATATATGTTCCGGGGTTACAGGTCTTGCCCCGGCAGGCACAGCCAGCACCGGAAATCCGTTTCGCGTTGTAGCCGCAGCAGGACTGCGCTCCAACCCTCGCCAAGCCAGTTCGCTGATCACGCTGGAAAGAGATTGCCCGCGCGCCTCAGACAAGGCTTGCGCAGTACGCAGCAACTCGTCGTCAAGATCGATGGTCGTCTCCATAGCTTGATCATATCATCCGCCTCGCTACACAAGCACTTCTAGCCACCCATCCCTGCTATATTTAAAGTTTCCCCATGCAATTAGAAAAAGTGTACGAACCCCAGCGATTTGAGCCGCATTGGGCCAAGTGGTGGGTCGAATCGGGTATTTTCAAAGCCAATCCAGACGCACCGGGCAAGGTGTTCTCCATGTCGATCCCGCCTCCCAACGTAACCGGTATGCTCCATATCGGCCACATGTTGGGACATACGGAAATGGACGTCATGACCCGGTGGAATCGTATGCTGGGCCACAATACTCTGTGGCTTCCGGGCACCGATCACGCGGGCATCGCCACGCAGATGGTGGTGGAGCGCAAACTCGCCGAAGAGGGCCTGACCAAGCTCGGCCTCGGCCGCGAAGAGTTCGAAAAACGCATCTGGGATTGGAAGAATCAGTATGGCGCCACCATCACCAAACAGATGGTGCAGATCGGCGACAGCTGTGATTGGAGCCGCGAACACTTCACCATGGACGCAGGTCTTTCGCGCGCAGTGCGCGAGATCTTTGTGCGCCTCTATGACAAAGGCCTGATCTATCGCGGCGAGTACATGGTGAACTGGTGCCCGCGCTGCCACACCGCGCTCTCTGATCTGGAAGTGAATCACGAAGAGACGCAGGGCAGCCTGTGGCACATCAAATATCCTGTTGTGGGAACCGACGAGTTCTTGATCGTCGCCACCACGCGTCCGGAAACGATGCTCGGCGATACCGGCGTGGCCATCAACGAAAAAGACGCGCGCTACCTGCACCTGCACGGCAAAAAAGTGATGCTGCCCATCATGGGCCGCGAGATTCCCATCGTCCTCGATCCGCTGGCCGATCCTCTGTTCGGAACCGGCGTGGTAAAGGTGACGCCTGCGCACGATCCGAACGATTTCGAAGCGGGCAAGCGGCACAATCTGGCAATGATCGTGGTCATAGACAAGGACGCGAAGATGACCGCTGCGGCGGGCGACTACGCAGGCATGGACCGCTTTGAAGCGCGCAAGAAAATCGTGAAGGAGCTTGAGCAACAGGGGCTGATGGACAAGATCGCCCCCTACGTGCTGAGCGTCAGCAAGTGCCAGCGCTGCAAAACAGTGGTTGAACCGCTAGTGTCCAAACAGTGGTTCGTGAAGATGAAGCCGTTGGCCGAACCGGCCATCAAAGCGGTGGAAGACGGCCGCATCCAGTTCATTCCTGAAAACTGGAGCAAGACCTATTTCGAATGGATGTATAACATCCGCGACTGGTGCATTTCGCGCCAGTTGTGGTGGGGCCATCGCATTCCCGCATGGCACTGCGAGTGCGGTGAATTCACGGTATCGCGCGAAACCCCGACTGCGTGTGCGAAGTGCGGCTCGGCAAACTTGGAGCAGGATCCTGACGTGCTCGACACGTGGTTCAGCTCCGGCCT
The DNA here is from genome assembly GCA_903881085.1 of uncultured Acidobacteriia bacterium. Classification (GTDB taxonomy): domain Bacteria; phylum Acidobacteriota; class Terriglobia; order Bryobacterales; family Bryobacteraceae; genus CAIRSA01. The sequence goes on from CAIRSA010000539.1 coordinate 26,964, forward strand.
GTGGCCGTTTTCCACGCTGGGCTGGCCTGACAATACGGCCGACCTGAAGAAGTATTATCCGACGTCGGTGTTGATCACCGGCTTCGACATCATCTTCTTCTGGGTGGCGCGCATGATCGTCATGGGCATCGAATGCACGGGCGAAGTACCTTTCAAACATGTCTACATCCACGGCCTGGTGCGCGACGCCGAACGGCAGAAGATGTCGAAGACGCGCGGCAACACCATCGATCCTCTTGAGGTGACTGCGAAGTACGGAACAGACGCTGTGCGCCTGTCGCTGATGCTTGCTGCGCCTCCCGGCACCGACGTAGTTGCCAGCGAAGATCGCATGGAATCGGCGCGCAACTTCGCCAACAAAATCTGGAACGCGGCGCGCTTCCTGTTCCTCAACATGGAACGGGCAGGCGTAGAGCCTTGGGCGCCGGAAGAAAAGAACTGGTACACGCCGGAAGCCTTGCCCGATGGCGAGGTGCCGCTGGAAGACCGCTGGATCTTCAGCCGCCTGAATCGCTGCGCTGAAATTGTGAACCGCGCCAGCGAAAACTATCGCTTCCACGAAATCGCGCAGACCTTGTGGCACTTCTTCTGGAACGAGTTTTGCGATTGGTATGTCGAAATCAAAAAGCTCCGTTTCCGCGAGAATTCAGGGCTCGACGCGCACTGGCGCAACATCCTGACGGTGTTTGAATCCGCACTGCGCCTGCTGCATCCGGTGATGCCGTTCCTTACTGAAGAGCTGTGGCAGCGCTTGTGCAAAGGCCGCGAAGGCAGTCCGGTTTCCATCGCGCTGGCGAAGTTCCCGCTGTTTAATGAGGCGGTGAATGACGCGGATGCCGAACAGCAGATCGGCCTGCTGCAGGAGATCGTCACTTCGATTCGCAACCTGCGCGCCGATGGCAAGCTCGATCCGAAGCTCGAACTCAATGCGGTGATCTACACCTCGCATCCGATGCAGAGCGAAATGATCGAACGGCTGGCGATGGTGAAGCTCGAAGTGGCTCCGGCCACGGCCGAACGAGTGAAAGGTTCACTGCGCTCCACGCCTGAGTTCGACATTGTGCTGAAGGTTCCCGCAGCGCAGTTGGACGCGCAGCGCACACGGCTGGTGAAAGAGATCCAGCAGTTGGAAAAGGTGATCGAAGGTTCGGAGCGTCAGCTTGCCAACGAAGATTTCCTTTCCAAAGCGCCGGCCAAAGTGCTCGATACGTTGAAGGCCAAGCTGGCGGATTATCAGTCGCAGTTGGCCAAAAGCAAAGACACGCTGGAGGGGCTTGGGCGTTGATCGACGTTGTTAGACGGGCACTCGAAGAGGACATCGGCTCCGGCGATATCACCAGCACTTTGTGTGTCGACGCCGATGTAATGGCAGAGGGCCGCTTCTTCGCGCGGCAGAATATAGTGCTAGCCGGTTCCACGCTTTTGCCTTTGATATACGAAGTGCGCGGCGGAGTGGATCAGTTGGATTTACGCGCCGCCGTCGGCACGCGCCTGCAATCTGGCGACGAAATCGCCTACGTTCGCGGACGCGCCCGCACGCTGCTTGAGTGCGAGCGCGTCTCGTTAAACTTCATGCAGCGGCTCAGTGGCGTAGCCACGCTGGCCAGCAAATTCGCCGATGCCGTAACTGGCACGAACTGCCGCATTCTCGACACGAGAAAAACCACGCCGGGCCTGCGCATGCTTGAAAAAGCGGCGGCCGCGGCGGGCGGCGCAACCAATCATCGCATCGGTCTGTACGATGCGGTGCTGATCAAGAACAACCACATCACTGCCGCCGGTGGAGTGCGCGCGGCGCTTGAACGATGCAAGAGTGCAACAGTCCGTGTCGAGATCGAAGTGCGCACCTGGGCCGAACTCGAAGAGGCTATGGCCTGCGGTGCAAAGCATCTTCTGCTCGATAATTTAACGCCGGCCGAAGCCGCGGTGTGGGTGAAGCACGTCGCTGGCCGCGCCGTGACGGAGATCTCCGGCGGCGTCACGCTCGATACCGTCCGCGACTACGCGCAAACGGGCGCGGACTTCATCTCAGTCGGCGCAATCACGCACTCGGCAGTCGCTGTCGACATCAATTTCCGATTGGAATGGAAAGGGTAGGACAGGCGATTCGCCTGTCCCCAACGTAACCAAATGGACGACGGACCCGCACGTAAAATCTACTGGCACGAAACTGTGCCATCTACAATGACCGAGGCCTCGCGCCTCGCCACCGAGGGCTGCCCCTCGGGCACTGTGGTTGGCGCCGACGAGCAGACCGCTGGCCAGGGCCGCCTCGGCCGCTCATGGATCTCCTCGCGCAACTCCGGCCTCTACTTCACAATCATCTTGCGGCTGGAATTGCCCATCGATTGCCTGCCGGTAGTGACACTCGCCATCGGACTCGCCGTCGCCGAATCCATTACCGCCGTCGCCGGCACGGTTTGCGATCTGCGCTGGCCCAACGATGTATTGATCGATGGCCGCAAGACCGCCGGCATCCTGGTGCAATTGGAACACGGAGCAATCTTGGCGGGCATCGGAATCAACATCAATCAACATGCCCTGCCCGGCGATTTGAACGCCACCACATTGTCATTGGACGAAACGCAGCGGCAACAGCTATTGCATGCGATTCTGGCCGCGGTCGACCGCTACACAGAGCTCCTGGCCAAAGACGGCAAGAAGCCGATCCTCGATCTGTTCGCGCATGCCTCAAGCTACGTTAGTGGCAAGCGAGTGATCGTCGAAGGCGAACGCCACGGCACCACCGCGGGTCTGGACGAAGCAGGCTTCCTGATTTTGCAGGGCGACGATGGCAAGCGCAGTCTGGTGATGGCGGGCGGAGTGAGACCGGAAGCATGAGCGAAGAGTGGCATCTCAATTACTTCAACTACTTCACGGAAGTGGAAGAGCATTTCCAAAAAGCGCGGGGAACGTGCCTTTTTCTGATGTCGCCGCTCGATTGGGCGCTGGTGGAAACATGGAAGAATTCCGGCGTTCCGCTCGAAGCCGTGCTGCGCGGCATCGACGTCGCCTTCGAAAAGTGGCGCGCCAAGCCAAAGAAGAACCAGAACGTGAACTCGGTTGCCTACTGTACGCAGGCCGTGCTGGAAGAGGCTCGTATCATGAGCGGCGCGGCGCCGGAGAAATCATCGCATGCTGTGGAAGCGCCTTACTCGCTTGACCAGGTGAAGGCTTATCTGCTCGATAATGCCGCACAGTTGCGCAAGGCAGGTTTCGACGAAGTAGGCCAATCGCTGGAGTCACTGCACACCGATGCCGAGCAGCATTATCAGGATCTGGAAGGCCTGGAACAACGGCTTTCCGCGCTGGAAGAAAAACTGTTGGCCCTGTTGCGCACCAAACAATCCGACGAAGCTTTGTTTCAAGCCAAACGCGACCTCGATTCACAGCTTCGGCCATTCCGCGGCAAGATGGACGCGGCGCAACTCTCTATGCTCGAACGGCAGTTCCTCGACCGGCGCCTGTTTGAATCTTCGCGACTCCCCCGGCTCAGCCTGTTCTATTTAGCGTAAAATCGAGCTATGGCGAATTTGCTCGAAGTGTCGTGCCCGTGTTGCAACTCGGTGTTGAAAGTGGACCCGCAAACCGGTACCGTGATCAGTCACAAGGAGCCGGAAAAGCCCAAGCCGATCGAAGATCTGAATGAAGCGATCAAGGGCTTAAAAGGCCAGGCAGCCAAGCGCGACGACCTGTTCAACAAATCGTTCAGCGCACACAAATCCGCAACCGATGTACTGAATAAGAAATTCGACGAACTGCTGAAGCAGGCCAAAGAGAGCCCCGATTCCACGCCGCCGAAACGCGACATCGATCTGTAGATTCAGACCTCCTGATCTCCTGGAAAATGAGATGAGCCAATTGGGACATGATCAGTAACCGCTCCCATGGCGGTCGCAGCTCGGTAGATTCCCAATGCCACCGAGTCGCGACCGTAAATGCGCTTTCAACTCTTGCGCCAAGGGAGCGGTTGCCCGGGCTCAATCCCAATTCCACGCAAAGCGAAAATCGCCGCACGACAGCAAGGGAGATCTGAGATTATTTCTTTCCGAAGGCATAGAGGGCGCTGCGCGTGCGGATATAAATCCGGCCCTCAGCAAAGGCTGGTGTGGCGTAAGCTTCGTCATCCAGTTCCCCCGAAGCCAGAGGTTCCTGCGCCCCGCCGGCCTTCAACACTGTCACCACGCCTGATTTGCTGACAAAGAAAATCTTGTCATCCGCCGCAACCGGAGATGCATAGTAGTTGTCCGCCGCACCGCGCAGGCGCGCCTGCTTGTACAACTCGCCAGTCACGGCGTTCATCGTTGTGAGAATGCCGCTGTCGTTGATCATGTACAGAACATTTTTGTAGATCAGCACTGAAGGCAGTTGTGGAATGGACTTGTGGAATTTCCATTTCACCTTGTGCGTCGTCAGATCGATGGCGATCAGCGCGTTCTCCGCTGCCATCGACTGTTGATAGGACTTCCATTCGGCCGCATCCATGAAGCCGTCCTGATTGAGGTCGATGTACGGGAAGTAATTTTTCGTCCGCTCATCGGGCGCTTCCTCTTTGGATATCTTCCCGTCCTTGTTTGCGTCATATTTAGCGATGACATCTGCAAAATCAGGGATTGCAATCTGCCGCCCCGGATCATTAAAGGGCGTATTGTAGCCGCTTACATAAACCGTATCGCCGGTGACGACTGGCACGGATTTCATCTCGGAAGCAAGCCCGCTGGTACTCCACGCTATAGCACCGGTCGAAGCACGATACACATCCATGCGAAACGAACCGGGCGCATAGATCAGCCCATCGGCCACCGCTGGCGTGGAATGGCCGCTCAACGCCTCTTCGCGCGGCGTCTTCCACAACTGTTTACCCGTAGACTGATCAAATGCGGCAGCATAGGAGCCGGCGCTCTGGTCGATGACCACAATCACCTTGCCATCCTCCAGCACAGGCGATGCGCCGATGCCATAGACGTTGTTGAACGGCCCCAACGGCACCCGCCAACGCTCTTCCCCGGCGAAGGAATAAGAGACAAGCCCATAATCGTTAAACAACACAAACACATTCTTCCCATCGGCCACGGGCGATGGCGACGCCGGACTATTGCGGTTGTCCAACTTCGATACACGCGCCCGCGGGCTCTGCTTCTTCCAAATCACAGCGCCCGAATCCTGTTTCAAACAGATCGTGTAGAGACTGTCGCCTTCAAAGCCGGTGAGAAAAATACGTCCGCCGGAGAGAACGGGCGACGAGTGCCCGGCTGGCAGCGCCACGCGCCAGATCACATTCTTCGTGGCGCTCAATTCCACAGGCAGTCCGGCAACATCCGCAACGCCGGATCCATTGGGTCCGCGAAACCGCGACCAGTCCTGGGCCATCGCTAGCGACACGAACAAGAGAGGAAAGAACATGGATATGAGGATAGCGTCATTGACAAGGGAAGCACAAAGTGAAAAACTGAGGGTTCCATTATGATCTCCCGTCGCGAAGTATTGATTGGCATGGCCGCCGCACCCTTGGCCGCCGCGCCTGCACCCTTGAAGGTTTGCGTTTTTTCCAAGCACTTCCAATGGACCACCATTCAGGAGACAGCCGGCATCGCCGCGAAACTCGGCTTCGATGGCGTCGACCTGACCGTGCGCAAAGGCGGCCACGTGCTGCCGGAGCGTGTCGCCGAAGACCTGCCGAAAGCGCTCGAAACGATCCGCAAAGAGGGCAGCCAGTTGACGATGATCACTGCCGACATCCTCGACCCCGCAACGCCCCATGCCGAAGAAATCGTGAAGACGATGAAGTCCATCGGCCTGCAACACTACCGCTGGGGCGGCTTCAAACTCGTCGACAACAAACCGATTCCGGCGCAACTCGAAGTTTGCAAACAGAAGTCGAAAGCCCTCGCCGACCTCAACAAGCAGTACGGAGTCTGCGCCATGTATCACACGCACTCCGGCTTCAATCAAATCGGCGCCTCCATCTGGGACCTGTGGTATTTCTTAAAGGATCTCGACACGAAATACGTCGGCGTGAACTACGACATCGGCCACGCTACAGTCGAAGGCGGCTACGGCGGCTGGATTAACAGCGCCAATCTCACTGCGCCTATGATGCGCGGCGTGGCACTGAAAGATTTCAAGTGGGGCAAGAATGCGAAAGGCGCGTGGATACCGGAATGGTGCGCCGCTGGCCAGGGCATGGTCAACTATCCAAAGTTCTTCAGCATGCTCAAGACCAATGGATTCCAGGGTCCGTTGCAGATGCACTATGAGTATCCGGAGTTGGGCGAAGCACACGCAGGCAAGGCGAACCTCGACATCCCCAAGGAAAAGTTCATTGCAATTTTGAAACGCGATCTCGACTACGTCCGCGCCGGCATGAAGACCGCCGGCCTATAGCGACCGGTTCAGCGCTTCCAGTTTCTCGCGGGTCAGCGTGGAGGGCTTCTCTACGCTGGCCAGCATCTTCTCCACATACTTAGCGATTACGTCGCACTCCAGATTCACGTGCGAGCCCGGCTTGTAGCCGCGCAGCGTCGTGTTCTGAAAAGTGTGCGGAATGATCGTCACTCCAAGAATGTCGCCTTCAAGACTCGCCACGGTGAGGCTGATGCCATCAATGCAGATGGAGCCCTTCCAAACCACGTAGCGATCGAGTTCGCGCGGCACGCGAATCTTCAGCCACCAGTTCTGATCGCCGAGCGCATCGAACGAAACGAACTCACCCACACCATCCACGTGACCCTGCACAATGTGTCCGCTCAACCGGCCTGAAGGTTGCATTGGCCGCTCCAGATTCACGATCGAGCCGGGCTTCAGCGCACCTAGATTCGTGCGCTTCAAAGTCTCCGGAGCAAGGTCGGCGGAGAAGCCGTTCGACCGCAGATTCACAGCGGTGAGGCACACGCCATTGACGGCGATGCTCGCCCCTTCGGGCGAATCGGACAGAACCTTTTCACAGCGGATCGACAGGCGCGAACCGGCAGCACGCGGCTCCAGCGATTCGACGGACCCCAACTCCTCAACGATCCCGGTGAACATAGGCCTCCACGGCAAACTCGTCTTGCGCCACGATATGGATCTGGACATCGCGCATTAGGATCGCGTCAGAACGTTTCTTGCGTCCCGCGCCGCCCACAACGGGCAGCGAAGTAGTGCCACCGAAAATCTTTGGCGCGTAATAGAACAGAATCTTGTCGACGATGCCTGCATCCAGCGCAGCCCAGTTCATTTTGCTGCCGGCCTCAATCATCAACGAAAGATATTTGCGTTGACCGAGCGTCTCCACAAGACGGCGCAGATCCACCCGCCCGCCGTGACTATCGAGCGCCAGCACTTCAACGCCCTTCGCCTCAAGCGCTCTGCGGCGCTCGGCAGAGGCAGCCGATGTGGTCGCCACCAGCAGATCGCCCTGGCAACTGGCCACCATCTTCGAATGCAGCGGAATGCGCAGCAGCGAATCCAGAACAATGCGCAAAAGCGGGCGGCTGCGCTCCATGCCGCTGCGATCATTCAACAGGCAATCGTCAGCCAGCACAGTGCCGATGCCGGTTGCGATGCAATCGGCATGATGCCGGACCAGTTGCACATGCGCGCGCGCTTTTTCCGAAGTGATCCAGCCTGAGTTATCCTCCGGCGCGGCAATCTTGCCATCCAACGTCACAGCCGATTTCAACATCACCAGCGGCTTGCCTCGCCGCATGAAATGTAGAAACGCCTCATTCAATTTTTCCGCCTCGGCCTTGTAGTGGTGAGCAAATTCCACCGCCACACCAGCCGCCTGCAGTTTGCGAAAGCCGCCGCCAGAGACCAGAGGATTGGGGTCTTCCATCGCCGCCACCACATGCTTGATGCCCGCGGCAATCACGGCATCGGCACACGGCGCGGTGCGGCCATCGTGCGCGCAAGGCTCCAGCGTGACGAACATCGTGGCTCCTCGCGCCAACTCACCAGCCTCCGCAAGCGCGGCCACTTCGGCGTGCGTCTTTTCAGCGTACACGTGAAAGCCGCGGCCAACGATTTGGTCATCGCGGACAACAACTGCGCCCACGGCAGGATTGGGACTGGTGCGGCCCAGGCCCTGCCGGGCCAGCCGGAACGCCTCGTCCATGAATTCGTTTTTCATTTAGTCGAAGAGTGATGATACATAATTGACGGGCTCAAAGGGGAGCAGGTCGCCCACCTGCTCGCCGACGCCAATGTAGCGGATAGGCAAATTCAGCTCACGCGCAATCGCAATGGCGATGCCGCCCTTGGCCGTGCCGTCGAGTTTCGTCAGCACAATGCCGGTCACGCCGCTGGCCTGCGTAAACTTGCGCGCCTGCTCCAGGCCGTTCTGTCCGGTAACAGCATCGAGCACAAGCAGCACTTCATGCGGGGCGTCTGGAATCACACGAGCCGCCGTGCGCCGCATCTTTTCCAGTTCCAGCATCAGATTGTCTTTGGTGTGCAGACGGCCCGCGGTATCGACGATCACGTAATCCACCTTGCGCGCCTTGGCTGATTGCAGCGCGTCGAATACAACCGCGCTCGGATCGGCGCCCTGATTCTGACGAATGATTTCCGTGTTCGTACGCGTGCCCCACACTTCCAATTGTTCGATAGCCGCGGCGCGAAACGTATCGGCCGCACACAACAGCACGGTGCGCCCTTCGTCCTTGTAGCGCTGGGCGAGTTTACCAATGGTCGTGGTCTTCCCTGCCCCGTTCACGCCAACGACGAACACCACCGCGGGCGGTTCCGCCACGCGTGGCACGGGCCGGTCGCTCGCTTCCAGCACCTCCAGCAGATGCTCGCGGATCAGGCCTTTGATCTCCGTGGAATCGTTCACCAGCTTGCGATCCACGCGCTGGCGAATCGTTTCCAGGATTTCGGCCACGGTCTTCACGCCGATATCGGCCGTGATCAGACCGTATTCCAGCTCTTCCAGAAGATCGGCATTGATCTCCTTTTTGCCTGAAACAACGTCTTCGAGTTTTTCCGCCAGACCGGCGCGGGTCTTTTCAATACCTGATTTCAGGCGCTCCAGCAGACTGGGCTCGTCGCCGGACGAGGATCCGAATAAGGACTTAAACATGTTCGTGTACTTACTATGATAGCTTGGCTACGGCGCCGTGACGACAAGCTGCTTACTCACCGTTCTTCCCGCAGCGCCATGGGCAGTCAACGTGTAAGTGGTGGTCACTTTCGGGTTGACGTAAAAGCACCCCTGCAGCACGCCGCTCATGGGCATGCCGTTAGGAGTGATCTCCACCGCGTCTGCATTTTCCACGAAATAGCACAAGGTCGGCGGCTTGTCTTCGCCAGGCTCCTTCGGTTTGATCTCAAATTTGTGAATCACCGGCAGCGGCGACGACGCCGGCGCGCGCCCCACAACCTCAATCTCAAACGAAGCAGTCACGCTTCGATCCGCAAAGCCCTGCGCGGTCAGCGTGTATCGAGTGGAGCGCTGCGGCGTCACGTTGAAGCAGCGCGTGAACGCCGGTGCCAGTTTCTCCACATCGGGCTGCAGCTTGACGGACTTCGCGTTTTCCACGCCGTAACAGATCATCGCCCTTTCACCTGCGGTAATGCGCGACGCATCCGCATAGAACTGCGTGATCTTCACATCGCCTGCTGGCACGACAGGAGCGCTCTCCACGGGAGTCTTCGGTACGCTACAGGAAACTGCAAGCAGGCCCAGGGCCGTAAGGATAGGGGTTTTCATACCGCTCATTCAACAGTACAATAATAGCGATATGCCAACAACCAGACGCCACTTTCTCCAGACCAGCGCCGCCGTGGCGGCCGCACCCCAGGCCAAGGTATCGGCCAACGATAAGATTCGCATCGCCACCATTGGCGTGGGCGGCATGGGCAGCGGCGATACCCGCTACGCGCTGCAGCTGCCAGGCACGGAGTTGGTGGCAGTGGCCGATATCTACGACGGCCGCCGCGAGCGCGCCAAGGAAGTGTGGGGCAAGCAACTGTTCACCACGAGAGACTACCGCGAGATTCTGGCGCGTAAAGATATCGACGCGGTGATCGTGGCCACGCCCGACCATTGGCATTCGCGCATCACCATTGAAGCGTTGAACTCAGGCAAAGACGTCTACTGCGAGAAGCCCATGGTGCACGACGTGAGCGAGGGCCCCGCCGTCATTGAGGCGATGCAGAAGTCCGGCCGCATTCTGCAAATCGGCAGCCAGTACGTCAGTTCGATGATCTTCGCCAAGGCCGGCGAGGTCTTGCGCTCCGGCGCGATCGGCGAATTAAATCTGGTCGAAGCCTGGCTCGACCGCAACACCGCGGTCGGCGCGTGGCAGTATTCGATTCCGCCCGATGCCTCCGAAGCCAGCATAGACTGGGACCGCTTCCTGGGCAATGCACCCAAACGCGCATTCGAGCCCAAACGCATGTTCCGCTGGCGCAACTATAGCGACTATGGCACCGGCGTGGCGGGCGACCTCTACGTCCACCTGCTCAGCGGCCTGCACTTCGCCACCAACTCGCTCGGCCCCACGCGCATTTACTCTTCAGGCGGCGTGCGTTATTGGAAGGATGGCCGCGACGCAGCGGACGTTGTGCTCTCCGTCTTCGAATATCCGAAGACCGCGCAGCACCCCGGCTTCACACTGGCGCTGCGCGTAAACCTGGCCAGCGGCGGCGTCACCGAATCCTTCGGGTATCGCTTCGTTGGCAGCGAAGGAACCATGAACGTGGGCATGAGCAGCATGACCATCGCCCGCAAGCCGCGTGAAGAAGCCCCCGGCTACACCATCGATACGTTCCCCAAAGCGGTGCAGGACAAGTTCCTCGCCAAGTATCGCGCCGACTATCCGCGCAAGGCGGCCAGCATTGCTGGCATGCAGCCGGAGACTACGGAGGTGTTCAACACTCCGGCAGGGTACAGCATGCATCTGGAGCATCACCGCAATTTCCAGAACGCGGTTCGGACGCGCAAGCCGTTCATTGAGGACGGCGTGTTCGGGTATCGCGCCGCCGGCCCGGCCCTGCTTAGCAATGTGAGCATGGCCGAGGAGCGGGCGTGTAAGTGGGACCCGGCGGCGATGAAGCGGGTGTAGGGACGAGTGGTAATCGGCCACTTCTTGAACAACGCCAAGGCTGGGCGAGTGCCACTCGCCCGCAGAATGCCATTCTGCCCACATCGGGCGGAGCTCCGCCTCAGGCGGGAACCCAAGAAATGAAAACTAACCCGGGAACCCAAGAAAGGCGATTTATCCACAGGGTAACGAATTGGTGGGGAATGGGTTGTTGGTCCTTGGGTTGGCCTTGGGTAAGCCAAGGATTTTGGCGTGTTTGCGGACGGTGAAAAATGGCATCCCATGAGAGCCTCCTCGTATGGTTTTTAGCATGGCGGGGGTGATGAGTTGATGGGCCGTTTTTTGTAAGTGTTGCAAATGGTGGAGAAATGATTTTGAAAGATGTGTGAAGATGAAAGTGGGAGGGCTCATGACCATCATTTTGACTCCTGAGAAGGCGCTGGCGGTTGAGAAGGCGATTGCGGCTGGACTGGTCGCGAACGCTGACGAGATTCTGGATGCGGGGCTAGCGGCGATCGAGTTTCGAGTGCCACCGAGGGACGAACGTCCTGGGCCGGAAACGGCTGAGGAGTGGATTCGCGAATTCCGCGAATTTGTCGAGAGTCACAAGAAGACCGGGGGGCCTGGACTGTACGATTATGCGATAAGCCGTGAGTCCATTTACGAAGACTGCGGTTTGTAAATGGCCATCATCGCCGATTCTAATATTCTGCTGCGGATTGCCGATCCTGATCACCCGCAGTGGGTGACCGCTTCTCGGGCGATTGAGGTTTTGCGGCAGCGCAATGAGAGGGTGCATGTGCTGACGCAGAACTTTATTGAATTCTGGACTGTGGCAACTCGCCCGTGTGCAAGCGCGAATGGCTTGGGGATGAGTCCGGAAATGGCGTTTCAGGAGCTCACGAAGTTAAAATGTTTTTTTGCGTTGCTACCTGAGCACCCCTACGTGTTTGAAGAGCGGGAAGAGTTGGTTCTCACCTACCGGGTTTCAGGCAAGCCTTCGCACGATGCGCGGTTGGTGGCTGCCATGAGGCTGCACGGGATTAGCCGGATATTGACATTCAATGTGGCTGATTTGTGCGGTTTCCAGGAATTGAAGCGATTCATCCCCAATCTTTGCTGGAATAAGTTCTTCTAATCAGCGACTAATTCAGGACTTTAGGAACAGTACGTCCCGGTGCCAGGCTAGGTTTTGTTGGTGGGCGGGGGCGTAATGGCGGAGGCGCATGGATTCGCAGAGGCCGAGGGCTTGACGGTTGGGTGCGGTATTCGCCGTAGCGGTTGGTTTCTGTTTCTTGGGGAACTGATCGCGTGGGACGCTGGCCATTGCTTGGGTGAAGTTGCCGAGCACGATCGATGGACTCGTTTCCGACAGACTCGTTTCTGCTGGGGCAGCGTCATCAATGGCAACATAGGTGATTCCGATGGAGCTTTTTGACTGGTTGGCCCAGGCATGGCGTTTCAGGTAGTTGTTGAGCGGTTCGTCGCACAATCGAAATGCTCCACCTGATCGAGTTCATGGAGACGGCGGATTACGATGGCCACTTAGTCCCTCAAGGCTTGGAGCAGGGCTTCGGTGGGTTGGGGGGCCTGGCCGGCGGTGGTGAGTTCGACTAGGCTTTCCAACTTCTGCGGCGTCCATTTGAGGTCCACCTGCGGTAGGGCGAGTTCCGGGGCTACGCGTTCCAGGCGCGGGAACAGGAGGACGTTGCGCTCTCCGGTGCTGCTTTCACTTAGGATGCGGTGGCCCTGGCGGCGCTCGGCAACTGCCCAGCGGTAGAGGGCCACTGCGTCGGCTAGGAAGTCAGTGTTGCTGGAGAGTTGGAGTTCTTCTTTGAGCAGGCGCAGGGCTCGATCTTCGGCTGGGGCGAGGTCGGCTTGGAATTTGGTTTTTCTTGCGCGCACGGGCATTGATCCTATTGTACTCCGATTCGGAGTGGGATGGGAGTGAGGTGGGGGCGAGTGCCACTCGCCGGCAGAATGCCATTCCAATGTCGCTTACATTGCGTTGATTAGGCGAGCTTCCGATTTGGTAAGCGATTCATTGGGGCATTGCG
>CAIRSA010000540.1 GCA_903881085.1 uncultured Acidobacteriia bacterium
CTCGGTAGATTCCCATGCCACCGAGCCGCGACCGTCAGGGAGCGGTTGTCCGGGCTCAATCCGAATTCCACGCAATGCGAAAATCGCCGCATGACATCAGGAGATCTGACACTGGAGACTTACGCTGCCGCGCCCCGCTCAGCGGAACGCCGGCCTCGGCAAAATCGTGGGATCTTCACCCGAAATTCCGCGATCGAGATCTGGCTAGAACTTCAACCGCATTCCGCCCCATGCGCCAATCGGTGCGCCAGGCGCATAGAAGGTGGAGTGCACCACCTGATAATCACCGTTAATCGCGGGCAGCGCACGGATCGCAATCGTCCCGCTGTTGGTGAACGGCGTTGAGCCCAATTGCGCTGCCGTGTAGTAATGGTGGTTGAAAAGATTGTTGACCTGCACAAAGAACTGCAAGCGCCGGTGCACCTGATAGTGAGCGCCGAGGTTGGTTACACCGTATCCTGGCGATGAACCGGGGCCTAAATAGAATTTGCCGTCGGGCTGACTCAGGTTGTTCTCGTTGCCTCTGGCGTAGGAACTGGAAACCGCGATGAAATTCAGGTTCACCAGAAACTTCGAGGTGATCTGGTAATTCGCAAAGGCCTTCCCGATGTGATGAGGAATGAGCGGAATCCGGTTGCTGGCAAAAATCTGAATGTTGCCATCGAACCCTGGTTTGCCTGCATCGTTTGAGCTGTTATTGGACCCATCGATGGTCTCATGACTCTGATAGGTGGCGTCAACAAACGTGTAGTTCGCTCCAAGCATCAGGCTCTTAAACCTCCGGCTCACGCTCGTTTCCAACCCTTGCCGGCGTGTCTTGCCAAAATTCCTGAAATAGCCGAAGCCGGTTTGCGGCGACGAGACGAACAACAGATCGTCGTAGTTCTGCGCCCGGAACCAGCCCGCGCTCCAATTGAGTTTCTGCTCCTGACCGCTACGCACGCCTGCTTCGATTGTTCTGGTGACGACTTCTTTCAGCGCCGGGTCGCTGACCAGCGCATTCGGCAAATTGCATGGATGATTCTGGTCGGCACAACCGAGTTCGATCGACGTCGGAGCACGGCTGCCTTCACTGTAGCTGGCGTAAAGGTTCAAGGCCGCAAGAGGACTGAATGTGACGCCCGCCGACGGATTGAACCGCCCGTAAACGTACTGGCCACTCAGCGAACCCCGGCCTCCGGCGCTTCCAGCGGGAAGGCGGTCACTATTGTCGATGCGCGTGCGATTGTAGCGGCCTGAAGATGTCAGGGTCCACTTCTTTCCCAGCGATAGCGTGTCAGTCACAAACAGGCCAAAGGTGCTGGGCAGTCCGCGCAGATTCACTCTGGTATCGACCGGAACGCCGCTCGAGTTTGTCGAGCCGTCTGCAAACGCGTTCACCGTTGTGACGGTGAGATGATCCGGATTCAGGTACCCGAATTGCTGGTATTGCTGGAAAGTCAAGCTGCTGAAATCGGCCAACAGGCCAGCCGCGAACTGATTGCGATTGCCGCCCGGAGACGAATTCCACGTCACCTGCTGGGTGAATCCGTAGTTGTGCTGCTTCGTGAACGTGTGGGTCTCGCTGGCATCGCACCTATCGGCCGGTCCGGCTAACTGAAGGGCCTGCGCAATGCAACGCCAGAAAGGAAACGGAGTGTTTGCGGCGCTCAGCGTGCCGGTTGGGAAGCCTTTGTAGCCAGCCTTGTTGAGCGCGGCCTGGTCCGCCGCGCTGAGCGTATAAACAGCTTGGTCAAACGAGTTATTGTTGAGGTCGGCGTTGAACGTGTCCGTGCGCATGTACCGGAAATAGGCGTTCCCCGACAGAGTTACTTTCTCGCTCAGGGCATGACGCACCGTAAGGTTGAAGTACGGCGAGCGATTGTTGGTGATGTCCGGCAGGGTGTAGACGCTGGTGTAGTCGCGGGCTAAGAACCGCATCTCCTGCATGCCATTACCAGCGAGTTCGTTGTCCGCGTAACCGCCGGACAGTGAAACCTGCGTCCGAGTGTTCTGCCAGCCCACTTTGCCAAACACCTGGCGAACGTTGGAAGGTGACGCAACTCTCCAGCCGTCCTCATGAAACAGGTTGCCGGCAACATACCAGTTCCAGCCGCGCTTATTGGCTCCGCCATGCTCGAACGCCACCGCTCTGCGTCCAAAGCTTCCTCCATTCACTTCCAATGAACTGCCGGCGCGGGTGTTGCCATCCTTGGTGGTAAGCGAAATCGCTCCGCCCAGCGTGTTCAGCCCGAAAAGGGGGTTGGAGCCAGGCATGAGCGAAGCCTCCTGAATGGCAATTCGCGGGATCAGGTCCCAGGCTACGGTGTCGCCGAACGGCATATTCTGGCGCACGCCATCCATGTAAATAGAGAGCCCTTCCGGCGTGCCCAGCAGCGGCGAGGCGGTGTAGCCGCGGTAGTTCACATCGGGCTGGTATGGATTGCCCTGACTCTCATTGATGTTGATGCCTCCCAGGCGTTGGTTGAGCGCCGCGGAAAGGTCCAGAGCGCCGCTGTTTTCGATATCCTGGCTGGTAACCCTCTGCACAGGCGCCGGGATCTGCCGCAACTCCAAATCCGTTCCACCAAGCGGAGTCATTGCGACCACATCGATTTTCTCCGACGATGGACCAATCTGCATTTTGACAGTGCTCAAGACGGGCTTTGCGTCGAGCACCTCGAGCGGTCTGGATTGAGAGGCAAATCCGCGCCTGGAGACCTGCAGCACATAACGGCCATAACTTAAATTGGCGAAGGTATACGCTCCCTTGGCATCGGTACGGAAGGCTTGGTCCATGCCGGATGGAACGCTTTTCAGCCGCCCGGATGCTTGCATCGCCGCCCCCGACGGGTCCTTGACTTCAATCTGAATCTTTCCATCCGACCCTTGCGCCGGGGCCGTGACGGCGCAGCCCAGTAGAAGGAAAACTACGATTGTCCATTGGATGAGGCCGATTCGAAACATGTCCTTATTTCAGTATGCCCTGAACTGCGTATCTGTTCATTCTTTTTTAGCAGCTTCAGACATCCTGGCCTCGACGGAAAATGGCATGAGCCAAAACCGCTTCCTAACGTGCTCGGCTCGGTTGGCGTTGCCTGCTGCTGACCGAGCCGCGCACGGTAATAAGCGGTTCTTCGGGATCAGGAAGTCTGAGCTTCGTGCCATGCCGTCCCGCGTACGATAATAGATGAGCGAATCATGAATAATCCCATGTACAAGAACTATTCCGCCGCCACGATGCTGTTACCGCTGGCTTTTCTGTTTTTCGCGTCGGCCGGGGCGCAGGACGGGCCGGAGACGGTCCTGCGCGGAACCAAAGAGTTTCGTAAAAGTGTTTTGATCTCCGGGCTTGCCGGCCCATGGGAGATGACTTGGGGGCCGGACAACATGCTTTGGGTGACCGAGCGGACAGGCAAGCGGATCACACGCATCGATCCGGCCACCGGCCGCGCAAACGTTGCGATCATGATTGACGAGGTCTCCGCGCCCGGCGGCCAGGACGGCTTGCTGGGCATGGCGCTGCACCCTGACCTGCTGAAAGACAACGGCAACAACTATGTCTATGCGGCCTACACTTACGTGGACCGAACGAGGGAAGCCAGCCCCTTCTTCCCCGATCCGAAGAGCCCCTATCGATATTTCTATGGCAAGGTCGTGCGGCTTACCTACGACAAAACAAGTGGCAAGCTATCGCAGCCAGTCGACCTGATCGCAGGCTTGCCGGTCGGCAATGACCACGTCGCAGGGCGTCTGAAGATTGGTCCTGACAGGAAGCTCTACCTCACCCTCGGCGACGAAGGTCACAATCAACTCGGCAATTTCTGCGCGCCTATCGAAGCACAGCGCCTGCCGTCGCAGAGTGAGATCAGCCGCAAAGTGTACTCCGCCTACGTCGGCAAATCGCTGCGCCTCAACCTGGATGGCTCAATCCCTGCCGACAATCCGAAGCTGGCCGGCGTTGTCAGCCACGTCTATACCTACGGGCACCGTAATATGCAGGGCATCGACTTCGGTCCGGACGGCACCCTCTATGCCTCTGAACAGGGACCGAAGACCGATGACGAGGTCAATATCCTGAAGCCGGGCGCCAACTATGGCTGGCCGAATGTCGCCGGTATGCAGGACGGCAAGGCCTATGAGTACGCACGCTGGGCTGAGGCCTCGACGCCTTGCTCGCAACTGACTTTCAGCGATCTGGCGATTCATCCTTCGGTACCGCGCGAGCCAGAATCGGCTTTCAAGCAGCCCTTCGTAGAGCCGATTGCCACGATGTTCACTGTGCCCACGGGCTACAATTTTCACGATCCGGCGTGCAAGGGCGTTGATTTCATCTGCTGGCCTACCGTGGGCGCTTCCAGCATCGAATACTATTCTTCGGGCCGCACTGGCATTCCCGGCTGGGATAAAGTGCTGCTGGTGACCACGCTAAAGCGCGGGTCGCTTTATGTGCTTCCGCTGACTGCCGACGGCAAGACTGCGGCCGGCCGGTTTTGGCGTTACTTCCAGTCTGATAACCGTTATCGCGATACGGCCATCAGTCCCGATGGCAGGACCATTTACATCGCCACTGATCCGGGCGGCCTGGCCGAGTCGCTGCGCGGCGGAGCGACCGGCAAGATGCAGAACCCCGGAGCGATCCTGGCCTTTACTTATGCGGGCGAGGGGAGCGGCGCACCGGGAGCTTTGCCCAGCGCTGACCAGACCACTTCCACGGCAGGCCTGGCCACGTCTGACGGCGTCACGGCAGGCATTCCCCCGCAGTTCACCTCCGCGCAGGCCACAGCGGGAAAGACGGCCTTCAATTCCAATTGCGCCGTCTGCCATGGCAACACGCTGACCAACGGCACGTTCGGCCCGCCCCTGGCCGGCGAATACTTCAAGAATAAGTGGACCGGCAAAACCGTCCGGGCGTTTTACACCCATACGAAAACCATGCCGCCGGCCGCGCCCGCCTCGCTGCAGGAGGAGACCTATGCCAACATTGTCGCTTACATGCTTCAGGTAAATGGGTTCAAAGCGGGTACTGTGAAGTTACAGACCGGCGGAGAAGCGCTGGATAAAATGTCGATCCGCTAGCAGCCTGCCGGACTTGTGCCACAGGCTATTAACGGAAACCCAATGTAGTGCGGTCAATGTTCACATGCACCCGGAGCGAGGCCACAAAGACGGGACCGCGATCCCGGTTGTAGCCGGGATGTACAATTCTCTGGATATCCGGGGAAATGGAAATGCCACGTCCCCAATAGTACCGGTAATACATCGCAGTGATCTGTTCTCTGCCGTAATTCAAATCGCCGTCGCCCAGCAGGAAGCCATTCCCGCCCAATTGCAAATAGCGACGGTGGTCACCGGACAAGGAATTGGAGACAACCGTCACGCCGATCGCATCGCGCCGGCGGTGCCATTTCTCGCCCATCAAACGCACTCCGGCGGAAATGGAGCCGTTGGCCTCCGCACACGTGAACGACTCATGGCGCCCCTCATTCCACCCCCATCGGCCATAGGCATCCAACCAACTGGTAACGTGCTGTTCCAGATTGATGCCGAAACCATACTTCAAAGCTGCCCTCTTAGCTGTCGAAGCGACGTCGGGTTTGGACCCCGGCGAGGCTGAAAGGTTGCCAATCGCATCGCGGTAGCTTCCCATTTTGGCGTGATTGGCATAGCCCAGCAGTCGCAAGGTAGGGGAGCGCGCTAGCAAAGAAGCGCCACGGATCTCCAACTCAATATTCTCCGAGCGGGAGCGGGGAATGCTCCAGTCTAATATCAAGCCGTTGGCCACGGTTGGCATCAGGCCCTCCATGAAGCGGAGCGTCCAGGCGCGGTCGTAATATTCGGCCAGAGCCCCGAACGTGTATCCCCGTGTGTCGGCCGCATAATCGTAAGCTCCATTGTTATCGGTAGTCCAGTTCAGGAACTGCAATCGGCTCTCGCTGCCAATGGCGTTGAGGTCGAAAAAATCCGCCGTGCTCAACTTCCCAAAGCGGAATTCAAGCCGCCGCTGCGGAAGATCGCTCGAGAGTCCCATTGGGCCCGGATTCTGTTCCGTACGCGCAGAGCCAAGTCCAATCACCTGGCGAATCATGTAGCGGGCAAGATAGGGCTTGCTGCCGAGTGACGGACTGCGGGCGGCATCCGGATTCGTGATTCCGGCAATGTCCGAAGTGCGGGATACCCCCGCCTCGACTGCGGATTCCACAGACACAAGAACCTCGGTAGATCTGGTAAGCCGCAGGCCCGCAAATAGCGTCAGTTGGCGTGAACTGGACCACGCTTTTTCTGGCGGCAGGCTGTTGGGTCCGGAGTAGAGCGCGCGAAAGTAGGGCTGATGTTGCCCAATGATGTCGATCTCGCCAGACACCCACCACCGGTTTGGCAGTTCCGTATCCGGGACAGCGGTCTGGCCTACGGCCTGTTTTGTGGCGCAAATCAACAGAGTGAGAGCCACGGGACTACTAAATCGCAGTCGACAAAAAGATTCCATTTGATTTGTCTTATCGGCCAGAGCCGGCACAAAGTGAAAGGGTTGAAGCATTCTTTTGGAAAGATAGCGGGACAATGCGGCGTGTAGAACTACGCGCCGGGAAACGGCGGCATGCCGTTGAATCCCTCCATCGGTATGCGCCTCGCCGGTCGCATCGGAAGCATAAAAGGCAAAGGCGCTGCCGAGTCTGCGGCGTAGCGTGAAGTTCCTGACTAGCGGCTCTTTCGACGCCGATTGGATGGATGTGCTTGTTCCACCTTGGGGACACTCAGTCCATTGGTCCCGATGTCACCTGAATATTCGCAGTGATAGATCTTGCCGCCGCGCAGTAAGAGACCATCCTGCAAATTTCCGGTCAGACTAATCTGCTATACTCCCAAATACCTCCGCAAGGAAACTTATGGAATCCGGCAATAACGAAGTTACAATGCTCCTGCAACAGGTACGCGAAGGCGACAAGGCAGCGGAAAACAGACTTTATGAGATCGTAATGCCGGACCTTCGCGCGCTCGCTCAACATATGATGAATGGCGAGCGGCCTGACCACACATTGCAAGCAACCGAACTTGTCAACCGGATGTACCTTCGGCTGACAGGTGCAAAACTTTCTTTGCGGGATAGTGGACATTTTTTCGCTATTGCGGCAACAGCCATGCGCCGTGAATTAATCGACTACGCTAGAAGCCGCCCACATCTGGATGTGTTGCCCCTGACCGGTCTTCCGGAACGGGTCATCGCAACTCGCGGCAAGAGTGAGCTTGCCTTAACGATCAACGAACTGCTGGACCGCATGCGGGAGAAAATGCCCGTCGAGTGTTCCATTGTCGAATTGAAGTTTTTCTTCGGCACGACGGACGAAGAGACGGCCGCAATTCTTGGCATGCCGCTGCGGTCCATGCAGGTTCGCTGGCAGGACGCGCGCATATGGTTGTTCGAAAATGCGGAGAAACAGCAATGGCGGCCAACGAAACCAGCGGACAATCAAAAGACGACCTGATTATTGCAATATTCATGGCCGCAATGTCGCTTCCGGAAGAGGAGCGCGAGCCATTCCTGCGCGAGACGTGCCGG
This sequence comes from uncultured Acidobacteriia bacterium, assembly GCA_903881085.1. Classification (GTDB taxonomy): domain Bacteria; phylum Acidobacteriota; class Terriglobia; order Bryobacterales; family Bryobacteraceae; genus CAIRSA01. The sequence continues at coordinate 7,538 of CAIRSA010000540.1, forward strand.
CAAAACAGCGACTTATTCTCAGAGGTAACACGCCGCATTGCGTGGGAGCAAAAGCTGAATGGCTTTATGTTAACCCCGGTGACCCTGCCAGAGCAATTAGATCGTCCCTTTGCAGTAGGCGAGATGGTCATGAAGCGCTTCCAAATCATCCGCGTGGCAGGGGAAGGCGGGATGGGCGTTGTCTACGAGGTCCGGGACGAAAAACTGGGTCACCGCATTGCCCTGAAATGCCCACGCTTTGAGTATCGGCGCCGCCTCTCTCCCGAAGCATTGAGTTCGCTGCGTGTTACCCATCCCAACGTGTGCCGGGTATTTGAGATTCACACCGTCGAAACCAATAGCGGAGAAGTTGACGTTCTCACCATGGAGTTTCTAGAGGGAGAAACGCTGGCATCGCGACTGATGAACGCGCCTCCACGCTGGCTGGAAACTGCCGAGGGGACGGAACTGGCGCGTCAGATCTGCGCCGGGCTCCAGGCAATCCATGCGCAGGGTGTGACCCATCGCGACCTCAAAGCGGGCAACGTGATGCTGTCAACTGACAAGTCAGGCAAGGCGCGGGCCGTGATCATGGACTTCGGCATTGCCCAAAGCGGTGACATATTTAGCAGCCAAACGCGAGGAACGCCGGCCTATATCGCGCCGGAGTTGTGGAAGGGACAGCAGGCGAGTGCGCAATCTGATATTTACGCTCTAGGCGTAATTCTCTACGAGATGGCTTTGGGGTATAAGCCCTTTTCTTATAAGGCCAGCTGGAAAGATCGGTTGGAATCAACACCGGATGTTCCAGAAGTTCGCGAGCAAATCCGCTCGATTATTCTGCTTTGCCTCGATCCAGACCCAGCGAAGCGGTTTCAATCCGCCGCTGAAGTAGGCGTGGCCCTAGGCGGAGGCAGATCCCGGCGCTGGATCCTGGGGGGCATCGGCGGGGTTCTCTCGGCCGGACTTGCTGCTACTTTCGCCAGCGAGAGATGGAATCCGACTACGCCGGTCTGCCTGGTGCTCTTACCTCCTTGGCGCAAATTCCCGTGGAATGAAGAAATTTTGATCCAAGGGTTTGTTGAAGGCTTGTCAGACTGTTTATCCTCATTGCGCCCAGTGAATCGCCCGTTTTCTGTCATTTCAGCCAGACAAGCCTCTCAGGACGGGGTGAACACCCTGGACGATGCGAATGAAGTGTACGGAGCCACTCACGGTATATCATTGGAAGTTCGCCGCATCGGTGAGCATACCTCAATACTATTTGAGTTGTTCGACTCTCGAAGCAAGAAATCGCTACGTTCCTTCGAATCGGAGGCGGCCCAGTCCACTAGCTTGGCACATGCCTTATTTTCCGCTCAAACAAACATATCCGCGATCGTCAGCGGTCAGTTCGCACTTCGGGGCAAGCCGGCGCCGAAACCTTTGAATAGCGAGACCACTGCCGATTTTCTGAAAGGGCTCTATTACACACGTGTCACACCTGTGAAGGCTGCGGAGGCAATTCCATATTTCGAGCGGGTGATTGCAGCGCTGCACGATTCGCCACTGGGACACGTTGGAATGGCCGAGGCTCTGCTAATGGTCCGGAACGTGTTTGGAGACCGGTCCCAGCTTGGCAAAGCATTGACCGCGCTTGCCAGCGCCGAGCAATTCGATCCGGAATCGCCCTCAGTGCAGTTGATTTCGGGGAGGCTGAACCTCGCCGAGGGCCAGTATGAGCAGGCACTACGTGATTTCAGGCGGGCGGCAATACTTAGTCCGAAGGAAGCACTGCCTTACATGATGATGAGCCAAGCGCTAAGGCAACTCGACCGGCCCCAGGAATTGGAAGCGGCCTTTCAATCGGCCTTTCTTGTGAATCCTGGCTACTTTAGGCCGTACCTCTTAGCGGCTGTGTGTTACTCCGATCTCCGGAATTTCAAACTAGCTGAACGGTACTTTCTGCAAGCAATGCATCTACGTCCACAAGTAGCACACCCCAGACTTGGTCTCGCGGACTTGTACTTAAGGTTTGGCCGCCAGGCAGAAGCGGCACCTCTCGTTTCCGAATGCCTGCTCATCAGAAGGTCCGCTGCCTCGCTCGAACTGCTCGGAGATCTGCAATTCCTGTCAGGACAGTACGCCATGGCGGCCACATCTTATGAAGAGGCCAACCGCAAGGGAGTCACCTATACAAGCTGGGCTAGACTTGGAGCTGCGTATCGGCACCTAAACCTCCAGTCGAAGGCAGACCACATGTTTGTCCTGGGCTTTGGGGACGCCATGGCACTGTTCAGAAACCGGAAGGATTCGGAACATGTCGCCTGGAGCGCCTTTTATCTTGCAAATTTGGGAAGCATGGGCGAAGCTCGAACCATGGCAGCGGAGGCTCTAGCGGTTCCAGGAAGGCTTCAATCTAACACTCGTAAGCGGCTTATACTAACCTACGGGTTGATTCACGATTTCGATGCGGCTCTACGGCTTTTGAAAGATGCGCCGGCGGACATGCTTACAGAACTCCAAAACACTCCTGAACTATTGCCGGAACTCCGTCGGGATTCACGATTTGTGAGCTTGCTTCCCAAATAATCTGAACTTCACAAGAACAGCCTATCACTCTAACTTGCGCTTGTTCCGGTTGGTTGCCGAAGTAATAGCGGCTGCGACAATCGAGGTTATCGATCCAACGGTCTTCACCGCGTTAGTATACCTTCCACAAGTTACAAGGTCAGCCCAATCCGGCCCCTGCGTGGTTCCGGGTTTTTTCATTGAGTAACTCACAATCCCGAACAATCTTCCTCTTTTCTTTGCGGACTTATCCCGTCAATCCCGCTAATGCACACAAGAAGGGCAGCCAAGCGCCCTTAGGAGACAAGGAAAACACAATGAAACTCAAAAACATGATTTCGATGTGGACCGTTCTTACGGCACTCTTCGGCTGCACCAACTTGATGCATGCCCAGACACTAACCGATACAATCATATCCCCGGAGAAGGCCGTACCCACGGTTCATCAAACGCTGGAGGGGACCTGGCTATTTGAACTACGCCGTCCAGGTCAAACCGCCATCCTTTTGCACCTGGAGACGTATCATTCGGATGGCACCGTTATCGGCGTCAACGCCGATGGTACGCAGACGGCCGGCCACGGGATCTGGATACGCGTTGGCGACCGCAAGTTCCTGCAGACGGGGTTCGTTTTCAGCTTCAACGAGGCGCGTACCCTGACAACCATTTCCAAGGTCCGCATCAATGTCCAACTGAGTCCCGATGGCCAGACCCTCAAAGGAACCCAGGAAGTAGTCATCATGGACGCGGCTGGAAAAGTGACCGCCACAATTCCTGGTGGCTCGTTCACCGGCACAAGGCTCAAGCCTGAAATCCCGGGTGATTTCTACGATTTTCTAAAGTTGCCGTAAAGTCCGCAAGCGTAAATCAAAGGGAAAGACAATGAAACTGAATCATCTCATATCAATAGGGCTGCTGGCGTGTTTGCCGGCACTGCCACAAACCACTGGCCAGATTGAACCCAAAGCAGGCGCCTGGAAGACCTGGGCAATCACATCGGGGAAAGACTACCGTGCAGCGCCGCCGCCCGATGCCGAGGCAACCAATGGAGAATTGGATTGGCTGCGAAGTATGGCGGCTGTCCGCAATAATCCCAAGATTGCCGAACAGATCGCGTTCTGGGACGCTGGGGCGCCAAGTTACCGCTGGATGGACATCCTCTCAAAACGAATCATAGCGGGCCAGCCGGTTACAGGCTACGCGCATCGGGTTCAAACCTACATGGCCATGGCGATGTATGACGCAACTATCGCGGCATGGGATGCCAAGTACGCCTACAACCGGCAGCGTCCTTCTCAGCTTGACCCCACTTTCAGCCCGGCCGTGCAAGTGCCGCGGAGCCCTTCCTATCCTTCCGATTACGCTGCGACGGCGGCTGCGGCGGCGGCCGTTCTGGCTTACTTCATTCCGGCAGAGGCGGCTTCATTCCAGTCCCTGGCGGAGGAGGCCGGAAGATCCAGGCTATACGCCGGCGCCGAGTTCCCCAGCGATTACCTCGCCGGCTTGGACCTGGGTAAACGGGTAGCCGACCGCGTGATTGAAAAGGCTCGTGCAGACGGTTCCAACGCAATCCCCTCAACGGTGGTTCCGACAGGCAAATGCATGTGGATCGGCGCGAACCCGCTCTTCATCGCAGCCGCGAAATGGAACCCACTCCTTCTGAACTCGCAAAATGAGTTCCGCCCTCCGCCGCCGCCGGCGTGCGATTCCGCGGAAGTGAAACAGCAGGCAACGGACGTCAGGACTTACCCTCGCTCGTTTAACTCCAATGAAATTGCCTATTACTGGCAAGGCAATGAAGGACTGCAAACGTGGCAATTCAATTTCGCCGACCGGTGGATGGCTGAAGACAAACTCGATCAGAATCCACCGCGGGCTGCACGCGTGTACGCACTTGTAGCCGCAGCGTATTTCGACGCCTTCATCGCCAGTCAGGACGGTAAGTTCACTTACTGGTATATTCGCCCGCACCAGCTCGACACCGGTATTATTCCGCTGTTCGCCGTTCCCAACTTCCCGAGCTACCCATCGAACCACTCGACTTTTTCAGCCGCACGAGCAGAGATGCTCGCCTACCTCTTCCCCACACGGGCGGATCAGATCAGGGCCGTAGGCAAAGAGGCCGGAGATTCCCGCATTTGGGCCGGGCTCCACTTCGAAATGGATAACCAGGCCGGGCAAAAGCTCGGCGCTTCAGTGGCCGGAAAGTTCATTAACTGGGCGAAAAATGACGGCTCGCAATAGTCGTTATTAGACTCTCTGGCGCGCGGCATGGATCTTTTCCAGCCGCGCGCCCTTCGCGAAATTCTCCTGCCCTGAAAGGTTCAACCTGCTCAAAGCCGCTCTAGCCGCCGGAATGCGCGGGCTTTGCCTCCCAAGTTGAGATAAAGACTCCTGGTAGCTTGTCGAATTCGGCTCTGGCCGTTCTACGTTTGAATGAAGGCCGGGCAGCGCACCCCGCCGCTCGAAGTCGACGAGATGATTCGCGAAATCGGCGCACGCAACCAGGAAATGGATGCCGCAGGCACCCGCTTCTTCGCCGGCGGCCTGGAACCGCCAAGCCTCTCTAAATCGCTGCGCAAGCAGCCAGGCGGCAAGGTCTCCATCACCGGCTGCCTCTACATCGAAGCCAAGGAATTCATCGGCTGCTTCTGGATCCTCGTATGTGCCGATATGGACGAAGCGCCGGCCTGGGGAAGTAAAGCTGTTGCCGCCTGCCGGCTTCCCGTCGAGGTGCGAGCGTTCCTCAGAATCCGCCCGAATAGAAAATCATTGAGCCGCGGCAACCAGCCATGAATGTGGCATGGGACGGTTTCGACTGGCCTACCCAAACTCACCGCAGCCTGCGTTCATGAGAAAGTATATGCAGGAAATGAACGCCAGCCAACCACACGCAGCAACCATCACGCGCCGCACTATGCTCGGCAGCCTCGCCGCGGCAACAGCAGCCGCTGAATCTCCCACCTGGTCCACCCCGGAACTGCCCGACCCGCTGATCGTGGAAGCCTACGAAAGGGCAGCCCGCCAGAACGTGCTGGCCTCCGTGAACCCAAGCGTCTTCCCCGGCTACTTCTCCGTCTGCGCCGACGGGCGCGGCTTCGGATACGGCAACTCCTATCCGTCGCTCGACGGCCATCAACTCGCGGACGCGCTGCTCTGCCTCGGCCAGGTGGAAACGGCCAAAGCGAATTGGGAATATGTGCGAAAGTTCCAGCGCGAAGACGGCAACCTGCCCCTGGCGATTCTCCCGTCGCAACCCGGCAAGTCCATTGGTCCCGCCGGCTACACAACCACCGTCTCTTCCAACGGCGGTCTGTACCACCACTGGGTGCCAGGCAATCCGCTCGCCGCGTTGGCCAGCCCAACCTACATACAGAATGCGGATGTGATCTTCCGCCGCACTATGGATCTGGCATGGCTCCGCGCGCAGATGGATTCAGTAAACCTTGCCGCGGATTTCCTCGAATCGCTCACAACCCCTGAAGGCGCAGTGCAAGGCGGAGGCTATTACGTGGAGCGTCCGTCGCGGCTCGATTGCGACGGTGTCACGCAACCACATGCCATCGATGCCTTCCGCCGCGCCGCTGCGTTGAATCGTGCCACGGGCAATCCCGAGCGTGCAGCGCGCATGGAGATGATCGCTGCGCGCATCCGCCTCAATCTTGTCGAGCGGTTCTGGGTGAAGGACCGCTTCGCCGAATACCGCCATCCGCAGCACGGTCTGATTACCAGCCACGGCTATACCGATGCGGATTGGGCGGCGCTCGCGCTCGGCGCGGCTACGAAAGAGCAGGCCGCGCAACTTTGGCCGCGCGTGAAGAACGAGAAGCTCTTCTACTACGGTGGCATGCCGGCAGGCATCGCCACCGAACCCGATAAATACGCAGCGTGGGAGTTCTCTTATCCGGACCGCATGGATCTCGCGGCGATGGGACGCGTGTGGTACCTCGAGTGCCAGGCCAGGGCGCGAATGGGCGATGCCGAGGGGCTGCTCGAATCGGTGCGCCGTGTCTGCGAAGTTGGCCGCACCGGCGGATACTACTGGCGCGAACGCTACGGCCCCAAGGGTGGCCACGGCGTGGAAAAGTATTGCGAATATCCGGCGAACCTGATCCGCATCGTGGAACGGTTCCTCCTTGGAGTGGAGTTCGCCATCGATGGAAGCGTTGTGCTGTCGCCCGTCGTCACGCCCGAATTTGAACGGCGCGGATTTGGACATCGTCTGGCGTGGCGCGGCCGCGTTCTTGAATACCGCCTCTGGAAGGGACGCATCACAGGAACTTATCTTGGCGACGCTCCTCAACGGCTGGTGGTCCGCATGCGTGCGGAGACGGCCGCGACGTTGCCTGCTCGCGCGCGTGGTTATCGCTTCAATCTGAAGGTGGAGTAAACCACTTTGTTTCTCAGTAGTTGTGGGCAGATTGGTAATCCAAGGCCACTCGTTTTTCGCGCGGGCAGGTGAATCTCTTGCCTCACCCTTTGAGTTGTTTGATGTCCGAGGGTGGCGCAGGCGACCCGTCCGCCGTCTTGTCCGCCGAAGCGTTAGCGAAGGCGGAAGCCTTGGCGAAGGAGGCTTCGCCTGTGCGAAAACTAACTCAATGAACAACCGAACTGAAAAACGAGCGGTATTGGATTGTTAATCGGCCTTCCGTGGTATCTTAGCGCTAATGGGGCGGTTTCGCCTGCAAAATCGGGCTCCGCGACTTCGGCCACCGCCTGTTAAGGCGATACCCGTTTCCACGCCTTACGGGTAGCTGCGGAGCCTTCTCCGCTCGCCGCCACCGATCGCAATCGATGCCGCGCCGCCAGCGCCGCAAGGTCAGCGCCATCGACGAAAACCGGTCCATCCAGAGCCAGGAAATACATGACCGAGTACGCATTCGAACTATGCGGCAACCCCAGCATATGCCCCAACTCGTGGACGGCGGTCAAATACAGCTCATTCGCCGGTAACGAAAATCTTGGATTGAAGGCGATCCAGCCCTGAAACACAGGCGTCCCGGGAAACTGGGCGCGGGCAGCTTCGCCCGGCTTGAAAAGGCCAGCATCGCCGTCGAGGACTTGAATCGCGCAAGCCTGGCTATCTTCCTCATGCCAGTCCATTTCCAGGATGCTGGCCCAAAAGCTCATGGCGCGCGCAAACACTGCTTTCAGTTTTGCGTTTGACGTCGAGAACCGCACAGGCAGATTCATCGGCTCCTGCTTCAAGACTTCGGCGTGACCATCGCAAAGCGGATAAGGACCTGTCCACGCGCCAATCGGCTCGTCAGCCACAACTGTGGATGCGAACATCAGGCAGAGCAGGATCAGGCGCATTGGTGTGCGACGTCCCTGACGGAAGGCCGGGCACAAAATCTTGTAGCCGGCCATGCCGCCTTGGTATCCAGCATAGACAACCATATTTCTCCATGACACCAACCGATCGAACTACACTGCCTCTATCGGCGGAAAAATGACTAGGCGTTAACGGTGCTGCGCGGACCGCGAGAAATCCCAACCGCACGGCGATGGGAAGCGTCAGAACGCTCTCCAGCCGAGTTACGCGCCACTCAGCTCGAAGCTTCGTCGTCCAAGCCTCTCCCCGCCATGATCCGCTCCACGTTCCTCTCGATTCTTGCCACACGTGTTGCGCTCTGCTTCGCCGATGAGAAATGCAGAAGGTAGCCGCGTTGCCTTCCCGGTGTCAGCGCCTGGAAAGCCTTCTTCAGCGCGGGCGACGCCTTCAACTTCAGTGCAAATTCCTCAGGCATCTTGAATTCCACCGTCTTTTTCAGCGCCACCTTCAAGCCCGCCATCTCCACTTGCGCCGCCTCGCGGATGTACTCGCTCAATGCGCGTTCCCGCTGGTTCACTTCGTCCACGCTTCGGAAACGGATCTGCCGGGCCGCCTGTACGTTTTCGGTCTGTTGCACCAGCATACGTTCTGCATCCTTCAGCAGAGCGCCCTTATGGAACAGCAGTGCGCAATATTCCTTAAACCCATGGATCAGCACCACGTTCTTGTAACACGGGCAGCCCCACTTCAGGTCCTCAGTGAGCCCGCAATCGAGCACGATGGTGCGCAGGCGCCGGTAGGCCTCCTTCCACGGCGTGTCCTTGTCGAAAAACCAGTCGGCCTTGGGGTTCATAGCCATATGGGAACGATTATAGTGCAGTCCTCCGTACCGGAGTGCCTATCCGTTTTGGGGGGAGCAATCCGCGCAGGCGCTGCAAACCGGGGACTGACACCAATTTCCGGCGATGTTTGCCGGATTTTGGCTGTCTGTCCCGTGGTTTGCACTACGCGACACCCTCTCAGCCTTCTCGCTCCCCAAAGCGGTTAAGCACCCTCCGTACCGGCTCATGCCCGGTGCCAGGTGGGTTGATAGAGGAAGGCCATCTTCTCGCCTCTGAATCCCGTTAAGTCCCATACTCCGAACGCTTCTACAGGGACTTCGGCTTTGATGTTGGCGGCGGGGTATAGGCATAGCATACGGATGAGACCTAGCGCCCCGGTAAGTGTGGTGAAGAGTGGCAGAATGCGTTTCATTGACAGTAATCCTTGCGATGCGACTCGACACCAGTATTGCAGAACCACGGAACCAGGTTCTGCGAGCCGCGGAGACGGAGGCCGGCAATTCACTCGGGGCTCTCACTCCACAAATCTTCCTTACGCCAGACCTGGAATGCCCATGCGCTGATTCGTTGATCACCGTGAGGACTCGGCTCCAACCGGTTCACGAAACGGTTCCACCGCAATGCGCTGGTAACAGATTTCCAGCACCGTCAGTGATGCTGTTCCGCCCGGCGCTTGCAGCAGCACGGTGTCGCCCTCCGCCGACTTCATCAAGGCGCGCCCCAGCGGCGACAGCCAACTAATGTGGTTGCGCTCCAGATCCACCTCGTCCGCCCCCACAATGCTCACCACTCGCTCCGTTCCCTCGGCATTCTCAAAGCGCACAGTCGCCCCGAAGTAGGCCCGCGCCGCCGCCTGGCCCCTTCTCGGCGTTTCCGGGTCAACCACCTCCGCGGCTTCGATCCGCTTCGTCAGGAAACGAATCCGGCTGTCGATCTGCCGCAGGCGCCGCTTGCCGTACTGATAGTCGGCGTTTTCACTGCGATCGCCGTTGCTCGCCGCCCACGCCACCACCCCGGTCACGGCCGGCCGTTCCCTGGTGAGCAAGAAGTGGCGCTCATCTTTCAGGCGCTGCAGGCCGGCTGGCGTGATGTAGTTCTTGCCAGGCGTCCCAGGCGCGTCCGGTTTTGGGTTTCGTGTAAAGCCTTTACGCATCTCTTAGTCCTGCCGGCGCCAATCCAATGGACGCCACAATGCGGGTTCCTTCGGAGTTCGCCGATCTTAGATTGATTGTTTCACGTCTTGTGGGCTTGCTAAAGTGCAGGTGAACTGTTGCACCTAAGAAAGGCAGTTGATCGTTGTTCTCGTCGGCTTACACGACGCGTCGCAATTGGGGTCAGACACCTTTTTTTGGCCGTTTTCGGCCGAA
>CAIRSA010000541.1 GCA_903881085.1 uncultured Acidobacteriia bacterium
CCCCGCTTCGGGGACGCAAAAGGCGACTGTGCCAGGACCTTACACCAAGAGCGTCACGTTGTAAAGGTTTTTATTCCCAATTATATCGTTGACATCACAAACTCTATATGTCCATAATTGTCTCATAGGAGACGGTCATGGACTTCTTTTCGGAAGAGTATTTCAGGAACGACGACGCGGCCCGCGCCTATCTGGAAGGCTTGCGGTGGCCCGAGGGGCCGGTTTGCGCGCATTGCGGCTCCATGCGGAAGCCATACGCGATTAAGCCCGCTGGCACCTATCGCTGCGCCGAAGCCGAGTGCCGCAAGAATTTTACCGTGACCATGAACACCCCGATGGAGCGTTCCCATATCGCGCTCCACAAGTGGCTACAGGCTTTCCACCTGATGGTGTCGAGCAAGAAGGGCATTAGCGCTCACCAGCTTCATAGAACGCTTGGCATCACCTACCGATCAGCGTGGTTTATGGCCCATCGCGTTCGCGAATGTATGCGGTCAGGCGGATTGGTTCCGCTCGGCGGCAAAGGGCAGGTTGTCGAGGTGGACGAAACCTATTTCGGTAAGACCGAAGAACCCCGCGTATCTCCACACCGCGATGGTCGCCCGTATAAGACCGGCTCACGCGGCCCGCGCGATAAGCGCCCTATTGTTTCGCTTGTAGAGCGCGGCGGGGAAGTCCGCTCTTTCCACGTGCCGGTCGCAGGCCAGTTCATCGTGCAGGAGATCGTCAAGAAAAACCTTGCTCGCGAGTCGCGGCTGCACACCGACGAAAGCCGCCTTTATCACGGCATGGACAAGCATTTCATGCATGAAACGATCAAGCACACCGCTGGCGAATATGCGCGTGGTGACGTGACCACCAATAGCGTCGAAGGCTATTTCAGCATCTTCAAGCGCGGCATGAAGGGCACTTACCAGCATTGCGCTGAAAAGCACCTTCACCGCTATCTCGCTGAATTTGATTTCCGTTTTAACACCCGCTCCAAACTCGGCATTGAGGATGGGGAACGTGCGGCCCTTGCGATCAAGAATTCGACCGGCAAGCGGCTGACGTATCGTCAAACTCACTGAGCCGACGAACTATAAATGGCTGTTGGAACGGGCGCTTTTGAAGGCGTTGAAGCGCAAGCGATACAGGCGCTATTCTTCCCGAAACAGGGGGAAGAAAAAATGAATGCAGACATTATAAAAGAAGAAGCCCGTCTCTACGCCATCGAATATATGGTCATGAACCTTTACGCCCACCTGCATAAGATTTTGAACGCTTCACCTGAGACCGTGCGGCGCGTCCACGCCGAGTCGCGGGAGCGGATGGCGCTAGAGACTTTCCCTGGGATGGACGCTGTTGAGTCCGACTCATTTTCCGCAGAGACGCAAGCAACTGTGGAGAGGATGCAGGATGGGATCGAAGCACTTCTGGGGATGGCAAAAAAGTAAGCACGTAATTCTTTTTCATGCTTCCTCCAGCGGGCGCTTCAGGACCGCTATCCAAACATGGCGCGGCGGGTAGGTCTTGCCTTCCAAAGTCTCCGGCCCTTGCAACACATGATTGGCCGAAAGAGCCTCCCAGCCCTGCTTACCGGCTAAAGCCAAGTGCCCCCTAAACAGCTCAAGGGTGTCCATTCGTATTATTTCATACTCCCACTGGGTCACGACTTAGCCTTTTTGGCCTTCCGCTTAGCCCGCTTTGGCGACATACTTTTCATCGGGGTTGGTGCCGTCTTGAACGCTCCCTGCAAAGCGGATTCAAACCGCTTTCGCGTTTCATCTTTGCTGAATTTATCGTCTCGCTTGGCATCCATTGGGGGAGGATAGCACGGCAAAGCGCGGGCAACAATTTACGTCCAAGCGGTTCTATTCGCACGCTCTTGCTATCGGGCAGGCAATCCTTGCTTGGAACGATCTGCACGAACAACTAGCCATGCTTTATTGGGCTTTGCGAGGCTA
>CAIRSA010000542.1 GCA_903881085.1 uncultured Acidobacteriia bacterium
AAACGGCCGAAAAAAGGTGTCAGACCCCAAATGCGACGCGTAGTTCTAGTCAATGTAAGTGACACTACAGTGGCCGTTCCCGGGCACTTGTGCTTCTCGGTCCATAACGATACGGTCATGCCGGATTCATTACGTGCCCAGGTCTTCCAGCGCTCGTCTGCCACAAAGGTACTGATAGCGGAATGGGCACCTATAGCGTAAAACTGCTGACCGAGAACCATCTGGGCGGTCGAGCCTGGTTGGACTCGGTTGTCGACCAAGGTACAACCTTCCACGTCGAGTTTGCCATCTGACCGGCGGGGGCTCATTTGCAAATTGCATGGATCAGTTTTAGTGAGCAGAGGCGGTCAATTTCTCGCGCGTGCCGAAGTCCATCTAATCTTTAGTCTATTCAATTAGGACGGGTCCGCCGATAGTATCGCTGTGACGCCATGAATCTGGGCACATTTGAACTTCGCATCTTCCTAAGTCTGATTGTCGTGTTAAGTGCAGCATTTGTTGCCCTGGTCTGTGACTACTTAAGGGGGAACAACCAGCAGCTTCGCGAGCACAATCTAGAACTACGAGTCCGCAAGGATGAGCATGAACGGTCCGCCATACCAAATCGATTTCGCTGGACGGCGCGGATGAGACGTGTTACCCAAGATCAGGCGCATTTGGCTAACATGGCAAGTGGCCTCAGGTCTGGGATCGCGCTCTTGCAGCCGCAGCAGATGATGAACTCCTTGGCCAAGAATCAGCGACCTGAGAACCCCGAACTTCGTGGTGCTTCAAGGCTTACCTCGCGGACTCTTGCGCAGGAGTCAATCAAGGTGCCATCGGTTGCGACAGGATGCTGTCCTGAATCCAGAACCACTCCCACAGCGCCACACGAGGGGACGAACTCTTGGGAAGACAAGTTCGTCGCCGTCATTTGCAACCTTCTGAAGGCTAAGCCAGACACCAGGCCCATGGAGTCTTATGTGGTGATGCGCAACTGGCCAAACAAGCATGAGCTTGAAACCGCCGCGTGGCGAGGGTCTTCGATGATCGTTTGGAAGGCTCCGGAGAAGCTCTCCACCTTGGAGGAGCGGGTTCGTCACGAAACCATGAAGCGAGTGGCTTGAACGGCGTCGTTGACGCCCTGCTGTTTGCCCAGCATGCAATGGAAATGCTTCAGCGATCCCTGGCCGACAGCCCGCTAAGACATTCCATAGACCGATTCTCCAATCGCCTGAAAAAATTCTCTCCCAACTCCGCAAACTCAACACAGCAGAGTAATGGGCAGAGAATGGCCGGTTGTGCCGTTATCGGAAATCATGCGGCGGGTCCGTCATGCGCAGGGCAGGTTTCCGATAACGCCAGTTTCCTGGAATTATCGGAAAACGCTGCCGCCTCATCTCGCTGCGACCGCCCCTTTAAGATGACCTGATTATTCTGCAATCGTCCGACTGATCGTTTCGGAACGGAACACGTTTCCCAACACGAGGCGCAACTTCGATTTCCTTGCCAACACTTCCGCGGATAACCGGACAAATGGTGGTTCGATCTAAGTCAAGAAAGCCTACTTCACATATATTCCAACCTCAGACGACCCCAGATCGATGGGCACCCGAGTGACCACACCCGGAGTAGGCAGATAATCCACTGCTGGTCCTAGACGATCGGGAACCTTGAATTTAACCGAGTACAAATAGGGAATGAATCCAGGCATCGACCCCGCAATGCCGGAGACCGGACCGGGATGGGCTGCCACTGGAAACCCATACGGGTTTGGAGCGTATGGCCTTGGCGCCCAATATATCGCCACCTCTCCAGGTCCGGAAAGCCCGGTAGCAAAGAGGGTCACGGTTGAGCCCGGCGCCGCGGGATGACCGGAATCGTTTAGCGTCCCATCCGCATTTCGTATGGTGCCATCCGCGTTGGTTGGGGGCGGCGCAGGGAAAGAGGGGGTTAACAACCCGGAAGATGGCACCGCCGATGCACGGACCACAAATGGCGTGCTCCGATCAACGCCCTTGACGATCTGCACGGTTGTCCAGGTCTTATCCTTTACGGCTGCCGGCGCTACGCAGATGAGGTGATCCGACGCCACCTGAAACATCTCAGCCGGAAGACCGTCGAACAGCACCTGCACACCTCCCAGCAGGGCTGGCAGAGTACTTGGGTAGTTGAGTCCCAGATCGATAAAATCAGTGCTGAGTGATTGCCCACGGATGGTCAGCAGCGTGGCAGGTTCAACCTGTCCACCAGCGCCGGTGAACGCATCGTAGATCGCATTCACGGATATCCCCTGCGCAGGCAATACGGGTAATTGCAGGACGGCGGCGTGCGTCCCTGACTGGTAGGATTCTTGCGTGGTCACGCTTGCGAACAGTGAGCCATCGACGCCCGAGGTGACCGGTGGAAAGAAGGGCAATCCGAATCCCTGATACGGAGCGTTCACCATGCCAACGTAAGTTGAGAAGAGGACGCTTGTTCCATCCGCGCTCAACCGCGCGATCACATGCCCCGTGCCGGTTGCCAGCACCGGATTGCGCAATGGGAATGAGCCATAGCTCCAGATACCCAGGTTTACCTCACCCGATGCACCCACTTTGATGGCCCCCGGCAAGCTCAAACAACTTCCAGACAGCCTCGCCAAGTAGACTTGTCTCAAAGTATCCGGTTCGAGTTTGACCACGAAAATGTCACCCGCAGGTACATAGGCAGCATGGTGATAAACGAAGCCATAAAAACAACTTACCGAGCCGGAAGGCAGGGCACCTGTTTGCCCCGCGGCATAGATATTGCCCTGACTGTCGGCATCCAATGAATAAATCGGGCCCGGCATCTTGGATACGGACGTCAACGTGGATCCATCCGCGGACACGCGCGAAAGAGTGGCACCCTGTCCGCCAATCAGAGCGGAGCCGCTCGCTTCCAACACAATCGCTATACCCGCCACTGGAAGGGAGAGGAGGGGCTGGCCGTTATCAGAGATTTGCGTACTCACATATGGCAGGTATGATGCGTAGACTACTTGTCCATCCGACGCCAGTTTCACGACGAAGCCATTTTGGAAGAGTGCACCGTGTTCGGTTTGAAAGGCTCCCGATGTTGTTGGGAATGACCTTGAGTCAGTAGTTCCCACGACGTGCGCGTTTCCATCGGCGCTCACAACAAGCGCAGATATAGTGTCCTTTAGATCGCCACCAAACAAGTTGGAATAAAGCAGTTTGCCATTGGGATCGAGCTTGGCGCAGAAGCCGTTTTGCTGTCCAAGGATGCCGATGCGCGGGGCCGTAGCCGGGAAGTCGGAAGAGGCGGTGTTACCGGCAATGTAGACGTTGCCGCTGGCGTCCAACGCAATCGCGGCTGCTGCGTCGGTGTCCGAGCCGCCCAGGAACGTTGACCACAGCACCTTGCCATCAGTCGCGAGTTTGGCGACAAAGGCGTCCGGCTTCACGGTTCTCACTGCATAGGTGTTGCACCCCGGTCCGGTCGCCACGCTCTGAATGTTTGTGAGTTGAGGAGCAGCCACGGTCGCGCCAGCCATGCATTGGCGGCTTGGTAAAACGATGAAGCCCGCCAGGTTGAAAGCCGCGGTTTCAGATGCCGCGGTTTTATTCCAAGTTGTCGCACCGTCGCTGCTTGTATAGAGAGTTCCACCCACCGTGGCGTACAAAGTGTCCGGCAGGCCGGGATCGCCCACAATGCTCGCTATGTCCCCCGAAAGAGCCGTCTTTTCGGTCCAGTTCGCACCCCAGCCGGTGCCCGCGTAGAAATGGCTGGTAGTTCCGTTAGCGGTGATGGCGTACACGCCTCCGTCATGCTGCGGATCGGGCGCGATCAGAGTCAGGAAACCAGCCGGCGGAGCGGGCATTCGCGTCCACGTCACTCCATGGTCCCTCGAAAGTGCTAAGCCAAACACAATAGTACCCGAACCACGCGGGTCAATCCAAAGCAACTTCGCATTTGTACCGCTGGGCGAAATGCCCGAAGATGTAGCGGTCCGCACTTGCCAGGTATCGCCGCCATCGGCGCTGGCCAGGAAATGCGCAGCCTGCGTGTCCGCCACGTACAGGTACACCAAGCGGGCATTTGCCGCGTCGATAGCCAGATTGAGTTGCATCGCCGAAGTGGCCGCGGGGGGCCAGCTATAGACGTGCCTCCATGTCTGGCCTCCATCCACTGTTTTATAAATTCCATCAGTCGCGCCGAGCAGCAGCGTCTGCGGGTCGGATGGATGGGGAGCAATCTCCAGCGGCACCACTAGAGGACTGCCCATGCTTTGCCAAGTCTGGCCGCGATCGGTCGAGCGCATCAGATGCCCACCGCCAATTGCGGGTTGTGCCGCGTTCTTTACCGGGAAATCCGGCGAGGATGTGGCGCCGGCGATATAAACATTACCGGCGGCATCCGACGTCATGGCCGCGATAGATTCGCTGCCGATTCCGGCAATGCGGGCAACCGCGAATTGACCAAGTACGCCGGCCGGGTCGGAACTTGCCGTCTGCGCATGGAGTAGCCTCCACGACGAAAGCACGATGAATGTTCGAATCAACACCAGCATAATCAAACTCTACTCGTCTACTAAGACCATTTGGCAGCTAATTTCATTACAGCAGGTTTGGAAACATTCGGAAAAAGAGCCGCCGAACTGGGCAGGATAACAAGAGAGTGGATAGGACGCCTTCGGTGTTTTTAGATATGTGTCTGACATGTGCATAAACATTCGGTCTTGCACGTCAGGCTGCCGTTGCGGAGTCGCCCTTTCCGGTGATGCCCGCAAAGTGCTGTTATCGGAAATCATGCGTCGAGGCGGCCTTTTCGCGGTGACAGCCTTCCCAGATTCCCGAGTGATAGCTATCGCGAAATCCCGGCCCCACCAGTTCAATCGCTTGCGGGTTCTGGCTTGGCTGCAAAGCCGATTCTTGACGAGGGGTCCTTATTTTAACGCCTATGCCCATGGATGGTGGACGCCTCCACCACTCCAAGGCCGCGGGCGAGTTGCCGTACCCTCAGATCTCCTGATGTCATGCGGGGATTTTCGCTGTGAGTGGAATTCGGATTGATCCCGGACAACCGCTCCCTGACGGTCGCGGCTCGGTGGCATTGGGAATCTACTGCGACCGTGAGAGCGTGTGAAGAATTGGAATTTGGACCGGCGAATCCGGCTCGGTGAGCAGGAGTCATCTTCGTACCGAGCCGCGGCGGCGCAATCACTGAGGTCAATCACGATCTGAAATCGTCCACAAGGCAAGGGGGCGGGCGCGCTGACAAAACTTTTTTCGGCGGGATGTGACTTTCGGCCGCGGCAGGTTGTCTGAGGTTAGTGAAAGGCGGCTTAGGTATCTGCCCGCAGACGACTGGTCATCGTTATTGTCAGAGGCGGCCAAGCCGCTCTTTCGCTTACGCATGGAGGAGATAGAAAAAGATGAATATACCACTTAGCAGACGTTGTTATGCCGAAGTTCTCGGCACATTCTGGCTGGTTTTCGGCGGCTGCGGCAGCGCGGTTCTGGCAGCCGCATTTCCAGCCCTTGGTATTGGCTTCACGGGAGTATCGCTGGCTTTTGGATTGACGGTTTTAACGATGGCTTACGCGATCGGCCACATTTCGGGGTGCCACCTGAATCCGGCGGTCTCGGTGGGCCTGGTGGTTGGAAAGCGCTTTCCTGCGCAGGAATTACCGGCCTACGTTGCGTCGCAGATTATCGGGGGGATTATGGGGGCCGGGGTGTTGTGGTTGATTGCCACTGGCAAGGCAGGCTTCGATTTGAGCGGAGGTTTTGCGTCGAATGGGTTCGGCGAGCACTCGCCGGGCGGCTACGTTCTGGCGTCCTGTTTTGCGGCTGAAGTGGTGCTTACCTTTTTCTTCCTGATGATCATTCTTGGCGCGACGGATAAGCGGGCACCACAGGGATTTGCGCCGATCGCGATTGGGCTGGGGTTGACGCTGATCCATCTGATTGGGATACCGGTTACCAATCTTTCCGTTAATCCTGCGCGCAGCACTGGTCCGGCGATTTTCGTTGGGGGCTGGGCGATCGAACAACTTTGGCTGTTCTGGGTCGCACCGATTGTGGGAGCGGCGCTGGCTGGACTGGCTTATAATGTAGTAGCTGGAGAATCGAACTAGCACCTGACTGTGTTGATCGTGGCGCATTTATGGTTCTGGTTCCAGGCGATTCCGATTGCGGTAACTCGCTGCGCGCGTTGTGCGTCTCAGCTCTAAGTGGAAAACAAGAAGGATATCAAATGAAAATATTATTGACTCAAACTGTGCGCTTTTGCGCGGTCATTGGCATGTTGGCAAGTGTCTCATTCGCGGACCAGATCATTCTGAAAAATGGCGACCGCGTGACGGGCAGCATTATAAAGAAAGACGGCAAGAATCTGGTGATCAAGACTGACTCGTTTGGAGTGGTGACGACGGCGTGGGACCAGGTTGAGACGGTGAAGATCGACAAGCCGATCAACGTGGTGACTGCGGCTGGCAAGACCGTGCAGGGAACGGTAACGACCGCGAACGGCAAGCTGGAAGTGGCAACCAAGGACGCCAAGCTGAGCCTGGCCCCGGCGGAGGTTACGACCATCCGCGACGATGCGGAACAGAAGACCTATGAACGTTTTCTTAAGCCTGGCTTAGGCCAACTGTGGGCCGGCACCGGCAGCGTTGGCTTTGCAGGCACGAGCGGCAATGCAAGGACCTTGACCTTTACCACCGGCATCAATGCGGCGCGCGTTACAAAGACCGACAAAATCTCGGTGTACTTCAACACGATCAAGGCTTCGGCATCGACGGCCGGCAAGAATTCCGACACGGCAGAGGCTGTTCGCGGCGGACTGGGCTATGACCGTAACGTCGGATCGAAGATGTATTTGAATGTCTTTAACGACTACGAATACGATAAGTTCCAGAACCTTGACCTGCGGTTTGTGCTTGGCGGCGGCGCGGGCTACCACGCTTTCAAGACGGAGAAGAGCAAGTTCGACCTGCTGGGCGGCGCGGATTTCAACCGTTCGAGCTTCAGCACGCCTTTGACGCAGAAGTCGGCTGAACTTTACTGGGGGGACGATTACAGCCTGAAACTTTCGGGTGCGTCTTCGCTGG
>CAIRSA010000543.1 GCA_903881085.1 uncultured Acidobacteriia bacterium
ACAATCTTGCGAGCCTTGTCCGGCAGGGTCGGCACCACACGCATGTACTTGCCGGTACGGGAATCCATCTCCATCTCCTTCGCGTGCGAAATGAGGAACAGCCCGTATGGCAGGAAAGCGAGTTTGGTGAGCACTCGCTGGAACTCGTTGTTTACGAGCGCATAGCCCTTGCCGTAGCCCAGATCCGATTCGTGCTCGACCTTGAACTTGCGGAGGATGAATTCGGTGCAGAACTTGTAGGCGTTGTCGACTGTGTCGATGATCACCGTTTTGAATGAGTGTTTGCCTTCGACAATCTCGGCGCAGGCTGAGAGCAAATCCTCCCAGGAAAGGATGGGCGCCTGATAGACATCGAGCGCGTTTAGTCCCGGTTCTGTGGCCAGAAACAGTGCACCGTCAGTTTGTGCGCAGGTGCTACTCTTCCCGATTTTTGTTTGCCCATACCAAAGCACGGTGAGATCCGCGAGGTCAGGTTTGGGCGGTGTCTTGGCAGTTGGAAGTATCGACATGATGATTGTGTTTCTCCTTTTAGAAAGCAGTCTCGGGTGGATCATTGGGCAGCACGCGCAATTCTTCATGGGGCGCCACCCGTTGGTAGAAATTCTCGACGACGTTGGGATTACCGTTCGAGCGGCACAGCGGGAAGTACGCGCAAGGCCGGTGATAGTTGAAGCAAAAGCCGGTATTTTGGTAGAAGACACCGCGACGACGGGCGTCGAGAAATGCCTGGGTGAGTTCCCAGAGTTCGCTGCGCAGAATGTCGAAGCGATCACGCGAGAGGTAGAGCATTTCCCGGTGAAGCATTGCCGGATCTGTGTACTTTTCCGCAAGCCGCTCCTGGAACTCCTCGTCTGTTTCGGGCAGCTTACGTTTCGCCGTAGTCTTCCCCGTCTTCGACTTCGCCAGCAGTTCCGAACGGCGCGCCTCGTACTCCTCCTCGGTTTCGCCCTTGCTCTGCTGGAGCTTCGCTTTGACAAGAATGTTATAGAGGATGCCGGTGATGGTGATGTCCATCGTTTGCTCAATGTAGTAGGCGTAGATAGTGATTTGGAAGTCCGTCCACAGACGCTCCAGATAATCGGCGTCAAGTTGCGCGGCAGTCTTGTGCTCCAGCAGGAAGTAGTCATCCCCGATGCGCACGATGCCGTCAACCTTGCCGGCGAGTACGAAACTACGCGATGCCGCGCCAGTGGCCGGATTGACGATCGGACCCTGGAACGTCTTCTCCAGCGCCACCACTTCGAACTCTTCCGCCGCATACCGCGCTGCGTAGGCTTTCATCAAAGCCCTGGCGTTGTGCCAGTCCCGGCGTTGGCCATCGTCATACAGACGGTTGGGGCAGAGAGTGTCGATGAGTTCGAGTACGCACCCGAGGTCGTGGCATTGGTGCCACAGCTCAAGACACTGGTGTACGAAGGAGCCGAAATGGAGATTTCCATCTCGCTCCAGACCCACGAGTTGCTGGAGGTATCGCCAATCTACTGCTTTGCGGCAGTTCCGAAAGAGGGACCACATCGAATACGTGGAGATCATTGGAGTCGTACTCATCGTTGGCCTCCATTCGTTCCACCCACGCCGGGGTAGATTCCGGCCGCGACGAAGGCCGCGCGGATTTGCCGGATCTTTCGATCCAATTGCGAGACAGTGAGTCCTGTTTTCAGGCGAACGGCATGCCGCGAAAACCTGGACAGCAGGCGAGCGAGCGTTTGGATTTCCTTGGGCAAGCTGGCCAGCGCACGCCGGATATCAAGCCTTAACTCGAGAGCAGGGCGGAAGTCGGCTGCAGGAATATCCTGCGGGTCAGAGCCCGCGAGTTCTTCTGCAGACTCTGATTCATCGGCAGCAACAATCGAACAAAGTAATGGCCGATTCGTGTGATGTGAAGCAAGGTTGCAGGAATGGTTGCGCACCACGCCGTGCACGAACTGGCGCCAGTCTCCTCGCGCGGGATCAAAGTTCGGCAGACGCCGCAGGCAATCAAGCGCCAGGTCCTGCCGCATATCATCCCAATCGTCGGCAGCAAAGCCAAAGCTGGTTTGAAGCAGGCTTGCCCGGAGCCCAGCCTGCTGGAGGAGATAGGGAGTGAACTCTGTCTGTGGCACAGGCATTGCAGGGATCATCGCCGCACCTCCCTTGAAAGCACATTGACAGGGCGCTCAATCAGGGCGCGGCGCGGCACGCTGTAGCGGATGTCGATGCGGTGGATCGAGCCGTCACCAAAGGAGTCGAGTTGCTCCATCAACCGGGCGAATTCAGCCCTCAATTCAAAATCAGAGAGATCGGCTTCCGGCCTCGGTTCGTCCGGTGTATCGAGCTTCACCTCGACAATCACGTTGGGTGCCGGGCTGAACATCGGCTCGCCGCCGCGAACTTCGAGATCTTCGATGAATCCGAAATTGATCGACTGCAGAAGTCGGACCAGAGCCTGGCGGGGCGCGGAGAGTTGGGAAAATCGAGTGGCGTGCTTCATGGCCGGCGTCACTCCCCCATCCCTGCGCGGTTGCGCGCCAGGAATTCGTCAACAGCAGGGTGGACCCTGGGCGGTTTGGGGGCGCTGGGCTCCGCCTCGCTTCGAGGCGGGTGTCCCTTAAGATCGTGTAGAAGCCGGACCCGTATCCGGTCCAGACGTTTCATCACACTCCAGACCAGATCGTCATCCAGTTGGTGAAGAGACGCCGCACCGCCGATGACGACCGCTATGTCGTCCAGGGCGTTGCGGACAAGAGTTTGAGTTTGGGTGTCCGCCGCTGGCGGGTTGATCAAGGGGCTTTCTCCCGGAGCGGCTGAGGTGTAGTTCATTGGTGCCTCCTGGATAGGTCAGGGTGACATGTCACCCTGCGGCCCCGAACAAACATGGTTAGATCGCCAACTTGTTAAAAAGAGAGGGAATAAAACTTCGAGATTTTTTGATTATCGTCGTCGGCCCACGGTGACATGTCACTTTCGTGTTGGTTCAGCGGGAAATGGGAAGGGGGCGCTCACTCTCCGTCAGAGGGGTGCGCCGCACTTCGGGAGTTGATTCTCAAAGCGGCGTCTGCCAATCCAAGGCTGGGTAAAGGGCACGACAAAACGCGAAACTAGCGACGAAGTCGAGCATGGTGGTATAGATGGTGGTGGAGGCGTGCTGGTCGCACGCACGACCAAGCACCGGTTCGCGCAATGCCACATTACGATCCAACTTGGGACGACATGTCTGAGTATGTCGTCCATTTTACAAAGCCCTACCAGAACCGGACAGCCTACGAAAACATGTTGTCAATTTGTTGGCAACGCAAACTGAAAGCTGTCAATAGGTTTGGTGTCGCCCGGAAGATGGCACCCGACTGGCCGCCACAAAACACGGTGTGCTTCAGCGAAGTTCCCCTTCATCTTATGTCGCGATTGTCGAAGAAGCGCGGCGAGTATGGGATAGGATTCAAGAAAGAGGCCATTATTAAGCGGGGTGGCGGGCCGATTTGGTACGTTGAAAAAGACACTACCACTGCTCAACAGATCTACGCACTGATTGACCGAGCTGCAGGGGTGACGTCACCGGCAACCGAACCGATCTGGTTTCTTACCCCGTTCATAGACGTAACAGGCGACTATGGGAAAGGATCGTATCGGTTTGAGTGGGAACGAGAGTGGCGGGTGCGGGAGGACTTTATCTTCGACGTCGACGACGTTGTCTTTCTGGTCTTGCCAGAAGAACTACACTCTGCTGCGCGGGGATTCTTTATGGAACATCTGCACGAGAACTCCGGTCCGGCTTTTCTCTGTCCCTACCTGGATGCGAATTGGGATCGCGACCGCGTGCGTCTCGCGCTTGGTATTACGGACGTGAAGCACGCAACCTCGTAGCGCGCCGAAAACCTGCAGACCCGACAGCGGAGTTGAGCCGGACATCCTGCACAGGTCCTTTGAAATCTACTACGACGGGGAAGATTCGGTTCAGGTGTAGGTCGATTGGTCCATTGGCTCCAAACGGCCTTCGGGCCAGTCGGAAGCGGAGAATACCGAGACCCTGGCATGGAATCCACTCATCGCGTACCGAGGTCCACAAGGCAAACTGCGCTGAGTCGCGCGTGCTCTCGTGTAATGAGGGTCGTCTGGTCCGCAGAACGAACAAAGCTGCTTAATCCACCCGAACTTGCGAGGATTAGGGTGACTCCTGGAGCCACGGGCATGCAGTAGCTAGCCATGTGTGCGGGAACACAGAGTAGCTTCTGCGGCTGGTGGCTAGCGCGTATCGCCGCAAGGAGACGCTGCCGACGTGACCGGGCCTCCGGTGCCTCCTCGCGGCACTCGAGGGCGTCGAGGCAGACGAGCGCGCCGACACAAGTGTCACCAAGATATCGAGGGTTACAGGAATCCGACATTGTTGTGGCGATGTAGTTGTTGCTGCCGTCGTCGTTGATCTTCCGGCACATGAGTGTCGGAGGCAAATCGGGTTCGACGCAGTATGCCGCGTTGAAACCGTCAGCGAGAAGACTGCATATGAAGATTGTCTTGTGCGCAGTTGCCAGACCCTCGAGTGCAGACAACGAGTCTTTGTGGGATACGAACTTTGGAGGAATGGTTCTGAATGCGGATTCCTGAGGATAATAGGGCTCCGTGAGGTTGAACAACTCTGGAAGCACCACTAGAGATAGGCCATTACCAGTCCCGGGTATCGCACGGTCGAGCGCGCTAGCGAGAACGTCGAAGCGGTTGTCACCTGTTTGCGGAGAATCAAAGAAGCCGACTCGCTGGAGCATGAGAACGTGTCAGCTATGATTAGACCACAAGGCGACGCGAGGAAACTGCGATCCCTGGGAAAGGCATTTGTGCGAAGTCTAACCACCATCGGGCGAGTCAGCCACTCGTACAAAGCTCTGATCCTGTAGCCCCCAGCGACCTCGCCGTTGGCCGGATAAACGACGTTGGGGGAAATTACTGCCCGACAAATCGGCAGGTGTCCGGTAATCCAGGCGGATAACAAAAGCGGAAACACAATGTCATACCGAAACATGACGGCGTGTGTTGGCAGCGGCGGATTCCTACTGTTAACTCCCCTATCCTTAACGCCAATGGGTGAAGATGGTGTTGTCCGCACCGAGGATGTTTCGGAGGGCGTCAATTGTGCGACGCATGAACTGGCCGCGCTGTGGTGCAAGCTCTCGGCAAGACTACGATCATCGTCGCCCTACCGTATCAGCGCAGGTCTTCTGTGTCGCTTGGATAGAGAGTGTTCGTTGTGCGGCGGATGGTGCATCCTTGTTTGGGGGTACGTTCTCTGGGGCCGAGGCCGTCGATAATGATGAGGCCTTGTTTTTGCTTATCGACGAGTATTTTGTTGAGGTCGGTATTCCAGACGAGGGGGAGTTCGAGAATCAGCGGCTGCAGTACTTCGTACGGGAGTGGACCTGGCCGGAGGAGTTCGTCGATTTTCGCAGCTGCTTTCTTGAGTTTTGCTGATCGAGCTGCTTGTACGGTATCAGAGGGTGTGAGGGGTTCGCCAAAATGGAGTTCGGTCTGGCCGGAGCGCTGTTCTCGATTGTCGCGCTGAGCGTCGTTGCGGACGTGGTCTTGGGCGGCGACAACTCGTTTTTCTACGTCGCGGAATTTGATGATGCCCTTGGGGTTTCTCGTCGCGTAGATTAGGTGAAAGTACGCGCGGTCGTGCAGCGGCTTGAGGATGCGGGTTGACGTGACGTACGTGAATTGTCCTGTGCGTCGAAGTTGCTCCATGTAGAGCCCGACGCTGGCTGCTTCCCGGTCGGGATCGTCCCGAATTTCTCGCCATCGCGTCGTACCAAAGCACCGATCAAGTGATGCTTCGTTGGCTGGGCTGGGGAAATTGAGGAACCGATTGATGAAATCGTACATGAAGTTCACCATGACTTCGCCGGGCTGGTGGAGCAGGATTGGCCGGATGTCGTCCATGTCGAATCCGGTCCATCCTTTTGGGTCGATGAAGTAGAACGCGAAAGCTGCTCCCACCGCATCTAGAATTCGTGGGATGTTTTCTTCGAACGTTCCGGGAAACGCTACAGTCGTGATGAAGTGACGGTGCTGTACCAGCGCGTGTTCCAGGGCAGCGAATGCCGTGGGTGATTTTTCGACGAAGACCGCGCGTATGTTGGGAGCACGTCCTTGCTTGGCGAGGCCGTCGCGGACATAGTTGAGGCGGTCGAGGGCGATCCTGATTGACGTGTCAGCGAGTTCTTCATCATCAGCTCGCCAGGGTCCAGAGAAGCAGTCCACGTAGACGAATTCCTTGTGCGTGTAGCCGATATGGAATGCGACGGTTTCGAGATACTGTTCGAGAAAGAAGTGCTTGACGTATGTCTGCTCTTTGCCCCGATAGTATGCTGAAGGCTTCATTTGTGGTGCGGTGGTCTACGCGACGATGGACTGTCTTGAGGCGAGTTGGATCAGTGGTGCCGGGGTCCACCCGTCCGTAAGTGGTTGGAGTTCGCGGACGATCTCTTGCCGTGCTGATCGTGATGGTATTGTTGCGGCTAGTTGCGCTGGCATGTCATCGTAAGTGCGACCGTTGAGAAGTCGTCCGGTCTTGGCCTTTTGGACGCCGCCCCATTGTTTGAAGAAAAAGGCTACACCTTGCTTGTCGCATTGGTCTTTGATGGATTCGACCCATGCGGCTTGCATGTTTCTGGCTTTGGGTCCGCTTTCTCCCCCAACGATGACCCAATCGATCCCAGTGAGATCAATAGGGCCGAGGGCTTCCAGAAGGGGTTCAATACTCAAGAAGCGAATGCTTGCAGGAGCCTTGTGCAGTTTGGCAATCCTGGGGACGCCATATTTCTTATCCTCGACGCTCACACCCCACCAGATGTGGCGTGCAGCGCCAGCGTGTTCGAGTTTGCTAGTGAGCAGTTGCTGCAACCGGTCTGCTCGTTTTGTGAGGATCTGATAGGTGTGCCAGTTGGCGAGCAGCATCACCGTTGCGACGGCAACGATGTACTCGTCGGGAACGGCGTCTTGAAAGAGATCGCTCATGCTGTTGACGAAGACTGTCTTCGGCGTTGGCCACAATAATGGTTCAAGAAGCTTTTCCGGGACTAGACGAGGATCAAATCCATCTTCATACGGGTGGCCGGGCACGTTGCGAAAGCGCTCCGCGAACGTTTCGGCGTAGCAATGCTTGCAGCCCGGGCTGATTTTCAGGCAGCCGCGGACGGGGTTCCAGGTCGCCTCGGTCCACTCAATTTTAGATTGTAAACTCATAAGTCATCCTTTCACCTGTACTACATTCTGGCACAAGATTGTTTCAATGACCTTCACCTTCTAACGGTGCGGAACTTTAAGGAGTGCCTGGTCTTCTTTACAGCAGGGACTTGGTGATGGCACCGACCGCATAGCATCGCCTAACGACGGTGGCGTTTCCGGCCGGATGGGCGCCTCTTTGGTCGAGATGTGTCCACGCTCGATTTTCCAGTTCGACTTAGGGTAAAACGTCGATGTCGTGGCCAGTGCCGTATTTTCATGCCAGAACGTCCTCGCCGTTTCCATTTGGACCAGAACGTTGTTTTTTCGCGATCCCGCTCGAACATGAGAAACTCGCTAACCAAGTTGAAGTTGACTCGCTGAAGCGCAGGGAATCCTCGGCGAGACCAGTCCATTCTCGAAGGCGGCGAGCGAGGGATAGGACCGCCATATCATCACCGGCCCGTTGGAGCCGACCGCCGGATCGTAGCAGGGCCACCAGGGCGCTGGCCTCAGTCGTCATTTTGCCAGAGGATGAGCGAGGCACGATGTCATCGATCGAGTAAGTTCGGATAGCTTCTCTTGTCGTTTCCGCCACTTCAGCGCGAACCGTATCATCCGTCGGGTCGAATGTCAGTCCACGCCCGCGCTGTTTTTCCACCGTTGACACCAGCAACCTTCCGTCTGCACGTTCATGAACATTGAAGTCGATCCAGCTTGCACCGGCAGGCGTGGGATAACCATCATCGTCCGCCAACCGGATTTCAAAGGCGCAGGAATATGTGTCGGCCTTTTTGTGGTTCGTTACCGGATCACCATCGATATCAATCTGGCTTCGCAGCAGTGTCCGCAAGCGGCGCACCCGCGTCTTTGGCGGAGTACTGCCATCTTGGGTGTTGCTGATTCGGTCGGACGGCAACGTCCCTCGCGCCGCGGCAAAGAGCTTCAACAATGCGATCGGCTGAGATTGCGGGTCCACGCCAACTTCTGCGAAATCGATCTCCTGGACCTTACCGCGAACAGTGACTTGCATCATGCCGTCGAATACGATGATCGAAACATCCCGCCAACTCGTTCCCGCAGGAACGGGGATACTTTGAACGGGTTTCCTCGACGACGGTGCGCTGTCTGTCAGCCGATCCTCAACATAGTCCAAATCGACGACAACCCGCCCGTCTTCCGCGCGTGATAGCGAAGCAAGATCGAGGACGTGTTGGCCGGAAGGTATGCCGTCGGGATTTCCATCACAGCCAACCGTAAGCAGCAGCGCTGGGCCTGGCCCAATGGATGACCGAATCGCAGCCGACATATCGGAGACAGGCATGCCTGCGCCGATGCCAAAGAAAACGTCGCGATACCGTCCGCCAAAGCGCCTTCGTCCTATGTGCCACAGTCGCTCGCGTACAAGCACCACAACCGGCGAGGAAAGCTCGAAGGAGGCCGCTACAAGGCCTGCGACGCGACCGGCATCGATGCGCCATTGGCGAAGCCGGTCGATCTCGATGTCAATGACGCCTTCGGTCTCACACCCGAAACAAGCCTTGACCCCAGGTGTCACCCAATAGATCTCCGCGCAATGCGCATCACCACACTGGTCGCAGATAACCGATTCCGCCAACTCTATCTCGCGAAGCAGCCCGAGCGCGAAGAGCTTATCCCATTGCACGCGGTCCCATCGGCGGACTTCATCCGCGCAGAGGGTGCCGTCGCCTGCCGCCAGTCGATCAAGCAGCCGCTGCCAAACTGTTCGCATCTTTCTCGATCCTCCAAGCACGCAAGTAACCCCGCAAAACCTGCTCCGCTGGTGAGTCTTCGAGGTCACAGAAAGACGGAGCGGAGAGACGGAAACTGATGCTGTGCTCTTTCCCGTCAGGAGTCTGGATGAAGGCCTGCAAGACAGCGCTGGAAACCGTCGCCGTCGTCAGCCTGTTGTGCGAATCGCGGAACTTATCCGCAATCACTTCGTGGATCGACCCGTCCCGCCGGCGCGCGTCAATCGAGACCTCGATGACGGCTGGCTTGCTCCCGTGGAAACGGAGCTTGAGTGATTGAATGCGAACAAGTCCGATACGGTCGGCGGGGTTTGTCGGAAAAGTCAGATTGGGATCTTTCAACAACTCCAAGTCGAAGCAGTCCAATTCCGGGAGTTTCAGATCGCGATCCGCGCCAAGCACCGAGCGGGCGAAGATGTGGGCGAGTCGACTTCGGATCTTGGCACCGCCTTGTGCGTACGTGTCGAGCGTTCCGTCAACCTCGTGGTAAGCGAAAACAATCTTGAAAGCCGGATTCCAACTCGTCCGTTCGAAATTTCCATCCAGGTCGTAACCTTCCCGCTCGTCAGAGTAATCGGCTGGATAGGCGAAGAAACAATCGATATTACCTTCCCGTCGCACGTGCTCCACCACGCAGTGGTCTCCACGGCATTGCTCGGGTTGAAACATCTCGATAATTTGGTGGCTGAGCTCAGACTTCATGATGTCAGTCACCTCGAGTTGCTGCACTGGAAGCCCTTGCCGCGACTCCCACATCCTCTTCGAAAGCGATTCGATGCGGGCCAGTGTCCGCGCACCATCGATTACATCCGGATGTTCCAGGCACATCCAAAAGGCGCGGTCGTGGGCATTGTTCATAGCCGCGATCTTTCCGGCCACATCGCCATCCTTGTCCCGACTCGCTTCGATGAGAACCTGTGTCCCCATCGAACTCGCCAGCGATTCCGCGCGGCGGAAAACCTGGAAGGCCTTCTGGCGTTCATCGGGTGTCATCTCTTTGAAGCGGTGTAGGATGGGGTCGGGTTTCCTGGCGCTGACAGCCGCCCAATCGAAATCCAGGAACGCCGGCGTATTAAAAAAGAATCGTTTGAGGAGGGGATGCGAAACGCGGCGGAAGAATGAAGGTAAGTCGAAGAATGCGGGCATTGGTAGCCTCCGGAATCAGATGGCTTCAACCTTGGTCGTCAGTCGGCGGCTAAGGGCTCGATCTCTCGACGTTGCACGCTCGAGGGTGGCTTAATGGCTCATCTGAGTTTTATGTATCGGACAATTGCAGAATAGCATGGCGAAGAAAATACGAAACAACTCACAGCTCAATGAGCTGATTTGACGAGAGATCTAGCAGTTGACAGGATCCTGCCTGTGGAAGTCTGTGGAAATCAGAACGGGACGTTTTGGCTAGGCTAAGTGATTGTTTTGCTTTAAGTTGCACCATGCTTCTCTTTGGTCCTCCCAAACCAGATGTTCGGCCACTCGCCGCACCGCAACTTCACTAATTGGGAATCTCCATGTCTTGCTCGTAGGGAACTCCAGGATTTCCTGCTGAATATCCGGCGCAAGCCAGATCAACTCCATGATCTGGCTCATTCGTTCCCTGGTGATGCATCCAAGCCGCGCGAGGTCTGCGTAGTCGCGAGCTTCGCTGCGCTGGATCATATCCTGGAACTGGATTGCCAGCGCGAGCACTTGCGTAACTCTGGGCAGGCGGCCCCTGATCGACGACGGCGCTTCGACCGTGTCGCCTCCGCCGCCCCGCCTTGTCGTGTGAAGAGAAAACTGGATTTGAGTTGAGGTGTTGGTCATTGCTGTGTTCCTTTGGATCGTTCAGCCGTCCAATCGCACAGGTTGCGTGCCGCGGTTGATCGGAATCCAACTGTTACCGTCCCGTTCTTGCCGTCGTAGCGCACCTGATCCACCAAGGCGCGGATGAACCTTTCCTGTTCCCAAGTCGACAATTGCTCCCAAAGCGGATCGAATTCCTGCAGCGCTGCTTCCACGTCCTTGGGATCGGCCGCTTCGGACTCGATGCGTACAGATTGGCTCAGAAGTTCCGGCATCCGATTATTCAGATACCTCGCACGATCCTGCAACTCAGCCAGACGATCCGTGGCGGATGGCACGGTACTGGCCATTGGAGCGATGGCGCTCATTTCCTGAGTTATCTTCTTCAACTCCAGTTCGATGTCTGCCTCTTCCCTCCGGACCTCCTGAATATCCCGTTGTCGTCGCTCTTCGATCTCGCGAAGCACAGTCCGCAGCACGGTCGGGTTTCTTCCAATACCGCGAAGTTGATCGAGCACGGCCTCTTCGAGGACCGGAGCCGAGACGGACCGCGTCTCGCACTGCGCCCATCCTCGCTGATGAGCTTTAACGCAAACATAGTAGCGGTAGAGCTTGTTCTTCTTTTTGACGTAGGTGTGGATCATCCCGACATTGCAACTGCCACATCGCACCAGACTCTTGAGTAGGGCGCCGTGCTTGTTCCCAATGTTGCGGCCGCCAAGTCGGCCATTGCGACTCAGCACGCTTTGGACCCGGTTCCACGTGTCGTCGTCGGTAATGCGCTCGTGTTCTCCTTCGTAGACTGTGCCACCATATTCCACCTTGCCGGTGTAAATGATGTTCGTCAGCATGTTGTAAAGGTTGTTCTTGGCAATGGGCTTCCCTCCGGCCTGCCGGCCATCGCGTGTCGTCCATGCCTTCATTCGCCACTCGCGGCGATCCAGTTCTTCAACCACCGGGATCAATGAGCCCAGTTCGAGATAGAGGCCAAAGATCGCGCGGACCCGTTTCGCCTCGGCCGGATTGATGATGATCGAGCCGCCCTGCGGAGCCACATCATATCCGAGTACCGGACTCCCTCCGACCCACTTTCCCTTGCGCCGCGCGGCACTCATCTTGTCGCGCGTACGCTCCGAGATCATCTCCCGTTCGAACTGGGCGAAGGATAACAAGATGTGCAGCGTCAATCGGCCAAGCGAGTTGGTGGTATTGAATTGCTGCGTCACCGAGACAAACGTCACGCCGTGTTTATCGAGGATCTCGATGATCCTGGAAAAATCAAGCAGGGAGCGCGTCAGCCGGTCAACCTTGTACACCACCACACAATTCACTACACCAGATTCGACGTCGGCGAGCAGTCGTTTCAGCGCTGGCCGGTCCATGTTTGCGCCGGTGTATCCGCCGTCATCGTACTTCTGCTGCAGCGGCGACCACCCTTCGTGTCGCTGGCTATTGATGTATGCCTCCGCAGCCTCACGTTGGGCGTCAAGGGTAGTCGAGCAACTCGTCGACAACGACGAGGAGACCGTGGTCGGGAAACTTCTGGTGGAACAGCGCCATCATCTCTTCGAAGGCGCGCTTGTTGTTTGTAATGGTGGCTGCGGACGGGAAGGTGAAGCTGACGCCCAGCTTCGAGAGATGCTCTTCGATTTCCGCAGTGAGAATGTCGCGGAGGGACATCGTCACGGCACCGATCTCGGTTCGGATGACCTTGAACTTGCCCGCGATCCGCTCCGCCGCCTTCGCTACCGGCGCGCACCGCACCAGTGGCAGCGTGGCAGCGTCTTCTGCGATGGCTGAAAGGACCGACATCAGGTGGGACTTACCGGTGCCGTAGTTGCCCACAACCATCAACCCCTTGTTGTCCGATGGCGCGTCGAACTGAAGGTCCGGAATGACCAGAGACGTTAGCTTCTCCGCCATCTCATCCGAGATGACGTAGGTGGACACGAGCTGCTTCGCCGCGTCCAACTGATCCGCGTTGCGGAGTTGGACTACCGACTCAATCGGTTCGAATTGGATTAGATCGCCGTATTTCATCTCTGCACCTTCGCGGACTCATCGCCATGCCTAAGGCAAACAATCAGTAGATCGGTAGACGGGTATCGTCGAAACTCCGGGTGCTCCGGCACCGCGTACGTCAAGTGCCCACTATCCACGTCGCCCAGCCAACTGGCGACGATGGTCCTGTCTCTGGAAAGCCCCTGCAACAAGCGCAGGGGATCTTGCTTGAGCACGGGGTTAAAAAGAACCTCAGCGTTGTCAAGGATCGTCAGGTCGCCCGGAAGTCCGCCAACCGCGTCTTCCAGCAATTTGGGCAACTGGAGAACTCGCTGCCGCTCCGTCAGGTCAAGGAGTTGTCGCGAGATCTCCGCTCCCACGTTGAGCACCGGAACATTCTCCGCATCCGCAAGAACACGTAGAGCCGCCGTCCTGCCACTGCCGGAAGGCCCCACCAGGAGCACCAGCCGGTTGTAGTTGTCGGCGATTCCCGAGAGTCGCTGTCGAATTTGATCCACTACACTCCGCGTCTGCATTTTCCTACCTGTCCGCATCGCTAGCGGCACCGCTCCGAACCCACGCGTCAACTTCTTCCTTCCTGAATTTCCAAAGCCGTCCCACCTTGTGCGCGGGCATGCTTCGGCGCGTAATCCACTTGTAGACCGTGTCCCGCTTGATCCCGAGGTAAGCAGCCAGTTCGTCAACCGACAACCATCGGTCTTCTACCGGAGAAGTGGGCAAGCTGTTCATCACATGTTGTCCAATAGATCAGGATACAGCATATCTGGTTGGGCGTGATTCGGTTGCCGGGACTGGCTCCGATTCGGAGTGCCCGAACGCTGCGGAAAGAGAAGCGCCACGCGCCTTTATCGTGGGCGCATGCCATCCCATCGGAACTGCTGCTGTACACCGTTCAGATCAAACGGATAAAGTGGTTAGTTCGCTGTCACGTGCAGCGAACCGTTGAGGGTGCATGGGTCATACTCTGCTCGGAAGGCTTCCGCGAACACGAAAATGGCAAGAGGTGGTCGGCCTAGTCGGGGCCGGAGCCGCCACTGCTGACATCGCTGCGGCAACTCTCGGCGCATCCAAACTTGGCTTGGAAGACGCTTCGAGCGACCCCGCCCTCCTTCACTCATTTTGGCTTCTGACTCAGTTGCCGCTCTGTGCCCGAAAGGCCGACTTCGTTTCGGAACTTGCCAAGATTGGTGTCTCTATCACCGGCGACGCGACGCTGATGGAGTTGGTAGGCGGCATGTCGGATGCCGTGGACGCCCATGTTTACCGGGTCGGCGGGCGCACCGACTTGGGCGAGATGGCTCAGATGGGGGCTGCGGAGACCCTCACTTCTGTTCTGGGCCAGCGCACCACGAGCCTGTTCGAAACGACGCCCGAAGATGTTCATCGCGAGTTGGCGCGGCTCGCAACGCCGGTCAATTTCTCGGTGGTCGCACGCGACTTCTTTGCGAGAGTGACGGAACGGTACTTGACGTATTTCCTCAGCAGAGAACTATCAAACACACTCGAAACCGTCAATGCCAATCGGCAATTCAGGGAGGCGTTGTCCCTTCATTGCAGGGAGGCATCCAAGATTGTTGAACAGTTCGCGGAAGAGTGGTTTTCGAAGGCGAATTACCAGGGCGGCATCACACCAAGGAAGGCGGCGGGATTCATAAGTCACGCCATGACGAAGCTCGGCGCAGAGCTTCAAAAGGGGGCAGAGGGTGGCGAACGCTGACCACATCATCCTCTGCGGAGGTGCCCCGGCTCCGCGTCGCGCCAAGCCCGACAGCATTGTCCGGCTGGACTTGGGTGGCGACGAGCCGAATGTCGATCTTGAGATCGACAACATCAGCCGTCGGCTATCCACAGATGTTCCCGACATCCTGACGGACCTGGTCGAGATTGCCAGCTACGTATATTGCGCCGATCAGGCAGTCACACGCGGAGGCGAAGGCGTGCTCGTGTTCGGCGCTCAATGGCGACGAAGCCTCATTTTTCATATTCCTGTTCGCCAGCCGTCGATCTGGTCGTCACCGAATGTTCTTCATGCGCTGCAGAAGACCCTCGGGATTCTTTCGGAAGACACATACGAATTCCACTTCGTGCAGCGAATCAAAGCCGTGCCGATGCAGAAGTACCTCACGCTTGGCGATGGCGATCCAACTACCCCAGAGCTCGACGAAGTGCTGTTGTTTTCGGGTGGCCTGGACTCACTCGGGGGCACAGTTCAGGAGGCGGTGCTTGATAAGCGGCGGGTTGCATTGGTCAGCCACCGCTCAAATTCCAAAGTGTTTAGTCGGCAAAAGAAGTTGATCGCAGGCCTCCATGAGATTTGCAAACAGAACCCACCGCTTCACGTTCCTGTGTGGGTTCACCAGAGCGGGACCGAGGGTCGAGAATACACGCAGCGGAGCCGCACTTTCCTGTATGCTTCCCTCGGCGCGGCAGTCGCGCGAGTGTTCGGTCTCAAGCGCATTCGGTTTTACGAGAATGGTGTCGTAAGCCTGAATTTGCCCATCAGCGAGCAGGTGGTCGGAGCGAGAGCCACTCGAACTACCCATCCACAGGTTCTCGACGGCTTTGCGAATCTGTTTAGTCTACTGGTTGAAGAGACCTTCACCGTCGAGAATCCCTTCCTTTGGTTAACCAAGACCGAAGTCGTCAATTTGATAGGAGACGCGGGATGCGGCGACTTGATCGGGCAAAGTGTGAGTTGCACCCACACGCGCGAGCAAACCACGGAGAAGCCACACTGCGGTCGCTGTTCACAGTGCGTCAGCCGCAGATTCGCAACACTGGCCAGCCGGTTCAGCAATCTCGACCCGCGCAGTCTGTATCACCTCGACCTCCTGACCGATCCCCGCACTCCGGAAAAGGATCGCACATTGGTAGAGAGCTTCATCCGCACGGCCACCAAAATAGGATCGATGAACGAGCTTCAGGTCGTTGAGCACTACGGTGAAGTAAGTCGCGTGCTTCGCCATCTTCGACCTCTCTCTGCCGATCAAGCCGCTGAGAGGGTGATCCAACTCCATAGGCGGCACTCCGCTGAAGTCACCGGCGTGATGGATGCCGCGCTTCGCGATCACGCATCTGACATCCGCGAAGGAAAGCTGCCGGCAACATGCGCAATCCTTCTCGCGATTCCCGAAAGCTACAAGAAAGTCGAGGCGCCTGAGAAGCGAGAATCGCCAGGTGCTCCGGTGGATTCATCAACTCCCGCTGGCCGCGATTGGAGTCCACCACCCCGGGCGCACAGCGGCGAAGAACGCAAATCAGACGCCAAGCAGAGTTCTCCTCAACTTACCAAAATGGAACTTCCTGCATGGCTAAGGACCGTTGAGCACTCCAAGAAGGCTGGGCAGGGTCCTCGCCCAAAGGGATCAATGGACCGGCCAGAACAAACAGACCCGATTTGGACCCTAACGAGCGATCAGAAAGGCCCGCTACCCGTCACGCGGTTAAATGGCGAAGTGGTATGGATCAATGCGTCCGACTCAGATGCACCAGACGGCGAGGCTTACAAGTCTGAAGACGAACTGCGAATAACTGAGGTAACCGTGAATGGGCGGACTGAATTGCGGAGTGAGATTGAGAAACTATTCGGCGGTCCTGACTGGCCGCTAGCCAGCATGATCGTTGAGCCGTTCAGACGGTTCGCCACCAAGGTCTTCGATATAAACGCAGCTGCCTATCACAATGTCGCTTCGACACAGGCAAGGGACTCGCAGGAGGTTCTGAATGCAATGCTTCGCAATCTGCTAAGCGAAGTATTTGGGCGTGAGTGGGAGAACAGCCCCGGTGAACAGGTAACCCGAACAGACTGGCAACAGGGCACCGATGGATGGAAGGGCAAGGAGCTTGTTGTAATCGCTGGAAATGACCCTGACCCGACCTGCCAGTACCACCAGTTGATCAGCGACGGGATCAAATATCGTTACCGGTTTCATGCCGTCCTCCCGGCAGCTCTCCCAGGGGAGCCGCCGGGAATCAACCTGTCGAACGTGGAATGGTGGCAGTACATCGGGCTGAATGAGCGTCACAACCTCGCGATGGCGATCAAGCCGTACCTCGAGGATCGAAAGGCACATTGGCAGTCCGTCTGTGCGTTGGGCAAGCCTACCGATGCGAGCAACGGTACGGGCAACGCACCACGACAACCTGAGCCGCCCCGCGACGTCCACGGCACCCATGAGGCACCAGCGCCTAAGGAAGGCCGCAAGGCGAAGAAACTGGTAAGGCGGAATCAGCGGTATGAAGTGATCGACAAAGCACTCCAAGAGATCGCAGAGAGTCGGCCCAGTACACAAGAAGAGATATTGCAGTCGCTCGATGGACGCCGCGTGGTGACTCCTCCGGCCGAGCCTTTTATGACCGCTCGCGGATGGATGCTGGGGTTCGGGCGGAACGAAGCTGCCGCCCGCTCCTGGCTTTCTAAGCGGTGGGCTGAGTTGAACTTGCCATCTTTGCCGCGTGGCCCGAAAAAGTAGTTGCAGTAACTACTCTGAGTAATTACTTGGGCTTGCCCGTAACCCGCTGCAAATCAATGGCTTGCTTCCGCACGCCCAATCACGCGGCCAGGCACAACTCGACCTTTTCTGCATAATGCTCCAAGATTCAATCAGAAACTGCAATTCGGGTTTCTCCCCTCGCCCTGGGGTCATCGGGAGAGCAAACACCAGAGGAGTCCCCAAACATGCTGTTTGAAGGTCAAGAACTGCACGAGATCATCGGTCGCACTCCGAACGAAATCGAGCTCCGCAATGTACACGGGCGCTGTTGCCGGATCCTATCCAGTACAGAGGCGCTCGCCTTGGACATGGACCTTTTTGTGGGCGTCGGAAACCGGCGTCGCATTCGATTTTTGCGCAGTCGCACCCAGAAGTTCGCGCTCAACGCCGGAAGCCACACAACGCAGCGCCTGAAAGGCGAGGCCGAAGTAAACATCGCTCATCCACTGGTCCGGGAGCACCGGTCAGTTCGGAGTAAATGATGACCAAGCTGATTACCATTCCTAAATTCGCGGAGGCCACCGGTCTGCCGTACCGGCTCTGTCTTCACCTGGTTGGGACGGCCCAGATTCCGTCCGTTCCTGTCGGACACCGGCGACGGATCGATGTGCGCTGGGTGGACCAGTGGCTGGCAGGCGGCGGGTATCGCCCAGTCGCTCTCACTCCCGATGCCGATGAACCAAGGCGTGCTGCCCGCTAGGCGCAAGTCTCTTCTCCTTCTAAACCGTCATGCACGCAAATAATGATCGCGGCGACCGGAGCCCTAAGCAGCTTGAGGCCGCTGCACGCGCCGCAATCGAACTGCGCGCCGACCGCGCGCTAACCGATGCCGAATGGGCGGCGACGCGGGCCAGGCTCTTGGAGTTCGCGGGCATTTTGCGCGGCTGGGACCGACAGACGACATCGTCACGACGAGGTAATGTTGAGGTGCTATGCCAGCCAGAACATTAACAGTGACGCCAGCCTCCAAGAACGGGACGGCGGCGCGTGCCATCCAAGTTGTGCTGTACGCCAGGGTGTCTAGCAAGGATCAGGAGAAGGAGGGCTTCAGCATCCCAGCGCAACTACGTCTCCTGCGAGATTACGCCACGAGCAATGGATTTGTGATTGCGCAGGAGTTCACCGATGTTGAAACCGCCAAGGCGAGCGGTCGAACCAACTTCGGCGAGATGCTCGCGTACCTGAAAAAGTATCAGGGAAGATGCCGGACGATTCTGGTTGAGAAAACCGACCGCCTGTACCGGAACCTCAAGGATTGGGTGACGCTCGATGAGATTGACCTCGAGATCCACCTCGTCAAAGAGAACGTCGTCATCTCCCCGGACTCGCGATCATCGGAAAAGTTCATGCATGGCATCAAGGTATTGATGGCCCGCAATTACAGCCAGAACCTGGGTGAGGAGACAGTCAAGGGGATGACCGAGAAAGCATGTGCCGGCATCTACCCAAGCTGCGCTCCGGTGGGGTACCGAAACGCTGACGGTCCCAACGGCAAGCGCGTGATTGTCACGGACCCGGACGCCGCGCCCATGATCACGGAGCTGTTCGGACGATTCGCCACAGGCCGGTATTCGCTAAAGGTGCTCGTGAAGGAAGTTAACAGCGAAGGTCTCAAACTGCGCGGTCGCAAGCTCTATAGCAGTGTCGTACACCAGATTCTGAGAAAGCGGTTGTATACCGGCGATTTCGATTGGGACGGCAGCACGTACACGGGCTCTCACGAGCCTCTGGTCACCCGCGAATGCTGGCAGCGTGTTCAGGAGTTGTTGGATGCTCGCGCCGAGAACAAGACGCGGAGAGTGAAGCACGATTTCGCTTACACCGGACTGGTCCACTGCGGCCACTGCGGCTGCCTGTTTGTCGGCGAACTGAAGAAGCGGAAGTACGTGTACTACCACTGCACCGGCAACCGGGGAAAATGCGAGGAGCCCTACACGCGCCAGGAAATTCTCGTACGCGAGTTCGCCGAAGTTCTGCAGGAGCTGGTCATTCCGCAGGCCGTACTCGAATGGCTCGGTAGCGATGTGCTCACCACCGACCAGACCGAGCAAGCGGCCCGCGCGCAGGCGATCAAGAGGTTGCAGGCCCGGCACGAGCAAATCCAGGCACGCATCGAGACGATGTACTTGGACAAGCTCGATGGGCGGATCACGCAGGAGTTTTTCGACAAGCAATCGGCGACTATGCGCTCCGAACAGGACGGGCTGCAGCGCAAGATCCAAGAGACCCTGAAGGCCACTCCGGCCCCAATCGATCAGGCACTCGACATGCTTCGCCTGACGAGCCGGGCGAGCGAGTTATTCCTGCAGCAGACCGCCGCCGAGCAACGCCGATTGCTCCAGGTGGTTGTTGAAAAGGCGGCGTGGCAGGACGGCGCATTGCGAACGACCCTGTTCGAACCGTTCGAAATATTGCGCCACTCGAACCAGGAAAGTTATAGAAAAGAAAAGGAAAACGGCGGGTCAGGACGCGATATGGAAATTTGGCTCCCCGACGAGGATTCGAACCTCGACTCACGGCTCCAAAGGCCGCTGTCCTACCGTTAGACGATCGGGGAGTATCGTAAACAGAGCGTTGGGAACGCTCTAACAAAACCATTCTACCGCAAACCTACCACTCCGCGTAAGGAGTCCCTTCCAAACTTTGCTTCGGCGACCCGCTACGCACATCGAAAATCCCCGGCTGCGAATTCGTCGACGTAGTCTGCGACGCATCTTCCATGATGATCTTCCATGAATCGGCCGACCCGGTAATCGGGTCCGCCGGCACCGACCGCAAATACCCCTCGGTCACCATCTCCTGTAGCGTCTGCGGAGCCTTCTGCTTATCGTAAGTAAACTCATCGATCTGCGTCCGCATCGTGAACAGATTGTTCCGTAACACGCTCTCTTTCGCCCGCAAAATCGACTTCTGGTAGATGGGCACGGCCATGCCCACAATGATGGTGATAATCGCCATCACGATCATCAGCTCAATCAAAGTAAAGCCGTTGCGCCCACGTTTGCTACCACTCGGAATAAGCTGTGCCATCGGGCGCCTTCTCCATCGTCTTGGTATACACATCGAAAACATTCTGCCCGCCCCAACTGAGCGACGTCGGATCATCCTGCACGCTGCGCTTGCCCCACTCCTTGCTACCAGTGAACGGATCGCGTGGCAGCCGCCGCAGGAACTTCATCTTCACTTCCGAAGCCCCTGATTGCTTGGCCCCTTCCACCAGCACCTCGATCGTTTCCGGATAACATTCGGTCCCAACCTTGGCCTGGCCGAGCTTGCCCCCATCGCACGCATCTTTGTATTTATCGATGCCGATGCGCAACTCCTTCAACGCCTGCCGCAACTCCTTCTCGCGGTCGCGCCGCACCTTATGCCGGGCCAAAGGAACGGCCATCGCCGCCAACAATGACAGGATGGTGAATGCCACGATCAGCTCGATCAGCGTCATCCCCCGCTGGTTCCGCCTGCGCTTCATTTGATCTCAACCTGCACCTGCGGTCCCGGCGCGGAAATCGGCTGCATCTGCGAGTTCTTGAAGTTCGATTCCACAACCTGCACGTTCGCCGAACCCTTGCCTACAGCCAGGAACGTGAACGAAACCAGCGCCCCTGAGCCGCTCAAGCCACCCGCGCCCGGCAACCGGTTCAGGGTTACCGTCGCCTCGCCCGTGTCGTTCAAAGTGTTTTCACTAAAGCCCACGCGCTGTCCATCGCCTGAAAGGAACGCCCCCGCCGTGCTTGCGTTCAACCGCAGCAGCTTCGGATCGAACTTGATCTTCACCGGTGCTGAAAACAAGTCCGTCGTGTTTGCCACGTGCAGAGTTAACACCACTGGCGAACTCACTCGCGTCTCCACGCCTTCGGGCTGAAACGTCAGTTTCGCAGAACCGGCCGGAACTGCCGGCTTGGCGGCCGCGGGGGCTTCCGGTGTAATAGGCATCATCGGGGCCGGTGCCGCATCGGCCTGCTTGACAGGCACCGAAGGAGCAGGCTCGGTGCCTTCCTTGGCCTTGTAGTTGATCTTGATCGTCTGGTCGTTGCCAACTCCAATACCCCGCAGATTCGCCGCCGTAATATCGGGCGACCGCACCACATGTGGTATCAAAACGATCAGCAACTCGTTATTCGACCTGTTGACAGAATCGCTGGTGAACAGATGCTTCAACAGCGGAATGCTGCTCAACCCTGGGATTCCACTCTGACTTTTCGAATCCTGCGACTGCATCAACCCGCCAATCACGTTCACCTCGCCATCCTTAATACGCACGTCGTGAGAAACCTTGCGCTGACCAATAATTGGCTGCGAGATGCCGCCAATATCCACGTGATCGCGAACCGTCGAAATTTCCAGCTCTACGTGCAGCGATATCTCTCCGTTGCCGTGAACGCGCGGAACCATATCCACGTTCACGCCCACATCGATGAACTGAAACTGCGTGTTCACCAGCGGGCTCACGCCAACCGTTCCCACGCCCGGCTGAAAGCTGCCGCTCGCCGTCGGCACGCGGTCTCCGATGCGCAGCGTGGCCTTTTGGCCATCGGCCGCGCGAAGTTGTGGCGACTGCTTCACTTTCGTATCGCTGTCGGTCATCATTGCCGAAAGGATGGCGCCAGGCAGAGCCACGCTGTAGTCACCCGAACTCAGCTTGGCGATGTTGGTCAGCAAAGTGGATGCTCCGCTTCCGCTCGAGGCTGCGGTTCCAGTTGTGCCGGTTGAGGTGGTGCCTCCGCCAATATTCGGGGTCACCGAGGTCTTAAACCCGGGAGTGCCTCCCGAGGTGATCGCCGCATAGAGATCGCGAGTCTTAGTCCGGCTCGATTCCATCACAATCACATCCACCACAACTTCCGACTTCGGCTTGTCCAGATCCATCAGCAGCTTTTCGCACAACGCCACCTGGTCCACCGTGCCGCGAATGATAATCGCGTTCTGCGATCCAAATGTGAACAGGCGGCGCACTTCGGTGATGGCGCGCACGGCCGTCGAAATTTCGTTCAAATCCTGCGGCGAAGTGACGTTTTGCAGATAAATCACCTTCACCACGAAGTCTTCGTAGTCGCGGCGCTTCTGTACATTGTCATTCGTTACGAAAATGGTGTTTGGCGAAAGCGGCTTCCAGTAAGACTTGGTCAGCACACTCAGGTACTCCAGCGCATCGTCCAGCGTCGTATTGTTCAGGTCCACACTGAACATCTTCGTCGCCGCCTGGTACTCCGGATCGAAAATGACGTTGATTCCCGTCAACTTCCCCACCGTCTCAAACAGGATCTTCACCGGCTGGTTGTTGATTTTCAGGGCGCTGATCTGCCGCGAAATCGGCTTCAACTCCGGAATCGGCAGCGCCCGCCCAATGCGGTCCTCGTCTTCCTTCTTTGCCAGCTGCGATGGCGTCAACCGCCGCTCGTCATCGGTCAGTGCTGCCCCTTTTTTTTTCTCCCGTTCCATCATCGCCTTGGTGCGCCCGATCTCCTGCTGCGCAATGCTTGACGACGAATCGATGGAGTAAGCCCGCATAAATAAGTCCAGCGCTTCAGCCAACTTCCCGTCTGCCCGCAGCTTCACACCCTTGCCCACGAACATCTGCGCCGTCTGGAAGCGGACGCGCCGCGTGGCCATCAGAATCCCCGCGTCTTTGGGGCTCGCCGATAGCGCCTGTTCGTAATATCCCAGCGCTTTCTCGAAATCCCCAGCTTCTTCGGCATCGTGCCCCTGGGTAAAGAGTTTGTCGGTTTTGCGCGACTTTGCTTCCATCAGGCCCACCGACGGCATGAGCAGGGAAAGGCTCAGCACTAAACTGCTTAACTGTTTGAAAAGGCGCATCTTGTTTTTATTTTTACCGTCCATTTCGGGGCACCGTGTTACAATGAGGCTGTCGGACGCCACTCGCACTGAACCTACACAAACAGTAGACGCAGCGAGGCTTTCCGGCGTTGAGGCAATTTCCATTGGCCGTTGATTCTGACTACAAACTGCTGAGCGATAACCGCCAGGCCAGCCACAATTACTTCCTCATGGACAAATGGGAAGCTGGAATTGTCCTCGCTGGAACCGAAGTCAAAGCCGGCAAAACAGGCAAGATCCAGTTGAAGGACGCTTACGCCGAAATCGTCCACGGCGAAGCCTGGCTCGTCAACGCCCACATCGGCGCCTACTCCCACGGCAACCGCGAAAACCACGAGCCCGTCCGCAAGCGCAAGTTGTTGCTGCACAAGGCGGAAATCGAGAAACTGCACAGCAAAACGCGGGAAAAGGGGCTCTCCCTCATTCCCACAAAGATGTACATGAAAAAAGGCCGCATCAAGTGTGAGCTCGCCCTCGCCAAGGGCAAGAAATTCCACGACAAACGGGAAACCGAGCGCGCCAAAGAAGCGAATTTTGAAGCCAAGGCTGCGATGAATCGCGCCAACAGAGAATAAAGGGTAGGACGGGCGATCCGCCTGTCCAGCTAATTAAAGGACACCATGCGCACATCAGTTGAAAACACCTCCGCCCCCGCCATCGAAGCCGACGCGATTGTCGTGCTCTGTTTTGAAAAGACCATACCCGCCGAACTCAACACCCTCACCTCCGGCTGGTTCGACGAAATCATCGCCACCGGTGAATTCTCCGGCAAACCGCTCGAATTCGCCATCCTTCATCGCCCCGCCGGCTTAAAGGCCAAACGCCTCGTCGCCGCCGGTTGCGGTCCGGCTGACAAGTTCGATGGAGCTGCCATGCGCCGTGTGGCAGGCGCCGCTGTCCGCAATCTGAAAGTCTCTGGCGCAAAATCGATCGCCCTGCTCCTCGAAGGCGATCTCGCCAAGCAAACCGCTGCCGCTATCGAAGGCGCAATCCTCGGCAACTTCGAAACCGATACCCGCAAGTCAGAGCGCGAAGCCAAGGAAGTCGAATCCTTCACGGTCATCTCCACGGCCACCGCTGCCATCGCCGACCACGCCAAGATCCTCGCCGACTCGCAGAACCTCACCCGCGACCTGGTCAACGAG
This sequence comes from uncultured Acidobacteriia bacterium, assembly GCA_903881085.1. Lineage (GTDB taxonomy): Bacteria > Acidobacteriota > Terriglobia > Bryobacterales > Bryobacteraceae > CAIRSA01. Next base: position 24,241 of record CAIRSA010000543.1, read on the forward strand.
CCGGCCAACATCCTCACCCCCGGCGAACTTGCCCGCCGCGCCCAGGCCATGGCCGTCGAATGTGGCCTCGACTGCGAAATCCTCGATCGCGACCGCATGAAGCAGCTCGGCATGGGCTCTCTGCTCGGCGTCGCCCAGGGCTCGCTCGAACCGCCCTATCTCATCGTGCTTCGTTATAAAGCCGAATCCACCGATCATCTCGCGCTCATCGGCAAGGGTGTCACCTTCGACACCGGCGGCGTCTCCATCAAACCGGCTGATGGCATGGAAAAGATGAAGTACGACATGGCAGGCGGCGCGGCCGTCATCGGCGCTATGCGAGCCATCGCGCACCTGAAACCCAAAGTTTCCGTCACCGCCTTGATCCCCGCCGTGGAAAACATGGTCAGCCACAACGCCCAGCGCCCTGGCGACATCGTCACCGCGCTCAACGGCAAGACCATCGAAGTCCTGAATACCGACGCCGAAGGGCGCCTGATTCTGGTCGATGCCATCGAATACGCCCGCCGTCTCGGCGTCACCCACATGGTGGATGCCGCTACGCTCACCGGAGCAATCGTAGTTGCTCTCGGCCACGTCCACGTCGGAGTCTTCGCCAACGATGATGCGATGCTCAACCGTGTGATGGCCGCCGCCAAATCGCAAGGCGAGAAGATGTGGCACATGCCGCTCGACGACGAATATAAGGAATACCTCAAGTCTTCCTTCGCCGACCTGCCGAACATCGGGGGCCGCTGGGGCGGGGCAATCACCGCCGCCTACTTCATTAAGGAGTTCACCGGCGGCACCCCCTGGGTCCACCTCGATATCGCCGGCACCGCCTGGCTCGACGACGCCAAGCCCTACATGGCCAAAGGCCCCTCCGGCGTTGCCGTCCGCACCTTCGTCGACCTGGCCATGAACTGGTAAGGGTGGGGCAAAGTGGCACTCCAATGTCGCTTGGATTGATTAGAACGACGCGTCG
>CAIRSA010000544.1 GCA_903881085.1 uncultured Acidobacteriia bacterium
CGACCCGACCCACCCATACCTCGACGCCCGCCGTCGCGGAGTCTTCTATCAGAACACCGGCTACTGCTTCAACTTCCACACGCCGTGCGCGTACTTCGCGCTGTGCCGCTCGAACGGAAATCCCAACGTCATCGAGAACTTCCATCAACGGGTGGCGCCCAACCAGGAACTGACGGTGCTGCCCAATGATTCCCCCGAGACTGCTTTCTAAAAGGAGAAACACCACCATCATGTCGATACTTCCAACTGCCAAGACACCGCCCAAACCGGACCTCGCGGATCTCACCGTGCTTTGGTACGGGCAAACAAAAATTGGGAAATCGAGTACTTGCGCGCAAACCGAAGGCGCGCTCTTCCTGGCCACAGAGCCGGGACTAAACGCACTCGATGTCTACCAGGCGCCCATCCTTTCCTGGGAGGACCTGCTCGCGGCCTGCGCCGAGATCGTCGAAGGCAAGCACCCATTCAAAACGGTGATCATCGATACGATCGACAACGCCTACAAGTTTTGCACCGAATTCATCCTCCGCAAGTTCAAGGTCGAGCATGAATCGGATTTGGGCTACGGCAAGGGTTATGCGCTCGTCAACAACGAGTTCCAACGCGTTCTCACCAAACTCGCTTTTCTGCCGTATGGACTGTTCCTCATTTCGCACGCGAAGGAAATGGAGATGGATTCCCGTACCGGCAAGTACATGCGTGTGGTGCCGACACTGCCGGACAAGGCTCGCAAGATTGTGCTCGGCATGGCCGACATGGTGCTGTTCTGCGACTTGGAAGTTTCGACCGGCGACAACGGCGAACAGCGCGTGCGCCGCGTGATCCGCACCAAGCCCAGCCTCTATTACGAAGCTGGTGATCGCACAGGACGCCTGCCAGACACACTTGATTTGAACTTCAAGGCATTCTTGTCCGAATTCAACGCAACTCCGACGCCGGCGAAATCGGCAGCCATCAGCAAGCCCGCGGCTGCGGCCGCGAAATAGTCAGCTGCAAGGAGATTTAATTATGACCAAGAACATTGATTTGTCGCAGTTTGACGAAGAGTTCCAGAGTGAAACGCCGGCGGAGCGCTCCGGTAAGGACAGCGTCCCGGACGGAAAGTATCAGGTTGTTGTTGAAAAGGTGGAGATCACCGAAGCGCACACCACAGGCAACCCGATGCTGAAATGGACGCTCCGTATCCTCGCGCCGAGCCACGTCAACGAACTCATGTGGCGCAACAGCGTCTTCACCCCCAACACATTGAAGTTCGTGAAGACTGACCTGCACATCTGCGGTCTGGACTTGGAGAAACTGTCGGACCTGCCCAAGAGCCTGAGCAAGTTGCTCGACGTCAAGCTGGAGGTCACCAAAAAGACAAAGGGCGACAACACGAACATCTACTTCAACAGCCGCATCGTGAACGACAGGACGCCGAGCAAGTTTCGACAGGAAGCGGGCGACGCCCTTGTCCCGTTCTAGCCCAACGCTGGTCCCGCTGATTGCCGACACGCGGGAAAAGGAGCCTTATTCGTTCGATTCCCGGCTTGTGGTGGTGGAACGCCGCGCCCTGCCAGCCGGGGATTACTCGGTGGCAGGCTTGGAGGGAGTGGTTGCCGTGGAGCGGAAAACGATTGATGATTTTGTTTCCACGGTTATTCACCAGCGAGCCCGATTCCGGCGCGAACTCTTAAAGCTGGCTGGTTACCGCGCTGCATGTGTGGTTGTCGAGGCAGGCCTGTTGGAAGTTCTGCAGGGACGCTACCGGGGTGGCGCTCATCCGAATGCCGTGCTCGGCAGCGCGTTGTCAATCACACTCGACTACCGCATCCCGGTGTTCTTCTGTTCCAGCCGTCAGGCGGCCTGCCAGTTTGTGCAGGCCTATCTGCTCGGCGCTCACGCGAGGTGGAAAGCATGACAGTAGATCGCAGCAATGTCCGCGGCGTGGTGGAGACGGTCTTCTATTCAGGCCCGGCGTTCAGCGCCGGGCGTCTCCGCACATCGGACGGCAAGCTCATCACTTTTGCGGGCAAAGTTTTTGCCAGGGAGAATGATGCAGTTCGTTTGGAAGGCCAGTGGACCAACCATCCGAAGTACGGCAGGCAGTTCGCAGCCGACTGCATGGGCTTCGATCAGGAGATGGACGCGGCTGGGCTGGCAAACTTCCTGGCGAATCATCCAGACGTGAAAGGGATCGGTCCAGCGAAAGCCCAGCTCATCGCCGGCCATTTCGGTGCGCGCTTCGACGCGGCGATCCGCAACCAACCGGAGGCCTTGGCCTCCATCGCGAAGGCGTCGCTGGAGGCGATCCTGGGGCTTCAACAAATCTGGATCGCCAACGGCGACTTCAATGCCGCCATGACGTATTTGTCCCGCTTCGGCTTAACTCATCACCAGGTAACGACTTTGGTTGAGAAGTTCGGCAGCATGGTCGTACCGATTCTTGAGAAAGATCCCTACGTGCTTGTCCGTGAGATCGCTGGCTTTGGCTTCAAGCGCGTCGATAAGATCGCGCGGAAGATGGGCACGCCAAAGGATCTGCCATCTCGCATTCGGGCCGGCATTCATTTCTGTGTTCTCGATGCGCTCGACAACGGGGACTGCTGGGTTGAGTACGAAGACTTGCTGGACCGCGCCAACACCTTGCTGGTAATGGACACACTCGACAGTCGCGAGATGATCGAGGCGCATCTCGAAGCTTTGATCACCGATGGGCAGCTTATCTCGCAGCCATTCGAACAGCTTGTCGTTGCCGATCCGGAGATTCACCGGATGGAGACAGAACTCGCCGAAGTTCTGCGCACCGCCACTCAGCGCAGCCCACACGCTGTCGTGAATATCGACAATCTTCTCGATGCCGAAGGCAGCGAATTGAACCTCGAACAGCGCGATGCA
>CAIRSA010000545.1 GCA_903881085.1 uncultured Acidobacteriia bacterium
GGCGTGTGAAGGAATCAGTTTGACCGCAAATTGGACCGGCGAATCGCCGGTCCTACCCTTGAAAACATTGGCTTTCCGTAGGTAGGACAGGCGACCTGTCCGCCGAAGCCTTGGCGAAGGAGGCTCCGCCTGTCCAAATTCTAATTTTTCACAGCTCCCTCACGGTCGCGGCTCGGTGAACAGCAGACATCTTCTCACCGGGATAGGATGACCGTGAGGGAGCGGTTCCTAAAGTACAGAAAAAACGGGGGCAGAGATGAGCCTGCGCGGGACTTTCGTCCCGCTTTTCCTCAAAAGCAGAACGAAAGCTCCGGGCAGACCAAAGCCCTCACTCCTCTACCCGTGAGTCTTCTTAAAGCTCACCAAACACTTCTGCATTGTTTCAAACGGAGTAAACCTGCTGCCTTCCTGCTCCACCAAATAGTATTCAACTCCGCCAGTCTTCTCAGCGGCCTTGAAAATATCTTTCCACTTGGCGACCCCTTCGCCGAATAATGCTTTGTAGCCAATTGCTTTGTCCGGGGACCATTCCTTGCAGTGCAGGGAACGGATGCGGCCAGGATTCTGGTTGATCCATTCCACCGGATCGGAGCCTGCTTCGATGCAGGTGCCGATATCGAGTTGCAGCATCACATCCTTGGTGGTGTTCTTTGCCAGCACTTCCACCGGCCGCGTTCCGTCGATCGGTTTGAATTCCAACTGATGATTATGATATCCAGCGCCGATTTTCGCCGACTTGAATTTTGCAGCACCAGCTGTTAGTTTTTCAGCGACTTTCTTCCAGCCGTCGAGGCCTTCGACCTTGCCGGCGCTGGCCAAGACAATAAATTTACTGCCGAGGATGGAGTTGAGCTCGATGGATTTTTCGTAGTTTTCCGGCGCAAAGGCGTTCGCGCCGTTGTGCGTGGAAAGGCAGACCATTTTCAGATCGTCGAGCTGTTTGCGCACTTCCTTGGCCTTGGCCGGAGTCCAGGAATAGTAGGGCGAGAAGAACTCAACGCCATCGTAGCCGGCTTGCGCCACGGCTTTGAGGGTGCCTTCGAGATCCTTCTGTAATTCATTGCGGACGGAGAAGAGTTCGAGGCCTACTGGTCTCTTCTTTGCGGCGAGCAGGGGCGCGGCCGCGGAAAGGGCGAGGAACGTGCGGCGGGAAAGAGGATTTAAAGAGTACATGATGCCCACACAATAACACATCCGATGGTGTTTTGCTTTATTCTGGTTGCTGATGACTACCGCGACAATTGAACAGACGTATCGTTTTCAGGCCAAGCCGGTGCAGGTCTATGACGCCTATCTAAATCCAGCTAAGCATGCCGCATTCACGGGCGCGCCGGCGACTGGCGAGAACGAGGTTGGCGCGGAGTATACGGCTTATGACGGCTACATCGCGGGCAAACATTTGGAGTTGACTCCGGCGCGAAAGATCGTCGATGAGTGGCGCACTTCGGAGTGGCCGGAAGGATATCCGCCGTCGCGCTTGGAGTTGACCTTGAGTGTAGATGGAGATGGCACGCTGCTCACGATGGTTCATTCCGAAGTGCCGGCCTCGCAGGTGGAGGCGTATCGCAAGGGGTGGGTCGACTACTACTGGACGCCACTAACCAGGTATTTCGAAAAGTAACGCATGAATCCACAGGGCCCTTCCACATACTTCACCGCCCAGGTACTGAAAGTGGCAGTCGGCAAGCCGCCTGCGGACGTGCGGAAATACCGCATGGAAACGGCCTTCCGCATTGGACGAGGCGAGGATTGCGAGGTGCGGATAGAGGACAATTTCGTCAGCCGAAATCATGTTTCAGTGACAATGGAAGATAGCCAGTGGTGGGCTCGTGATCTAAACAGCGCCAATGGCATTTTCGTGAATGGCGAGCGCGTGACGGATGCGCGCATTGAATGGAGGCTGGCGCTGCGGCTGGGCGTGGAAGGGCCGTTCGTCTATTTCGAAGTCGAGAAGGAAGGCTCTCCCGCCAGCGGTTTGAACTGGCAGACTCCCGTGCGCGAGCCGGCGGTTGCACCCACGGCCCCGCCGTCAAAAGACGCGCTCGTGGACACTTACGCCGACCGCTATTTTGGCGGGGAAAAAGAAGGCGAGACGCTTGGCGCTCATACCATGATGATCCGCCAGGCTTACCAGAAGATCCAGAAGAAACAACGCTGGAAGTATGGCTGGCTGCTCGCTGGTTTGTCAGCGGTGATCATGGCGGTGGGCGGCTACGCCTATTATCAACATCGCCAACTAAGCCAGCAGCAGGCCGTAGCGAAAGAGATTTTTTATGCCATGAAGGCGATGGATGTGGATATCGCCAATGTGCAACGCCTGGTGCAGGATTCGGGCAGCCAGCAGGGCAAGGATCAGATTTTGAGCTTTCAGGTGCGGCGCAAAGAGATGGAAGGCAACTACAACCGTTTCCTGAATACCTTGCACACCTATGATTCGAAAATGAGCGAGCAGGACAAGCTGATCCTGCGCGTGACGCGCGTCTTCGGAGAGTGTGAACTCGCCGTGCCCCCTCAGTATCTGGCCGAGGTGAAGAACTACATCGCCAAGTGGCAATCTTCGCCGCGCTTGAAGAATGCCCTGAAAACAGCACGGGAGCGGAACTATACGACGCGCATCGCGCAGGAGCTTTTGGCACAGGATCTGCCGCCGCAATTCTTCTATTTGGCCTTGCAGGAGAGCGATTTCGACGCTTATATCAGTGGTCCGCAGACTTATATGGGGATTGCCAAAGGGATGTGGCAGTTTGTGCCCGAGACAGCGGCTTTTTACGGTTTGAAAATTGGGCCCCTGGCCGATTTGCGTCGCCCGGATCCAGGCGACGACCGGCACAACTGGGAGAAGGCAACCGTGGCCGCGGCCAAGTACATCAAATTTATCTATAGTACGGATGCACAGGCGTCCGGCTTGCTGGTGATGGCTTCGTATAACTGGGGCGAGGGTAATGTGATCAAGCTGATCCGTAGCATGCCGGCGAATCCCAGAGACCGGAATTTCTGGCAGTTTCTGGGCAAGTACAGAGACAAAATTCCCGACGAGACATACAACTACGTATTCTATATCGTCGCAGCCTCAGCAATCGGCGAAAATCCCCACCTGTTCGGCTTCGACTTCGACAATCCGCTGGCTTCTTTAGAGAAGAAGTAATCGGATGTGTCGGTAGATTGGCAATCCATGAGTACATTTCGAACATGAGAGAAAATCAGTCTGCGTGGTTCCAGGTTGGCTAGCCGGGCCGCCATTATTTGCACACTGCGCACCAAGTTATATCCTGCAACGGCTAGCAGCCACTCTTTTTCCATCATTTTTGATGTTCTTGAGCGCCGGCTCTGCACTGGGTGGCACGAGCTGTGTGAGTCGAGAGGCTCAAGCACGATTCTGTGAGCGCCTCGGGGTGAAATTCCCCGCGGCGACTCGGCGAGTGGGCCGCACCGCAAGGTGTCGCCATCTCTCCCACTCTACCGTGAGAGATGTTTCGCCTTGGCGTGACCGTCTTTTCGATCACAGAGGGGCCGCGAGACGCTCGCGATCGTGATTCGCACGGATCTCACGCAAAGCCGCCGATCCGCAAAGAATAACCAATCCCATCCCGGGCACTCCGTGAGATACACCTTGTCGGTTTGAGGTCGAAGACCTTACTAGACTCCAGCCGCGTGTAAGAAACGCTCGGCAATCTCCTCATTCGGTGCAATCACAAACGGCTGCTTGCGCACATGCCACACCGGCGGTTTGCGGTCGACGCCCCACACCGTAAGGCCCGCTTCAATCGCAATCACTTGCGGTGGTATTAAATCAAGATCTTCGCCAGCGCCGAAGTTCGCATAGACATGTTGCCCGCCGAACAGCACCATCATCACGTTACCCCCGGCGCAGCCCGTGCCCGTTGAAGTCGAAGCGATGCCGCTGGCATGAACGCGCAACGCCCGCTCCCGCTCTCCGTCGTTCATTTTCGAGCCGACGGGAACGCAGGCCATCAATGCTGCCGTCGGTGGGCCCGGCCGTTTGCGCAGCGGGCGTACGTCGCCGAACTCGAATCCTTCGCCAGTATAGACGCTGCGCTGGCTGAACGCTCCCTGATCCTTGATGGCCCACCCGATGCGCCCGGTGCAGTTGGGCTCTTCGTCCAGAGGCATGTAGGACTCGGGCTGAAAAATGACGCCCGCCAGCGGGATGCCGTCTTCCACATAATGCGCCTGCACAGCATAGAGGTTTCCGCCGCAAGCAAAGTGGACGGTACCGTCGATCGGGTCTGCACCGGCGCGCTTCGATGCGTTGTCGCCGCTGATGCCTGACTCTTCCAGTTGAAAGGAGATCTCCGGGTCGATCGCCGTAAGCTTCTCGCGAAATACTGCAAGAATAGCCGCGTCCGAGCGCTCGTCGGCCGCGGTTACCAGTTCTTTAGCGTCCTTCAGGCGGGCCCCAATGGCCCCGTCTTTTCTGACCGCCAGGACTTCTTTAGCGCCGGCGATGACGGCTTCGATAAGGACCTTTCGGATGGATTCTACTTTAGTCATATGGGTCGTTTTATCCGTGTTTATCCTTTTCCGTCCGTGGCCAATTGTTTTTTTCAGGAAATGCCAGCGACAGAAAGAGTTGGACCTGATGTTCCTTGACGTAAGGAAAGTCTGTAAAAAACGCATCCAGGCTCGATCCGCCCTCCAGGTAGTCCAGGAGATTCTGCACAGGAACCCGCGTGACATTGAAGCATGGAGCTCCACTCAATCGCTCAGGGTCACTCCACACCACGTCGGCGAGAAGTTCTCGCATCTTTTAACCCTATGCCATATTGCGCCTAAGCGCAAACCGCCCATTTCATCACCAACCTAGTACAATACAGACATACATATGGAACCGAAATTTCGCATAGCATCCATCACTGACGAATTCTCCCCCACGGACCTGGACAAGGCCCTCGACCGCATGGTCGCCATCGGCATGACCGGCGCCGAACTGCGCATGGTCTTCGGCAAGAACATCATGGACCTCACCGACGAGGAGCTGAAGCTGGCGAAAGAGAAGCTTGACGCACGCGGCATGACTGTCATGTCCATTGCGTCGCCTCTTCTGAAGTGCGAGTTGCCCGGTGCGCCCGACATCGATCCGCGCTTCCAGCAGGACATGTTCGCCTCGAAGAACACCTTCGCTGACCAGCCCCGCCTGGCCGAGCGCGCCTTCTTCATCGCGAAATTCTTCGGTGCGAAGATCATCCGCGTGTTCTCCTACTGGCGCTCCGTAGAGCCTGAAAAATGTTTCGACGGCGTGGTGACTGCGCTCACCTGGCTGTGCGAGAAGGCAGCCGCCGAAGGTCTGATCATTGGTCTCGAAAACGAGCATGCCTGCAACATCGCCACGGCCAAGGAATCGGCGGCAGTCTTCGCGGTGATGAAGCAGTCGAACCTGATGTTGGTGTGGGACCCGGCCAATGCGATGTGCTCTGGCGAGTCGCCCTTCCCGGAAGGCTACAGCCTTCTGCCCGTGGACCGTATCGTCCACGTCCACACCAAGGACTGCCACATGGAAGGCCACAAGCCAATCTGGGGCCCGCTCGGTACGCGCGATGTGGATTGGAAAGGCCAGATTGCTGCGCTCAAGAAAGACGGCTACACCGGCTGGTTGAGCCTGGAAACCCACTGGCCCGGACCAGGCGGCGACAAGTTCGAAGCCAGCACCATCTGCGGCTGGAATCTGCGCGGGCTGGCATCACTTTAACATTCTTAACTGTGACTATTCGGTGTCGAGATTCGTCTAAATGTAACTAGCAGTCGTATGTGATATTCTAGGCGTCTAATAAAGGAGAGTCCACTCGATGAGCCGTCGCGTAATTCTTGGCGTGATTGTTGCAATGCTCTTCGTGTGGACATCCAGCTTCGCCTTCCAGCGCGGCTTCGGCGGACGCTCGCGCGGACCGTTCGGCGGTCGTGATGGTGGCGATCCTCCACTGCCTGCTGACGCCAACGAAAAGACCGAATGGGCCTTCGCCCGCCTGCGTTATCCACAATGGGGATCCGGAGGCGGCGGAGGCTATTACCGGCGTCAAAGCTGGCAGACCGATTACCCCAAAGCCGATCGCCAGTTCGTCCAAGGCGTGCGGCGCCTGAGCCGCGTCAACGCAAAATCCATCGAGCAGGTGATCGATCCCGAAAGCGTCGAGCTCTTCAACTGGCCGTGGGTCTACGCAGTTGAAGTCGGCCACTGGGAACTGACCGAAAAGCAGTGCAAGAATCTGCGCGAATACTTTGACCGAGGCGGTTTTTTGATGGTCGACGACTTCCACGGCACCGAGGAGTGGGAGATCTTCATGGCCAGCATGACCCGTATCTTCCCCGAACTAAATCAGCCAGGCGGCACGCGCACAGTTGTCGACCTGGAAAACAAAGATGCAATTTTTCATATCATCTACGACCTGGACAATCGTTTTCAGGTCCCCGGAACTGTTAACTACCCCTTCACTAAGACATACGAATTCGATGGATACGAGGCAAAGTGGCGCGGAATCTATGATGACAAGCACCGATTGATCGTGGCGATCTGCCACAATATGGATCTAGGCGACGCGTGGGAATGGGCCGATTCTCCACATTATCCAGAGAAATTTACGTCTCTGGCCTATCGCATCGGAATCAATTATATTGTTTACTCCATGACGCATTAGTCATCACTCAATGTTCGAATTTCTCTTCAAATATCCGCTTAGTCTTTTCTCCAAAGGACAACTGGTTCTACTGGCAAGCTGGCCCGCGTGGGTGCTGCCGCTGGCGATCCTCGCCGTTGCCGGCGGGCTTGGCTTCGCCCTGGTCAGCCACGGCCGCAACTGGGGAAAGCTGCGCGCGCTAACCATCTGGCTGCTGGAATCGGCGCTGGCCGCGGTGGTGCTGATCATGCTTTGGCAGCCCGGTCTGAGCGTTGCCACTCTCAAGCCGCAGCAGAACATCGTTGCTGTAGTTGTTGACGATTCGCGCAGCATGGGGCTGGTGGAAGATGGCGAATCGCGCAGCGCGCAAATGGTGAAGACCCTGCGCGGCGGCCTGCTCGACAATCTGCAAAAGAAGTTTCAAGTGCGCATGTACCGCATGGGCGGCGAGGTGCAGCGCGTTGACAAGTTAGAAACGCTCACCGCGGCGCAATCGGCCACGCGTATCGGCGCAACGCTGAAGCAGGTGGTGGCCGAAGCCGGCAGCCTGCCCATCGGCGCGGTGGTGCTGATGAGCGATGGTGGGGACAACTCTGGCGGCATCGATCTGCAGACGATCTCTGAAATCCGCCGTCACCGCATTCCGGTGCATACCATCGGATACGGCCGCGAAAAGTTCGCGCACGACGTGGAAATCTCTGACGTCGTCACCCCGGCCCGCGCGCTTGCCGATTCTCGATTGAGCGCGATTGTCACGCTCCGCCAGCGTGGCTATGAAAATCAGAAGGCGCGTATCACGCTGCGTGATGGAACCAAGGTTCTGGCCTCGCAGGACATCAAGTTCAAAGCCGATGGCGCCATGCAGACAGAGACGCTGCTGTTCAATGCGGGTGCCGCCGGGGCTCGCAATCTGACCATCGCCGTCGACCCCTTGCAAGGCGAGGAAAACGTCAAGAACAATTCAGTAAACCGGCTGGTGCATGTGACAGACGCACGGCCGAAGGTGCTCTACATCGAGGGTGAACCGCGGTGGGAGTTCAAGTTTATCCGCCGCGCGATTGAGCTCGATAAGAGCCTCGATCTGGTGACCATGCTGCGCACCACGCAGAATAAGATTTATCGCCAGGGCGTGAGCAATCCCAAGGATCTGGAAGACGGCTTTCCCGTAAAAGTGGAAGAACTCTTCGCCTATTCAGGTCTCATCATTGGCAGCGTGGAAGCCAGTTATTTTTCCAGTACGCAGCAGGAACTGATTCGGCAATTTGTCGATCGCCGCGGCGGCGGTGTGCTGTTCCTGGGCGGCAAAGATTCATTGTCTGACGGCGGCTACGCAAGTACGCCCATGGCTGAGATGATGCCGGTGATTCTGCCGTCGCGCAAAGGAACGTTTGTCCGTGAGGCGGCGAATCCGGAATTGACGGCGGCTGGCCGAGACAGTCTGCTGACGCGCATTGACGACAATCCGGACCGCAACATCGAGCGCTGGAAGAAGCTGCCATTCCTGATGAATTTCCAGGAGCCGGGCGTACCTAAACCCGGTGCGGTTGTGCTGGCTGATATGACGGTCCAGGGCAAGAAGATGCCGCTGTTGATCACGCAGAATTACGGCCGCGGCCGCAGCGCGGTGTTCGCCACGGCAGGCAGTTGGCGCTGGCAGATGCAGATGCCGAAAGAAGACATGTCGCACGAAATGTTCTGGCAACAGATGCTGCGTTGGCTGGTGGGCGGCGCGCCCGGGCACGTGGTGGCCGCAACTCCAAAGCAACTGTTGACCGACGAGGTGCAAACGCCGCTGCGTGCGGAAGTCCGAGACAGAAACTATCTACCGGCTGCTGACGCCACTGTGGAAGCGCACATCATGGGACCGGACGGTATTTCAGCCACCGTGCCGATGGAGCCGGATCCTTCGACTCCTGGAGTCTACACGACAACGTATTCCACAGAGAAGGCCGGTGCCTATCTGGGTGAAGTAATCGTGAAGCGCAACGGCGTGGAAGAAGGCAAAGACGTGGTGATGTTCCGTCGAGAAGACGGTGTGGCCGAAAATTTCCATGCTGAACAGAATCGCGAACTGCTCGAGAAATTGTCGTCGGAAACCGGCGGCCGCTACTACAAGCCAGCCGACGTCGGAAAGCTGAGCGAAGAGATCTCGTACTCCGAAGCGGGCATCACCACGCGTGAGACCAAGGACCTGTGGAACATGCCGTTCATCTTTCTTCTGTTGGTGGCGCTGCGCACTGCCGAATGGCTGCTGCGGCGGAAATGGGGCGCTGTATGAAACTCGGACTACTGTTGCTCGCCATGTCGAGCGCCTTCGCCAATAGCTTCTACGTGACCATTTCAGGTTTGGGTGGCGAGCCTGATTATGACACGCGGTTTACCGGCTGGGCGCAGGAACTAAACAAGACCTTTCAAGCAGCGGGCGATGCGAAGGCGCAAGCTTTTATTGGCAAGGATGCGACGCTCGAAAAGGTCCGTGCCGCCTTTGACGGCATCGCGAAATCAGCCAAGCCTGATGACACGCTGGTCGTTGTGTTAATCGGCCATGGGACGTTCGACGGATTGGAGTACAAGTTCAATATCCCCGGCCCCGATCTGAGTTCGGTGGAGTTGGCGGCGTTGATGGACAAGGTTCCAGCCAAGCGCCAGTTGCTGGTCAATACAACCAGCGCTAGCGGCGGAGCCATGGCTGCGCTGCGTCGCCAGGATCGGGTTGTCATCACGGCCACCCGAGCTGGAACCGAAAAGAACGCGACCCTTTTTGCGCGCTATTTTGTGGAAGCCCTGCGCGACGCAGCTGCCGACACGGACAAGAACGAAGTGATCAGCGCTCTGGAAGCCTTCAAATACGCCGACCAGAAGACAGCGAAGTTCTATGAGACGCAGAAGCGGCTTGCCACCGAGCACGCAATTTTGGAAGATACGGGCAAGGGCGAAGGCGTCCGCGCTCCCTCGGCTGAAAATGGCCAAGGCTTGTTAGCCGCACGCTTTCCGCTGCTGCGCTTGGGCGCGGCGCAGGTCGCTGCCAAAGACCCTGAGAAATTGAAGCTGCTGGCGAAGAAGGAAGAAGTGGAAAGCCAGATCGACAAGTTGAAGTACCAGAAGGCAGCCATGGACGTAGCCGACTACCGCCGCCAACTAGGCGCCCTGGTTCTTGAACTGGCAAAGGTCCAAGCGGAGCTAGACAAATGACCCGCCTTGTAGGGCAGGTTGGTAACCTGCCGGCGCAAGAGTTGAAAGCGCATTGGCCGATTGGCAATCGGCCCGCCGCACTAACTTTGTTCTTTTTCGCCGCCGCAACCGCCCAAGCCGCCACCACGCAGGAATGCGACACCCTCCGCCGTCACGGTCAGGTCAGCGAAGCCCGCGTCTGCTTCCAAAAACTAACTCTCGAAACTCAACCCGGCCTGCGCGCCGAAGGCTTCTGGGGACTGCGCGACCTTCAATCCGCCAACAACGAATTCCGCAAAGCCATCTCTGCCAACCCAAAAGACCCCATGCTGCGAGTGCGCTGGGGCCGCCTCATGATCGAAGGCAACAACAAGGAAGAGGCCGCCAAGCTCTTTGATGAGGCGATGGAAATCCAAGAGGACTTCCCGCCCGCACTGGTCGGCATGGCCATCGTAGCCAGCGAAAGCTTCGAAGCCAAAGCTGCGGAATTGGCAACCAAGGCGCTGGAAAAAGACCCGAAACTCGCGGAGGCGCGCGAAGTGCTGGCCAAACTTGCCCTCGAAGACGGCAACGAAAAGAAGGCCATCGAAGAGGCCGATAAGGCCCTCGCGCTTTCGCCGGAAGCACTCGATGCCATGGCCGTCCGCGCATCCATCGATCTGCTGCACGACCGCCCCAACACAGAGTGGTTCGAGCGCCTGTACAAAATCAATCCGCTATACGGCGAAGCCAACGCCATCGCCGCGCACTTCTTCATCATCAATCGCCGATACGAAGAAGGCATCGTTCAACTGCGAAAAGCAATCCAGCTCGATCCGCTGAATCAGGAAGCTCGTGCCGAACTCGGCGTCAACCTCATGCGCCTGGGCCGCGAAGCCGAAGCTAAGAAACTGCTCGATGAGTGCTGGGACGCGAACTTCCGCCCCGCGCTCGTAGCCAACACGCTGAAGCTGATGGACAGCTACAAGCGCTTCACCACCTACGAAACGCCGACAACGATGCTGCGCCTGCAAAACAAAGAGGCCGCGCTGTTGAAGCTCTACTTTGAGCCCGAACTGCTGCGCGCCATGGCCACCTACGAAAAGAAGTACAAGATCAAATTGACCGAGCCCGTGCAGTTGGAAGTCTACCCCGACCATGAAGATTTCGCCGTTCGTACCATGGGCCTGCCCGGCCTGGGTGCGTTGGGCGTAACCTTTGGAAACGTCGTCGCTATGGACAGCCCCTCTGGCCGCAAGCCCGGCACTTTTCACTGGGCCAGCACGCTGTGGCACGAACTGAGTCACGTATATGTGTTGAGCGCAACAAAACACCGCGTTCCTCGCTGGTTCACGGAAGGCATGGCCGTGCACGAAGAGACCGCCGCTGCGCCCGATTGGGGCGATCGCCTGGACCCGCATGCCATCGGCGCAATCAAGAACAAGAAGCTGCTGCCCATCGCCACTCTCGATCGCGGCTTTGTGCGGCCCGAATATCCTCAGCAGGTGATTGTGTCTTACTTCCAGGCCGGCCGCATTTGCGACTACATCTCGGAAAGATGGGGCGACCAGAAGCTGCTCGACATGATGAACGCCTTCGCGCAAAAGAAAGAGACCGTGGAAGTCGTGAAGACTGAACTCGGCATGGAGCCCGAAGCGTTCGACAAACTGTTCCTCGCCTGGCTCGACCTGCACACGAAAAAGACGGTCGACGGCTTTGACAACTGGCGCGAGCATCTGAAAAACATCGCCGCCAATTTCAAAGCCAAGAAGCTTGATGAGGTTATCAAAGAAGGCCTGGATGTGCGCGACATCTACCCCGACTACGTGGAAGCAGGCAGCGTCTACGAGTTCCTAGCCGACGCGTATCTGGAAAAGAACGATAAGCCTGCCGCCGCGCGCCAGTTAAGCTTGTATTCGAAGATTGGCGGACGCAGCCCGATTGTCTTAAAGAAGCTGGCCACTTTGCTGGATGAGCAAGGACAAAAGAAAGAAGCCGCTGAGGTACTGCAGCGCCTCAACTACATTTATCCCGTGAACGACGAAGAGCTGCATGCAAAGCTCGGCAAGTTGTGGTTCGATCAAGGTAATATCGATGGTTCGATTCGTGAGTTTTCAGCAGTAGTGGCCATGAAGTCACAGGATCCGGCCTCGGCGTATTACCAGCTGGCGCGGGCACTGTCCGCGGCCAAGCGCAATGAGGAAGCCAGAGACAATCTGGTGCTTTCGCTCGAAGCAGCACCCGGCTTTAAGCCGGCACAAAAACTTCTCTTAGAGTTGACGAAAGACTAATATGAGCAATATTACAGGCGGTTCGTTAGACGCAGCGGAACTCAAGGGGCGCGTGGAGCGCTTCAAGGAGATTCACGCTGCCATCATGGAACAGGTGCGGCGGGTGATCGTCGGGCAGGACGAAGTGCTCGATCAGGTGATGGTGGCGCTGTTTGTCGGCGGCCACTGCCTGATTACCGGTCTGCCCGGTACGGCGAAGACATTGCTGGTGCGCACCATCGCGCAGGCGCTGGGGCTGGTGTTCAAACGCATCCAGTTCACGCCCGACTTGATGCCGTCGGACATGACCGGTACCGACATCATTGAAGAAGACCAGACCACCGGACGCCGCGCCTGGACCTTTGTGCCCGGACCGATCTTCACCAACGTGCTGCTGGCCGACGAAATCAACCGCACGCCGCCAAAGACGCAGTCGGCGTTGCTCGAAGCCATGCAGGAGTTCAGCTGCACGGTGCGCGGCAACAACTACAAAATCGCCCCGCCGTTCTTCGTGCTCGCCACGCAGAACCCCATTGAACTGGAAGGCACCTATCCGCTGCCCGAAGCGCAGCTCGACCGCTTCCTGTTCAACACGGTTCTCGATTATCTGTCGGCTGACGACGAGTTGAAAGTGCTCGGACTTACTACCACCACATCGAAGGCGGATGTTGTCGCCGTTACCTCGGCGGAAGAGATCATCAGCTTGCAGCAGTTGGTGCGCATGGTGCCGATCGGCGAATCCGTCGCGCGCTACGCTGTCAACATTGTTCGCGCCACGCGCCCAACGGACGCGACCGCGCCCGACTTCGTCAAAAAGTACGTCAACTTCGGCGCATCGGTCCGCGGTGTGCAAAACATCGTGCTCGCCTCGAAGGCGAGGGCGCTGATGAAGGGCCGCTACTGTGTGGCCTACGAAGATATCCAGTCCATGTCCGTTCCCGTGCTGCGCCACCGCGTGCTGCTCAATTTCCATGCAGAATCCGACAAGCAGACGACCGACGATGTGTTGAAACGGCTGTTGGAGGTTGTCCCGAAGCCTAAGGACTAAAAGTCCATGATTCAGCGCTTCCTCAATCCAACGGTCTTGGCCGGCATCTCTGGCCTGGAGCTAATCGCGAAAACCGTGGTGGACGGATTTGTCTCCGGCCTTCACCGCTCGCCCGATTTCGGCTTCAGCCAGGAGTTTGCCGAGTACCGCGCCTACGCCGAAGGCGACGACTTGCGGCACGTTGATTGGAACGTGTACGCGCGTACCGATCGAACTTACCTTAAGCGGTATCGCGGCGAAACGAACTCGCAGTTGACGGTGATGCTCGACACCAGCGCCTCCATGGGCTATACGTCTGGCGAGGTCACCAAGCTTGATTACGCGAAGTTCGCCGCAGCCAGTCTGGTGTATCTGGCCCATCTGCAGCGCGACGCCAATGGGGTAATTATTTTTGACGATGAGGTGCGCAACTACGTGGCACCTTCGGCCCGTCAAGGCCAACTTCACCGCATATTACACGCTATCGACCAGGCGCAGACCGGCACCCATACCAATTTCGCCAAGCCATTCACGCACTTCATGCAATTTCATCGCAAGCGCGGCATCGCCCTGGTGATCTCCGATTTCTTTGAGGATCCGGAAGTGATAATCAAGGCCTTGGAACCGCTGCGTTTCCGGGGCACGGAAGTGATTCTGTTTCACGTGATGGACCGCCAGGAACTGACTCCCAAGCTGAACGAACCGGTTGTGTTGGTCGATATGGAGACTCAAGCGACGATTGAGGTTTCACCCGAATACGCAACGCATGAATATCGCCAAAAAGTGAACGCGCATATTGATATTTTGGGAACGAAGGCTCGCGCCGCGGGCATGGATTACTTCCTGATGCCGACTGACAAGCCGCTCGACGCTGCCTTGCGCGAGTATCTGACGATCCGGGTGGGGAGGCTCTAAATGGGATTCTTTGCGCCTTTATTTCTCGCCGGTCTGGTTGGTGTCGGCTTTCCTGTCTGGCTGCACCTTTTGCGCCAGCACAAGAACGTGCCCATGCCGTTCAGCTCGCTGATGTTTTTTGAGCGGCGCATTCAATCGAGTGTGCGCCACAAGCGTCTCAAGCATCTTTTGTTGCTGGCCCTGCGCCTCGCGCTGGTTGTGCTGTTGATGCTACTGTTCTCTAATCCGTACTTCAAGCGCCCCATTGCCGCCTCGGCCGGTGCACGGCTGATGATTATTGCCATCGACAATTCGTTCAGCATGCGCCAGGGCGATCAGATCGCTAAAGCCAAGCAGGAGGCGCTTTCGGTGCTCGGATCGTTGAAGGGTGGCGAATCGGCACAAGTGCTTGAGTTTTCAAATGCCATCAAGGTGATGAACCAGGGCAGCTCCGATCAGTCCGAATTGCGCGGCGCTGTCGCGGCCGTTGAGCCTGGCGATGCGCGCAGCTCTTACGGCGAACTCTCGCGAACGCTGCGCATGATTGCGCAAACTGCCAAACAGCCGATGGAGATCCATCTGTTCAGCGATCTGCAAAAGTCGTCGATGCCTCCAGGCTTCGCCGACCTGCAATTGCCCGAGGGCGCGAAATTGATTCTGCATCCGACCATTACTGGCGAGCGCCCGAACTGGACCGTCGAAACCGTAGCCGCTCCGGCCCGCATCTACGAACCGAAAAAAGTTCGTGTGCAGGCCACTGTGGCAGGTTATCAGACCCCGGCCGCGCAAAAGAAAGTATCGCTCGTCGCAGGCGGCCGCACCCTGGATACCAAAACCGTCAACGTGCCAGCCAACGGGAAAGTGACCGTCGAATTTCTTGGCTTCGACGTTCCCTACGGCTACAACAAAGCCGAAGTCCGCGTGGATGGCGGCGACGCCTTCCCCAATGACGACCGCTATCTGATCTCCGTCGAACGCGCCGACCCGCGCAAAGTTTTGTTCGTCCACGAAGCACGCGACAGCCGCAGTCCGCTCTACTTCCGCACCGCACTGGAATCGGCCGCCAACGCTGCATTCATGCTGGAAACGGCCACCAGCGACCAATCGGCAAACCTCTCGCTCGATAAGTACGCGTTTATTGTTGTGAGCGACGTAGGCTCCGCCCCGCAATCGTTCCTCGATAACCTGACGAAATGGGTTAAGGGCGGCGGTTCCGTTTTGGTTGCACTCGGGCCCGTGACCGCGGCTAAGCAACGCGTGCCGGTCTTTGACGAAGCGATCACCGAATCGAAGTACGCCACCCGCACAGGCGAGCGCTTTCTGGCTTCCGACCAATGGGAGGGCGTGAAGTTCTTCCAGGTGATCCGCTTTGAAGCCGGCAAGTCCACGGTTCTGGCGAAGCTCGGCGACGGCACTCCCGTACTGGCTGAAAAGCAGATTGGCGAAGGGCGCGCGGTTGTGTTCGCGTCAACCTTCGACAATATTGCCAACGATTTTCCGCTTCACGCGTCGTTCATTCCATTCGTGGAAGAGACCGCATACCGCTTGGCGCATCAACGCGACGTGGCATCGAGCTTCGTTGTCGGAGGCTTGATTGAACTGCGCGCAGCACAGGACCGCGCCACTAGTGTTGAAGTGATGGATCCGCAGGGCAAGCGTGCATTGTCGCTGGAACAGGCGACGCGCGCCGAAACCTATCAACTGCCCGCCGAAGGCTATTTTGAGATCCGCCGCAGCAACGGACGGCAGCAGATGATTGCCGTAAATGCCGACCGGCGCGAATCGAATTTGTCGCCCATCGATAAAGAGACATTGGATTTGTGGCAAAATACGGGGCAGGGGACCGAATCAAAGCCTGGCGCCAAGCCAGGGGAAGCCGACACCAAGCCGTGGAGCTTCTGGTGGTACATTCTGCTGGCACTGTTTTTCGTTTCCATTGGTGAGTCGCTGGTGGGCTCCCGTTTCATTGAACGGGGCGAGCAGGATGGGGAATTAAATCGCAAGGAGGCCGCATGAACGCTCTCGATCTTTTGAACGGCTATCTGAAGTCGCTGGAATCGCGCCTACGTTGGGTCGCGATTGCGCGAGGCCTGGCTATCGCGTCACTTGGCGCGCTGGTCGCTACGATCATCCTGGTGTTGATCGCCAATCATTATGCGTTTGCGGAGAACGTGCTGATAACGTCGCGCATCCTGCTGTTCCTTTCGATCGCGTTCGCCGTTAGTTTCGGCCTGGTGATTCCTCTGCTCGCCATTAATCGCCGCCGTGTGGCACGGCGCGCGGAGCGAGACTGCCCTGAGTTCCGTGAGCGGCTGGTGACCTTCGCCGAGCGCACCACTCCTGGCGATCAGGATCCGTTCATGGAGTTGCTGGCGGCTGACACGTTGAAGGTGGCCAAACAGGCAGAGCCTCAAAGCGTTGCTCCCACCAGTTGGATCGCGGCGTTTGCCAGCGGCGCGGCTGCTTCCGTAGCGATTCTTGGCTGGCTCATCGTGGCAGGGCCTGGCTTCCTTGGCTATGGTTCCAATCTGTTGTGGGCGGGCCCGGCGAAGGTTGGCGCAGGTTCGTTTTATGACCTGTTGATGCAGCCCGGCGACAAGACCGTTCGCCGCCGATCCGATCAAACCGTGAGTGCTCAGTTAGTTGGCTTCCATGCTCCGGTTGTGCGCTTGTATGCAAAATATCGCGGGACTTCGAAGTGGGAAACCGTCAACATGCAGCCCGCCGGAACGTCGTATGAGTTCGTGTTTGCAGGTCTCCCTGACACGGTGGAGTATTATGCCGAAGCGGCTGGTGTGAAGTCGAAGACCTACACCTTGACCGCGCTCGATCTGCCATCCATCCGCAAGATGAAAGTGACCTATCATTATCCGTCGTGGCTGGGCTTGCCCAACAACACGGAAGATCCAGGCGCTGACTTGAGAGCAGTTGCGGGCACCGAAGCAATCGTCGATATCGAAACTGACCGGCCGCTAAAAAACGGCGTGCTGGCGTTTGATGACGATACGCAGATCGCGCTTACGAACAAGGAAGGCAACTGGGTTTCAGCGAAAGTTACGATTCAGAAGGACGGCCTGTATCATCTGGCCTCCCTCGAAAATTCGCAGACCGTCCGCTTAAGCGAGGACTTTTTTGTAGAAGCAAAGAAGGATCACGAGCCGGTGATCAAGATCCGCCGTCCTGGTAAGGATGCGAAGGTCTCGCCGATGGAAGAGGTCTCGATCGAAGTCGAAGCCGAAGACGATTTCGCCCTGCAGGATGTGCAGTTGAAGTATTCGGTGAATGGCGGAGCAGAGAAGTCCATTCCGCTGATGACCGGCAAGAGTCAGAAGCAGGTCAGCGGACGTACGATGTTGTCGCTCGAAGATTTCAAGTTGGTTCCTGGCGATGTTGTCAGCATTTACGCCATTGCGAAAGACGCGCGCAACACCACCCAAACCGACATGTATTTCCTGGAAGCCCAGCCTTACGAACGCGAGTACACGCAGTCGCAGCAGCAGGGCGGCGGCGGTGGCGGCGAAGGCGGCGAAAAGGAAGACACCAAGATTTCGCAGCGCCAGAAAGAGATCATCGCCGCGACCTTCAACCAGATCAAGACCCGCTCGCAGGATAAGGCGCAGCTCGGCGAAAACTCGAAGTTCCTATCCGAAGTACAGGGCAAATTGAGCGAGCAGGCGAAGTCACTGGCGCAACGCATGCGCAGCCGCGAACTGGCCGGTTCGAATCAGGAGTTCCAGGATTTCGCCAAGAATATGGATACGGCCGCGGCCTCCATGGCCAGTGCCGTGGACCAACTGAAGACCGGCAAATTCAAGGATGCTCTTCCACATGAGCAGAAAGCTCTGCAGTTCCTGATGCGCGCGGAAGCGATCTTCAAACAGATTCAAGTGGCATTCGGAAACAAGGGGCAGGGTGGTGGCGGAGGCGGCGGTGGCGCCGGCCGCGATCTGGAAAGCCTGTTCGACCTTGAACTCGATACGGAAAAAAACCAGTACGAAACCGGCCGCCAGCAATCTGCGGGCGGTGGCGGTGGCGCCGAAGCACGCGCCAAGGAAGTGGATGAAGCGCTGCAGAAGCTGGAGCAACTGGCGCGCCGTCAGCAGGAACTGGCCGAGCAGGCCAAACAGAAGCAGCCGCAATCGTTCCAGCAGCGCTGGCAGCAGGAGATGCTGCGCCGCGAAGCCGAGGACCTGCAACGCAAGATGGAACAGCTGACGCGCGGCCAGCAAGGCCAGCAGGGTCAACAAGGCCAGCAGCAGGGTCAGCAGAGCGCCCAGCAAGGGCAACAGGGTCAGCAGGGGCAACAGGGTCAGCAGGGCCAACAAGGTCAACAGGGCCAACAAGGCCAGCAAGGACAGAGCGGCCAGCAGCAGGGTAAGCAAGGCCAACAGGGCGGCCAGCAAGGTGGCCAGCAGCAGGCCGGTCAGCAACAGCGAGGACAGCAGCAAAACGGCCAACAGCAAGGTCAACAGGGCCAGCAGCCGGGAGACCGCCTGAAGCAGATGGCAGGCCAGGGCCAAACGGCCGGCGACAAGCGCATTCAACAAGCGCTGCAAAACATCGAACAGGCATTGAAAGATATGCGCAAGGCCGGCGCGCAGGACGCCAATGGCTCCCCGCAAACGAAAGAAGCCGATGCCAAGCGCGCTGCCGAGCGATTGAACGAAGCCAAGGATCTGATGAGTTCCATGCGCAAGCAGGAGACATCTGACAAGCTGGGCAGCGTTGCCAATCAGGCCGACGATCTGGCCGCGCGTCAGAGAGCCTTCGCCGACAAGATGAAGCAGCAGTTCGGCACGACTGGCCAGCAGCAGCCGGGCCAGCAGGCGCAGGATCCAAGGGTGACCAACCAATTAGCCGATGAGAAGCAGAAGCTTGCCAATGATCTTGATCGCCTGGAACGCGACATGCAAAACGCTGTGAAGGAACTGCAAACCTCGCAGCGCGGTTCGGCAACCAAACTCCGCGAGGCGTTAAGTGATGCGCAGAAGGCTCAGATCGACCAACGCATGAAGATGACCGCGGAATACATCCGCCGTGGTTACGGTCCCCAGCTCGCGGGCCGCGAACCCGGCGTCACGCAAGACCTCGAAACGATGCGCGATCAGATCAAGCAGGCCCAGGGCGCGCTCGACAAGAACGGCGGCAAAGGTGCCGAAGGCGAGAAGTCGCTGGCAGGGATTGAGAAGTTGCGCGAGCAGATGCAGCGCTTAGCTCGCAATGGCCAGCAGCAGGGTCAGGGCCAAGGCCAGCGTGGCCAGGGGCAGCAACAGGGTCAAGGTCAACAGCAAGGCCAAGGTCAGCAAGGCGGCCAGCAGGGGCAGCAGGGCCAACAGCAGGGACAGGGCCAGCAAGGCGGCCAGCAGCAAGGCCAGGGGCAACAACAAGGCCAGGGGCAGCAAGGTGGCCAGCAGCAGGGCCAGGGCGGTCAGCAAGGCCAAGGCGGTCAGCAAGGCCAAGGCGGTCAGCAAGGCCAAGGTGGTCAACAGGGCCAGGGCCAGCAGGCCGGCAATCAACAAGGTGGAGGCAATCAAGGTGGTGGCGGCAATCAAGGTGGCCAGCGTAACGGGCAAAACAACGGCCAGAACACCAACACCTGGGGCCGCAATAACCAAGGCGGCAACTTCGGCGGGGCAATCAACTATGGCCAGCTTCAAGGCCCGCAAGGCGGACAAGCACGCACGGGCGAAGTAACACCGCTTGAAGCCGAACGCGCTTATCGCGAAGGCCTGCGTGAGTTGAACGATCTGCGCCAGACCGCGGAAACGCCCGAGATGAAGAAAGACATTGAGGCGCTGATTCGCGAAATGCAGCAGATCGATCCGCGCACGTTCCCCGGCAATCCGGTTCTGCTGGAACGTCTCAATGCCCAGATCATTCCACACATCGAACAGATCGAACTGCAACTGCGCAGGGCGATGGAAGAGAAGCAATCCGGCCAGGTGAAAAGTGGCGCTGCCGAGCGGGTTCCCCCAGGTTATGCAGACGCCGTAGCCGAATATTTCCGCAAGTTAAGCAAAGGCAAGTAGTGCGTTACCTCATCTTCGCAGTCATTTCGGCGTGCGCCGCCAGCGGTGCCGCGCCCCTTCTCTATGATCCGGGCATTTCGCCCGATGGCCGTGAGATCGCCTTCGTCTCAGGCGGGGACATCTGGACCGTGCCTGCTGCCGGGGGCGAAGCGAGGCTACTCATTTCGCATCCGGCAGTGGAAGCCTCGCCGCGCTACTCACCCGATGGGACGCAACTTGCGTTCACCTCGAATCGCAATGGCGGCACCAACATTTTTGTCTTCACTTTGGCCACAGGCGCCATCAAGCGGATCACGTTCAGTGACGGCACCGATAACCTCAGCGCATGGTCGGCCGATGGCAAGTGGCTGTACTTCTATTCCGCTTCGCAAAACATCGGCGGCAATGCCGACATCTTTCGTGTCAGTTCGGAGGTCGGCACGCCGGTATCGCTAAGCTCACAGCCCTACGTCAACCAATTCCAGCCAGCCCCGTCGCCCGCAGGCGATGCCATCGTCTTCGCCGCCCGTGGCGACAGCAATCGACAGTGGTGGCGCAACGGTAGCAGCCATCTTGACCAAAGCGAACTGTGGCTCCTGCGCGGAGCCAGCTACGAAAAACTGGTCGATCGCGGAGCCCGCAACAACTGGCCCATGTGGTCACCCGATGGTAGAACGGTCTACTTCATGTCGGACCGCGGCGGCACGCAAAACATCTGGCGCAAGCCGCTGCAAGGCGCTGCTGTGCAAGTCACCAAGTTTAAAGATGGCCGCGTACTTTACCCCACCATCTCGCGCGATGGCTCGGTCATCGTCTTCGAGCGCGACATGCGCATCTGGCGTCTCGATACCCGCAACGGTCAGTCTACGCCCGTGAATATAACCCTGCGCGGCGCCGCGGCCATGCCCACCACGCGGCACCTCTCCATGACCGATGGCTTCTCCGATCTGGCCCTTTCCCCGGATGGCAAAAAGGTCGCCTTCCTTGTGCGCGGCGAAGTCTTCGCCGCTTCCGCAAAGGATGGCGGTGACGCCCGCCGCGTCACCAATACCGCCGCCCCGGAATCGAACGTCAGCTGGTCTAAGGACAGCAAAGGTCTGATCTACATCTCCGCCCGCGACGGCGTCAATCACATCTACGGCTACGACTTCGCCAAGAACGCCGAGACGCAGTGGACGCGCGAAGCCCAACCAGACACGCAGCCCGTCTATTCGCCCGATGGCAATTCGCTCGCTTTCGTACGCGACGGCAAGGAATTGCATGTGATGGACGTGGCCACGAAGCAGGACCGCGTCGTAACCCGTGGCAACCTGGGCCGCGGTGGCGGCTTCTTTCAACGGCGCAGCCTGGCCTGGTCGCCCGATAGCAAATGGATCGCCTACCTGGCATCGGGCGAGAAACTTTTCCGCAACCTGCACGTTGTCCGCGCCAGCGGGGGCGACGCTAAACAGATCTCTTTTCTCCCCAACAGCCAGTTCGGATTTTTCACATGGTCGCCCGACGCGAAGTTTGTGTTGTTCAGTTCCGGCCAGCGGACGGAGCCCAACAAGAGCTTTCGAGTCGATCTGACCCCGCGCCGTCCGCCCTTCCGCGAAGAGGCCTTCGAAAAGCTTTTCGCCGAAGACAAGAAACCCGGCCCCGCAGTCACCGAAATCGCCACCGATGGCATCAAGCGCCGCATCCGCCCCATCGCCCCTACGCTCGATGTAGTGGAATGCGCCATCACGCCCGATGGAAAGAATGCCGTGATGCTTGCTGCCGCGGGCGGCCAGCGAAACATCTATCTCTACTCTCTCGACGAAACCGCCCGCGAAGCTCCCGTGCCGCGTCAAATCACTTCGACCTCCAGCGGCAAGAGCAATCTTCAGATCGCGGCCGATGGTAAAGATGTTTTCTACCTCGATAACGGTCGCGTTCAATCGGTCAACCTCGATACACGAAACTTTCGCACGCCCTTAATCACAGCTGAAATGGACGCGGACCGCCGCGCATTGAATACGGCTGCGTTCGATCAAGCGTGGACTACGATGCGCGACGGATTCTTTGACGAGAAGATGAACGGCGTCGATTGGAATGCCATGCGCGAGCGTTTCCGGCCCGCTGCGGAAAGCTCCGTCACCGATGACGAGTTTGTGCGTGTTCTGAACCTGCTGTTCGGCGAGTTGAATGCCTCGCATCTTGGTGCCAGCAACGGAGGCACCCCTACGCCTGTCGTCGGACGCTTGGGCCTGCGTGTCGATCACACTTTGCGCATCCTTAGTCTGATCCCTCGTGGTCCGGCCGCACTCAATGGGAAAATAGTCGCGGGCGATACGATCTCAATGATCGATGGCGCCCCAGTCGTGAACCTGGACGAATGCCTGCAAAACAAGATCGGCAAGCGCGTGATGCTTTCCATCCGCCATGCCAGCGGGGCCAGCGAAACCATTGCCCTGCGCGCCATCTCCGGCGGCGCTGAGCGGCAACTGCTGTACGAGAACTGGGTCGATTCGCGTGCCGCTTATGTCGAGCGCATCAGTGGCGGGAAACTGGCCTACGTCCACATTCCCGACATGTCCTCGGAATCGCTCGATCAGCTCTACCTCGATCTCGACGAAGACGCACACGCGCGCAAAGGCGTCGTGATCGACATCCGCAACAACAACGGCGGCTTCGTAAACCCTTATGCCATCGATGTGTTTGCCCGCCGCCCTTATTTGAACTTTACGCCACGCGGCACCTCGAATGCGTCGGCTCGCTCGCAGCTAGGCCAGCGCGCGTTGGAACTTCCATCAGTGTTGGTGACCAACCAGCACTCCCTTTCCGACGCCGAAGATTTCACCGAAGGCTATCGATCATTGAAGCTCGGCAAGACAGTCGGCGAACCTACCGCCGGATGGATCATCTTCACCAGCAGCACGTCGTTGATCGACGGCACGTCCATCCGCCTCCCTGGCATCAGGGTCACCACCGTTTCCGGCGAAAACATGGAGCGTAACCCTCGGCCGGTGGATATCGCCGTCAGCAATCCGCTCGGCGCGGATAACGACGCGCAACTCGACGCCGCAGTCAAGGAACTGCTGCGCACACTTCCTGTGAAATGAGGTAAACCGATGCGTCTTGCTCTCGCTGCTTCCGTCTTGTGGCGCGTCTCCTGCCAGGCGGCCGGCACTTATGCGGTCTGGTTCACGCACTCTCCGCAGGTGCTGAATTTGCCTGCCGGGCAGCTTGGCGGCTCGACCTTCGGCGACTAATTCAAGCAAGGCAAGCTCGGCATGATGTTCACCGGCGGCGCGCCCGAGTTCCCACAATTCCAGAACGTGCAGGGCATCTATTCCATGTACGTCAACTATGCCATGCCAGGTTACAGCCTGGCTTATTGCGAGCCTGTGTCCGACGCCTGGGGCGCAGCCGGTGTTCCTTTCCAGACTTACTCCTGCCTACATAGGCCTGGGGCAAATCAACCTTCAAATTCCCGCCACGCTTGCCTCAGGGGTGCATCAGCTCCAGCTAAAAGCGGCTGGGCTTGCCTTTTCTGCCAGGACATTAGCCATTAAGTAGAACGGCATTCGTGTCGGGGCGTGGCCTAAAGTAACACTTTCCATAGCGTCTAGAAGCCCGGGTAGCTAAAGAGTTTTCCGGAATAATCCGATATTAGCCCGAGGGGTTTTTTATGGCAGCGACAATAACGCCCGCACGCACACTTGCGTTGCGCTTTCTGAAGACGTTCGTGTGGGGTGGCGGCATCCTGCTCATCCCGCTGAGTTCACTCTATTTCTTTCCTGGTTTGGCCCTCCTCGCCGGCAAAGTGAAAGACACCAGTCCTTACTGCACCATGGGCAAGGCCATGAGCGACGTCCAATTGAAATTGCACCAGGAGCAGCATTCCAAGGCACTTCGCGCCGAATCCAAAAAATTGAAGACGGAAAACGGCTTGGACCTTTGGCAGACCCCGCAGGGCAACTGGTGGCTGCCGTCTGGCAGTGATGAGATCCTCTTTGTGCTGTTAGCCCAGCAAGATCGCAACATCTACGGCACGGCCGGCGATGGCGGGGTAAAGCCCGGCGACGTGGTGCTCGATTGTGGAGCGCGCATCGGTACCTACGCGCGCAAAGCCCTGAATGCCGGGGCTTCGAAGGTGATCGCCATTGAGCCGTCGCCCGATGCCGTGGAGAGCATGCGCCGCAACATGGCCGCGGAAATCGCCAGCGGCAAAGTGGTGATCGTGCCGAAAGGAGTTTGGGACAAGGAAGAAACGCTGGTCTTCTATTCCAACGGCAACGGGGCAGCTGGCGACAGTTTTGTCACCAAGGGGGAAGGCGCCAAAGAGATCCGCATTCCTGTGACTACCATCGATCTGATCGCCGCGGAATTGAACCTGAATAAAATCGATCTGGTGAAAGCCGACGTGAAAGGTGCGTCCGAGCGCATGTTGCACGGTTCGGTAAAGACCATTGCGGCCAACCATCCACGGTTCGTCATTTCCACGGAAGAAGAGCCCGAAGACCCCAAGGCATTGGCCGATTTCCTTTCCAGCCAGGATTCGCGCTACCGCGCCCGCGGCGGCCCATGTCTCTATACTGGAGACGCAATCCGCTCTGACACGATGTTCTTCGCGCTAAATTAGGCTTGCACTTCAGCTCCAAGCGCTGCTCCATCGTGGCGCATGCCCTAAATTCCGTACATCCTCAACTGGGACACTGTCCGAATGTGGGGCAGCTTGGTAATCCACTATCGCTTACATTGGCTAGAACGACGCCGCGCATTTGGGGTCTGACACCTTTTTTCGGCCGTTTTCTTGTCCTCCATAGCTTTAGCGAAGGTGGATGCCGAAAATGGGCTGTCTGACCCCAATTGCCCTTCACCGCAATCCCCCAAGGAACCGCTCACCAAATCGCAACCTCGCCACAAAACCGTCAATGTAAGCGACATTGGATTGGTAGTCCACTATCGCTTACATTGGCCGAAACCCATCTTCTCGGTACCTATGCTCGTGTGGCGCGGACACTCGTAAACCCTTCGAAAGAAAGGAGTCTTCGCTTGGCCAGGACGTCCCAAATGAAAACGTCTCGATACGAATGTCGAGACGGCAGGCACGAGTGTGCGCGCCACAAAACCGCCAATGTATGCGACATTGGATTGGTAATCTGCACCACGTCGGACAGGCAAGCCTCCGTCAGATCCGGCCGAACTTTGCCACCGCATCCCTAATCGACTTAAACTTTTCGATGAACGGAATCATGCGGTGTTCGGTGTCATCCAACTCCTGTGCCTTCGCCAAAACCGCTTCGGCCTTTTCGCGCGGCACCACCGCCACGCCGTCTTCATCGGCTACGATGATGTCGTTTGGATTCACCTTCATGCCGGCACAGATAACTGGAATGTTCATACCTACAAACCGGTAATGGTTGACCGAGGTCGAAGGCACCACGCCGCGGCTGAACACCGGGAACTGCAATTTGCGGATCTGCGGAGTGTCTCGGACACCGGCATCAATGACGGCTCCGGCCAAGCCGCGATACTTCATCGCCGTGGCCATCAGGCCACCGATGCCCGCGGTATCGAGTCCGTCTTCCAGAACCATGACGTAAACCGAGCCGGCCGGTGCGGCGTCGATCGCGTCAAGCATGCCTTGCGATGCGGCGGCGCCGTCTTTGTGCTCCTGCTTCTTCAGCATGACCGTGACGGCAGGACCGGCGAATTTGGTGGTCAGCACAGGCCGCATGTCATGCGACATGTAGGCCCGCTGCTGATAAAGCTGTTCCATCGCATCTGCAACGGATGCGACTTCCACCATCCGGAAGCCTTCGATGAGGTTGGTGTTTTTGGGTTGGCCGAGCAGCCAGACTGATCCGGCGCCGAGAAAAGTAACAAGTAAGATTGCTGGAATGATGCGTCTCATGATGCATCGATTTTATCAGGAGTGTATCATCAGGTACATGAGAATTCTGCGACCAATGATATTTGCCGTGGCCTCGCTCTGCGTTCAGGCCGAGACCACTCCCGATTGGAAGATCACCGCCGAGCCCGCCTCGAAGCTTCGCGCCAACTTCGATACGGAAATGAAGATCAAGATTGTCGACGGCAAGGGCAAACCGGTTGCCGGGGTTGAGGTGGAGTTGGTGCTTACCATGATCGACATGGATCACGGCGAGCACAAGACCCCGGCCAAGATGACCTCGCCCGGCGTATACGAAGGGAAGGCCAACTTCTTTATGGTTGGCGGCTGGAATCTGGAAGTGCGGGCGAAAAAGGGGAGTCAGTCGAAAGCGCAGAAGATCAAGATCGATGTGAAGGAATAACGGGCAAGGGGACGGAGCATCGCTCCGTCCCCATTCTTCTCGGAGCATCGCTCCGTCCCCATTCTTCTCGGAGCATCGCTCCGTCCCCATTCTTCTCGGAGCATCGCTCCGTCCCCATTCTTCTCGGAGCA
>CAIRSA010000546.1 GCA_903881085.1 uncultured Acidobacteriia bacterium
ATCACACCGAAACAGCGGTTGGCCATGGCCGCATAGATCTACTTGTCAAACCCACGGAAAATGGGGGGATTACCGGTGAGCCTCGTCAATCCTGCTGCTGGGTCGGTAGCGCCGATCTCGTCTGTCCAATATCGCCCCGCCATTGATGGGCTTAGGGCGGTAGCGGTGCTTGCGGTTTTCATCTTCCACCTGAAACGGCAATGGCTGCCGGGTGGCTTTGTTGGCGTTGACGTCTTTTTTGTCATTTCTGGATTTCTCATCACCTCCATTCTTCTCCGAGAATACGAGCACAACAGCTTCAGCCTTTGGAAGTTCTATCAAAGGCGCATCGCTCGCTTGTTCCCCGCCTTCTTCACGGTCGCACTGTTAACTCTCCTCGGAGCCTTCTTCATATATTCCGCTCAAGACCTTGCTTCATGCGGAGCCACACTGGTTTCCGCCGCCCTCTCCGTAGTCAATTTCAAGTACATGTTGCAAGGCAGCTACTTCACGATTTCCCCTGATGCGCAACCCTTCCTCCACTACTGGTCACTGTCCGTCGAAGAGCAATTCTACATGCTCTTTCCCGCCATACTCCTGTTTTTGTATCTCAAGACCAATCGCCACAAGACGGTGATCTTGGGGGTCTTGTGTGGTGCCAGTCTTGTCGCGTGCATCGCGTTGACGTATCGGAAGCCTGACTGGGCTTTCTATCTTCTGCCTACACGTGCGTGGGAACTGATGGCCGGAAGCATACTTGCGAACCTCAGCGCAAACCGGCCCGCCGCGGATGATAAGAACTCTCTCTGGAGTACGCTTCCTCCTTTGGCCGGACTGGTTCTCATCTTCATTTCATTGTTCTCGCTAACCGAAGGTCCAACATTCCCCGGCTACCACGCAATACTTCCCGTGCTGGGAGCCGTTTTGTTTCTTGGGATCAAAGGGGGGTCACGTAGCTGGACTGAGAGGCTTCTGTCCACAGGGCCGATGGTATTCATCGGACAAATGTCGTATTCACTGTATCTGTGGCATTGGCCTGTATTCTCCTTCGTGGATTACAAGCTGTATCTTGCCTCTCCATTGGTTCGCATCAGCTTTAAAGTCGCACTAAGTGCTGCGGCGGCGTCTTTGTGCTTCTTCTTCATCGAAAGACCGGGGCGAGTGTTTCTCAATCAACCCCGCAGGAGGCCACTCGCATTTGGTTTTCTGGCCTGTGCACTTGTGATTTGCGTACCGCTGGGTACTGCCCTGAGAAGAGCGAACTACGTCGAGGCCGGAATGGACAATATCACCCAAGGAGGGCGCGGTTTTGGCCAGTCCAGCG
Source organism: uncultured Acidobacteriia bacterium (assembly GCA_903881085.1). Taxonomy (GTDB): domain Bacteria; phylum Acidobacteriota; class Terriglobia; order Bryobacterales; family Bryobacteraceae; genus CAIRSA01. The sequence continues at coordinate 1,304 of CAIRSA010000546.1, forward strand.
CAAATGGTTCCATGGTTCTAATGGGCGACAGTAACGGCTCTATGTACGGCAAGATGGCCAAAGAAATCGGCCAAGCACTCCGTCTGAAAGTCAATGTTATCAGCGTTCCTGCTGGAGACCCACTCCCTCATTCATCAGGCCAAAACCCCAAACTCTGGCTGGATTCCCTCGCGTTCGTGAAGCGTGAGCATCCAGACGTTCTTGTGCTGGTGTGTAATTGGGCGGGGAAGTTGAACGGCGAAAAGGACAGGTTAGAAATCGCTGTCAACGAACTAAAACAACACACTCGCCGACTGATCCTCATTACTCAACCACCGGAATTGCCTCACTCCGGCAGTCGCGAGGCAATGAGGGATGGCAGCCGACCACCATTCATGGAAGATCAAGCCGAGCGCTACAAGCGGACTGAAGCGAACGCATACCTCAAGCATTTCCAAGGCGAAAACGTCTTGGTAATTAACATCGAACCACTGTTTTCCGAGAATGACGGCAGCATTCGGTTTATTGATAACAGAGGGATGCTGCTCTATCAGGATGGAGATCATCTCTCTGATGTAGGTGCAGATCAAGTCAAGCCTGATGTGATCAAAGCCATAAGAGAACTGAAGTAAAGCCTCGTCCACTCGGGGTGGGCTGGCGGAAAAGAATTTTGTTACTTCTGGTGGGAATGCTGATCGCGGGAAATGCCTTCGCAGCATCGTGGGTCAAATACGGTGCAGGGAACAACGGCACCGTTGATCTTGAATATTTCCTTGATGCAGAAAGCATCAAGGCTTCTGGTCACTCTAGATACGTCTGGCTCAAGCAGGTTGATCTGAAGAAGGTTCGGAAAGGGCTTGGTAAGTATAAAGCTCACACGCTTGATTACGTTCTTGAAAAGTATCTGGTTGATTGTGATGCAGAGACGTTGCAATTGTTGGATGATAACTGGTATTTCACAGATAACGTAGTGGATTCGGAACCTATCCCATACTCTGCACCGCGTCCAGTTTCCCCAGAATCAGTGGGTGAAATACTAAAGAAGCTGGTGTGTAACGTCACTGAGTAGTAACGCAGCGATCACAGCGAAGCCCGTGCGTTCTGGTGGTGGAGATATTAGTGCGAATTTTACTGTTGATGTTCGGGCTACTGACCTCTTGCGTCGCATCAGCGGCAGATTGGCAAACCTACGGCACTCGCCACACTGAAAATGGTGTGGTTACGGCATACGTAGATGCCTCAAGAATAGTCATCGACCAGAACTTTCGTCGTGTTTGGGTCAAATTGGACTACGCAAACAAGAAAGCGCACCTTCTATCGGGGGAGTTCAGCAAGAAGTCATTGGACTTCGTATTGAGCAATAAAGTAATAGATTGCAAAAGGCAGACGTTTCATAACGAAACAATGCTGTTCGTATTTACTGATGGAACGTCCCACGCAGTGACGCTCGATGCTGCTTCGGTAGCGGGGCGGTGCTGATCGCCGCGCCTTGCGGGGCGGGGCGGGTCACGGCGGCCACTCGCGGGGCAGGCAGCGACCTCGAGATCCAGTAGCCGGACGCATTCCGGGACATCCCCGCTGCCAGCATTTCGTGCTCGGTCAGGCAACGGCGGTCGAGGCCGGGTTGGCCGGTGCGGTGCCTGTCAAACGCGAAGGTCGAGTTGAAGTACTCCCCGCAGCCGCCGGTAGCCGGCGAGCAGCGGCAGTGATCGGTATGGAATCCCAGGCGCGGGTCGCTCATGGCGCATCGTTCGCATTGGCCGGCGGAGGGCCCATCTCCCCGGCGATCAGCGGCAGGAGGTCGGCCAAGGCTAGGACCGCAATGGCGGCCTCGCCATCGGCCCGTGCAACGACCACGGGTATGTCGCGCTCGCCAGCGGCGACGGTGCACTGCTCGAGCCACTGGTACACGGCGATACGTTGCCGGCGCTTGCACTCGATCCTGAACCGGCCGACCTGAATGTCGTCTCCCCCATCGCGTGCCTGGCCGAGCTTGCGGCGGACGGCGACTCCGAGGTGCTCCGTCAGGATGCCGGCGACCTCGCGCTCGAAGGCGGCCCCGCGCTCGCGTTCGTAGCGGCTCATCCCGCCACCCCGCACAAACCCGCACCGAAGCGCCGCAGTCGCACCGCAAAAGTGGAAACATGGACGGAAACACGTGCAATTAGCGCATTAAACTC
>CAIRSA010000547.1 GCA_903881085.1 uncultured Acidobacteriia bacterium
GGGACGAGTTTGGGAGCACGCCAGGCAGGCGTCCCGATGAGTCGGGACGCGGCAGGCAGGGGTGCCCGCGCCACGTGGTCCCGCGTAGTCAATGTGACGTTATTTTGGGGTGGTTCCTAAGCGCCAACGCTGTGAGCGACGGCGATGGCGTGCTCCAGCCGGTCCCAACTGGTGTCGGCTTCCACGGTGCAATCGGCGCCCAGAATGAATTTCGCAGGGGCATTTTTGACTACTCGCCGGATTTCACTTTCCAGTTCTCCGGCAGAGCCCTTGGCGATGATGCCGTGGCGGTCCATTCCGCCCATAAACGGACGCTTGAACCGCTGCACGATCTCCTGCCCTGAAATCTGCCGGTCCACCAGCTTCACGTTCACATTTACGACGTGACCCGGGTAGTCGTACACCGCGTCGTAGTTTGCATAGGGCGCAACGTAGTCGCAAACGTGCAGGATGTTGAACGGGCACTTGGAGGCGATCTCTTTCATTGAAACCAGGTCAAACGGTTTCACATATTTCGTGAAGATCGCAGGCGAACTGAACCGCTTGGCTTCCGAGCCTTGTGTCGACATGTAGAACCCGTCGACGCCTTCCTTGATGCATGCCCGCACAAACAGCATCTGGCTTTCGGTCAGGATTTCCAGGCCCTTCTTCACCGCTTCGGGATTCTCCTCCATATGCTTCAACAGCACTGGCGAAGTTGCGCAGTGGCCGGCGCACATGAACGGGGAATACAGTGTCATCAGAATCAGCGAGTTCTTCTTTTCTGCCTTCACCAGTTCGCGTACGGTCTGTAACTGAGCTTCGTAGAAATCGAGCTTGGCGAGTTTGAGCTTCGCCCAGTCGGCGGGTTTCTGCAGAAACTCCTGCCGCGAATAGGTCTGCTCGAACTGGATCTTCACAAAGTCCATGTCCGTGTGGCGATAAAACTCCATATGGCGTTTGGCCGCCGCCGGGCCCACTTTGTAATCGTTGCCGAAGTGCAGGAAAAATGCGGCAGGCGTGTAGTTAGGCATGCGCTCGCCGGCCAGCCAGCGTAGCATACGATCGCGCTTGCTGAGACGGGCTGCAGTCAGGGCCGTGCTGGCGGAGATACCAAGGGCGGAGATACCAAGGAATGTGCGGCGGTTCATGTCATTAGCATACATCGGATGCGATATGATGGCATGCGTGCAATACGCCTTGTTCATTGTGCTGGCCGCCAACGCATTCTGCCAGACCTCACCCAACACCAAGAACTGGACCGCAGCCGAAGACCATCGAAATATGATGGAGCAACTCGGCATCAAAGCCCTCCGCCCAGGCCCCAGCGGAAATGCGACAGCGCCCAACCACGCCAACTACGAGGAGGCAGCGGCCAACCCGTTTCCCGATTACCCCGAAATTCTAAAACTGAAAAACGGGCAGTCCGTCACCACGCCTGAGCAGTGGTGGAAGCAGCGGCGGCCGCAGATCGTCGAAGAGTTCGACCGGGAAGTGCTCGGGCGCGTGCCGAAGAATGCCCCGAAAATCACTTGGACTGTTACGAAAACCGTGGACGACAAAGTCGGCCCCTATCCGGTGGTCGCGCGCGAACTCACCGGCCATGCCGATAACTCGGCAGCTCCTGAAATCACGGTCGATATTCAACTGGTGATCGTCACGCCGGCATGGACCAAGAAGCCTGTCCCCGTGATGATGATGTTCGGACGCGCGGCGCTGCCATCCGCGCCCATGCCCGCAGCCTTCGCGCGCTTTGCGCCGCCGGCTGGAAGCGATCCGCCGTCGACGCTTCAGTTGATCGCCGCCGGATGGGGTTACGCCATGCTGAACCCCGCCAGCGTGCAGGCCGACAATGGCGCAGGACTCACCAAAGGCGTGATTGGCTTGGCCAACAAAGGCAACCCGCGCAAGCCCGAAGATTGGGGTGCGCTGCGCGCCTGGGGCTGGGGTGCTTCGCGTGCGCTCGACTACCTGGAGACCGATCGCACCATCGACGCAAAGCACGTTGGCATCGAAGGTGTTTCGCGCTATGGCAAGGCCGCGCTGGTGACTATGGCTTACGACACACGCTTCGCCGTTGTGTTGGTCGGCTCGTCAGGCGAAGGGGGCGCAAAGCCCCACCGGCGCAACTTTGGCGAGGCTGTCGAGAACCTCACCGGATCCGGCGAATATCACTGGATGGCTGGAAACTTCCTGAAGTATGGTGCTGCTGACGCATCGTTCGGCAGCAAGAACGCCGGTGACATCCCCGTTGATTCGCATGAGCTGATCGCGCTGTGCGCGCCGCGGCTTACTTACATCAGCTACGGCGTGCCGGAAAAGGGCGATGCCAAATGGCTCGATCAGCAAGGCAGCTTCATGGCTACCGTGGCTGCGGGTTCCGTCTTCCGATTGCTCGGCGCGAAGGACATCGGCGTCAAAGAAGACTATCACACCGCGAAGATGCCACCGGTGAACACCAGCCTGATGGAAGGCCAGCTAGCTTGGCGTCAGCATGATGGCGGACATACCGATGGCCCCAACTGGAAATACTTCATCCCGTGGGCCTCGCGCGCCATCGGCTATAGCGCTCCGCCGCCTCCGCCCATTGCCGCCGATGTAGCGGCGCCAAGGCTGGATGCCAACTCCATGCTCGCCCATGCGCAGTTGGTTGAGAAGGCGAAGGCGGGCGGCATCGATAGCTACTTCGAGGGCGATTCAATCACCAGGCGTTGGGGCGCAAATGATTATCCGCAACTGCTCGCCAATTGGAAAAAGAACTTCCACGGCTGGAACGCGGCCGATTTCGGCTGGGGTGCCGATCGCGTTCAGAACATTCTGTACCGGCTCAACAACGGCGAGCTCGATAAGGTGAATCCGAAAGTGGTGGTGCTGCTTGCCGGCACCAACAACCTTGGCAATGCGACGGCTGATGACATTGCCAAAGGCCTGCAATCTACGGTGCAGACCATCCGCACCAAAGCACCCGACAGCACGATCATCGTTACTGGCATTTTTCTGCGTAACGACAAGATGGAATACGTGCCCGTCATCCGTCAGATCAACGCAGAGCTCGCCAAAATGGCCGATGGCAAGAAGCTGCGATACCTCGACGTCAACAACAAACTGGCCGACGCGCAGGGCCGGCTGCTCGAAGGCATGATGAACCCAGACAAACTCCATCCGGCCGAAAAGGGCTACCAGATCTGGGCAGATGCCCTGAAGCCGGTGTTCTCCGAACTGCTGGGCCCACCCGCGGCCGAAGACCACGCACCGCCCCCAACGGGCGACCCCAGCGCCCGCCGTTAAATTCGTTGAATCATTATCTGGCCTTCGGAAATCAGATGCACTAGATGAAGAAAACTGCCCTTGTCGCTCGTTATCTGCTGGGATTGATGTTCACAGTGTTCGGACTGAATGGATTCCTCAACTTTATCCCGCAGCCGCCTCCGACTTCCGACCTGGCGCTGAGGTACATGGCCGTATTGTTGGAGTCCCACTATTTTGTGGCGGTGTTCCTTGTGCAGCCTGTCGCGGGTCTGCTTCTGTTGGCCAATCGATACGTGCCGCTTGCTCTGCCTCTGCAATATCGGCCGGCCTTCCAAGGTATCCCGCGCAACGCGGCATAACGGCCACAACATGGAAATCGGCATCGATAGTTTCATCTCGAGTAAAACGCAAAACAACATCGAAAGATCGCAGGCGATGCGGGATTTTATCAGCCGCATTGAGTACGCCGATCAAGTGGGGCTGGATGTCTTCGGCGTTGGCGAGCACCATCGCAAGGACTTCCTGGACTCTGCTCCCACGGTCGTCCTTGGCGCTGCGGCGGCAAGGACCAGCAAGATTAAGCTGACCAGCGCCGTAACGGTGCTTAGTGCCGTTGATCCAGTGCGTGCCTTTCAAAGTTTCGCCACGCTCGATCTGATTTCGCAGGGGCGCGCGGAAATGGTTGTTGGCCGCGGATCGTTTATCGAAGCGTTTCCGCTGTTCGGCCTTGACCTGCATGATTACGATCTGTTGTTCGCGGAAAACCTCGATCTGCTGCTGACGATCCGCGACAACGAGTACGTGCATTGGAGTGGAGAAAGACGCCCGGCGCTAACCGGGCAGGGCGTGTTCCCCCGGCCCTTGCAGAAGCAACTGCCCATTTGGCTCGGCGTTGGCGGCACTCCGGAATCCTTTGTCAGGGCAGGGACCTTGGGCTTGCCACTTATGGTGGCGGTGATCGGCGGAGAGACGCATCGCTTTCGTCCGCTGATCGATCTGTATCGCGAAGCGGGCAAACGCGCCGGACATCCCGCAGAGCAACTCAAAGTAGGACTGCACTCGTTTGGCTACGTGGCCAAATCCTCGAAGCAGGCCGCCGATGAGTTCTTCCCCGGCTATGCCGAGGCGATGACGGAGATCGGCAAGGAGCGCGGCTGGCCGGCTCCATCGCGCGCGCAGTTTGACGCACAGAATGGACCGCGCGGCGCATACCTCATCGGCGAACCGGCGGAGGTGGCGGAAAAGATTGCGCGGCATAGTGAAGCTCTTGGCGGCATCTCGAGGTTCTCCTTTCAAATGGACGTTGCGAATTTTTCGCACCAGAAATTAATGGAATCAATCGAGTTGATTGGCAGTAGCGTTGCGCCGGCATTTCGCTGAGGCACACCATTCAAGGACGCTTGGTCAAATCGCAAAACTTGCCTTCGGCAACACGCGCCAAGTCCGTGGGTGAGAGAACCATCTGGCAGCCGCGAATGCCTGCGCTGACGGCGATCGTGTCCCACAATTCGGCGGTCTCTTCCAGGTAAAGCGGGTACGGTTTCTTAGTGCCGATGGGCGAGACGCCGCCGCGAATGTAGCCGGTGAGGCCAAGCACCTCCTTCACCGCCACCATTTCCACTTTCTTGTTGTCGCTGGCAGTGGCCAGCGCTTTCAGATCCAGTTCTGCATTGGCGGGAATGCATGCCATCAGCACTCCGGTTTTATCACCGCGCGCCACCAGTGTCTTGAACACCTGTTCTGGCGGCATGCCGATCAACTCGGCTACATGCGGTGCGCTCAGGTCGCTTTCGTCGACCACGTACTCTCGCAGGCTGTAGCTTACTCCTTCACGATCCAGGATGCGGGCGGCATTTGTCTTGGTCATTTCGCTAACGGGTGTCTTCGTTCCTATTTTCGCACCCGCTGCAGGCTTTCCATTGGAAGCAATCGTAAAGATAAAAAGACCTCTAGGTATTGTTCATTGCTATAATGACAGTGGCCTTTGTCGAACCACTGTATACCGAAATGCAAAGGTCAGGTTCATACCATGCCTACAAATCATACCTTTCAACAATTCAAATCCCTAATGCACCTGCTAACAAGTCTGGCGCTCCTGCTTATTAGCACTACCGTGCTCCCTGCTCAGGACTCGCGCGGCACTATTGTTGGCCGAGTTACCGACAAGAGCTCTTCCATCATTCCCAATATCGAAGTCAGGGCGACCAACCAGGCGACCTCCGTTGCCGCAGTTGGGCACACCACATCCGCAGGTGACTACCGCATCGGCTTCCTGCTGCCCGGCTTCTACACGATCACGGCCGAAGCCCCCGGATTCAAGAAATACATCCGCCAAGGCGTGGAAGTCCGCGTGACCGAAACCGTCGAAGTTGCCATCGCTATGGACCTCGGCGCCGTCAGCGAATCCGTCCAGGTCGTAGAGGAATCCCCCGTGATGAGCACCGCCGATGCTTCTCAAGGCACCGTGATCGAAAGCCTGGCTGTCCAGGAACTCCCGCTGCTGGGGGGCAATCCGGTTGAACTCGCACTACTTGATCCGGCCACCATGAACGAAACCGATATGCGCGAACACCGTGCAGCTATGACCAATGCGGATTCGCAGTGGTCGTCAATGGGTGCCGGCGCATTCAACAACGAATTCCAGATCGATGGCGTCTCCAACACCTTCGCCGATGGCTCGGGCCACGCCCGCGTTGCCTTCAACCCGCCATCCAACTCAATCGGGCAATTCAAAATCATCACCAACCCGTTCGATGCGTCGGCAGGGAACACCCTCGGCGCAACGGTAAATGTCAGCACGAAATCCGGCACCAATGTCTTCCATGGTGAGGGCCACTATTATGGCCGCAACAACTTCTTTGACACCATGGACTTCTTCAGTAACAAGAACAGTGTTCCGCAGACGGTTTACCAGGATAACCGCTACGGCGCCTCCATCGGCGGCCCGGTGAACGTGCCCAAACTGTACCGCGGACAGAATCGCACCTTCTTCTTTTATGCGTGGGAAGAGAACCGTTACAGCTCTCCACAGGGCTGGACCGGCACAGTGCCAACGGCTGCGGAACGTACGGGTGACTTTTCTGCGCTGCTCTCCACTTCACTGAGCACAACGACTCCCAGCCGTTATCAGATCTACGATCCGTACTCGACTACTCCCTCTACCAACGGCCTCTATCAGCGCACGCCTTTTGCTAATAACATCGTGCCCAAGTCAAGATTCGACGCCGCTGGCGCCAGCCTCGCCAATCTCTACCCGCTGCCCAACCAACCCGGCCTGGCCGCAGGCGAACAGAACTTCTTTAACCCTTCTCGGTCCGATGAACTTTATTGGGTTCATATCGCGCGACTGGACCACGCGTTCAGCCAGAACCACCGCCTTTTCGTGCGCGTCAATTATGATTACTGGGACGAAGTGAAGAACAAGTACCTGCCGGGAATTCAGGGACTGAATCTGAATCGCATCAACCGCGGCGTGGCTCTGGATGACGTGATTCTGCTGGGCCCAAACCTGGTAATGCACGTGCGCTACGGCCTCACCCAACAGGACTTTCCTGAAAAGCGCGTTACGCGCGGCATCGATCTGAAGGCGCTCGGCTTCTCCAGCAACCTGGTGAACCTCATCGATCCCACGCGGATGGTGCTGCCGCGCGTCACGCCCAGCACGTTTTCTCAATATTCGAACTGGGAGTCAGGCGACGGCGCCAACACGGCGTTGACGCACGACATCAACACTGACCTTTCGACGCAAAAAGGCCAGCATTCACTGCGTTTCGGACTTGGCTTCCGCGACTATCGCGCCTTCGGCAACCGATTCCAATATGAGGCCGCGCCCGATCTGTCGTTTGGCACCTCATACACCGTTGGGCCATCGAACACTTCGGCGGCATCGCCCATCGGACAGGACCTCGCCTCAATGCTGATGGGCATCGCCACTTCCGGGACGATGCAGCACCAGGCCACCAGCGCGCTGCAGAACCTCTACCTGGGCGGCTACGTGCAGGATGACTTCAAGATCCATCCACGGCTCACGCTCAATTTCGGCGTGCGCTACGAAGTGGAGTGGCCAATGACCGAACGCTATGACCGCATGGTGACGGGCTTCGCCTTCGATCAAGTCAACCCGATCGATGCCGCGGCCCGCGCGGCCTACAAGTCGCCAATCGCGGAGTTGCCCAATTCGCAATTTAAGCTCATGGGCGGAATGCTCTTCGCTGGCCAAACGCCAAACGGCAGAGCCATCTACCCTGTGCATGGGCACAATCTGTTGCCACGCGCCGGATTCGCGTGGCAGGCCTCCAAGCGCAGCACGATCCGTGCCGGTTATGGCATCTACTTTGGCAGCATCGGCGTCAACAGCACCATCGTGCAACAGAGCGGCTTCACCGCCAGCACACCGCTGCAAACCTCGCTTGATAACGGCCAGACGTACAAAGCGCTGGTCTCCAATCCATTCCCCAACGGCCTGCTGCCTGTCACCGGCGCGAGCGGCGGCTTGTCCACATTCTTAGGGCAGGGCTTTACGTTCTACGATCCGAAGAAGAACCTGCCGTATTCGCAACGCTGGACCGTCGCCTTGCAGGAACTGCTGCCTGCGCAGATCCTGGTAGAGGTCTCTTATGTAGGCAACCGCTCCACGCACCTGAATACGGCGCGCAACATCAACTCCACTCCGCTGCAGTATCTCAGTCCGCTGATGACGCGCGACGCCACTGTGATCAACTACCTTGGCGGCACTGTGCCGAATCCGATGTACGGTCTCGGCCCGGTGTTCACCTCTACAACCATCTCGCGCGCCAATCTGCTGTTGCCCTATCCGCAATTCGGGGCGATGACCATGAATGATTCCCAGGGCTACGCCTGGTATCACTCGCTGCAGGTTCGCGGCACGCGGCGCATGGGTCATGGCGTCACGGTAAATATGGGTTACGCCTTTTCGAAGTCGATGGAAGCGATCCAATACCTGAACTCAGCCGATCTGGATCCCTACCGCACGCTTTCCGCGTCGGATCGTCCGCACCGCGTGACCGGCAGCGTGGTGTGGCAGCTTCCCGTAGGCCGCCGCCGGGCCTATCTTTCGCACATGCCGAAATTGCTTGAAGCCGCCTTGGGCAACTGGCAGATGAGTGGTGTGGTCATTCGTCAGGCGGGCGGGCCGCTTACTTGGGGGAACATCCTCTACAACGGCGATCCGGACCAGATGGCGCTGGCGAAAGACGATCGCACTGCGGATCACTGGTTCAATACAACGTACTTCAACAAGAACTCTGCGCAGCAACTATCGCAGAACATTCGCTACTTCCCCATGCGGCTGAGCGGTGTTAGGGCCGACGGGCAATCGAAGTGGGACATCTCAATGGCGAAGATCTTCCGTATCAGCGAAAGGGTCGAGTTCCGCCTTCGCACGCAGGTCTTCAATATCATGAACCATCCGAACTTCGCCGCTCCGAATCTCAGCCCCACGTCCGCTGCTTTCGGCACCATCACCTCAACGGTGGGAATGCCACGCACCTTCCAGGTGGCAATGACCATGCAGTTCTAGCTTGAACCGGCGGTGACCGCACCTACTAAGAGGCGGTCACCGCCGGAATATCGTCTTCCAACTCCTTCTGGAAGCGATGTAGCCGTTCCAGAAGGCTCTTCTTCAGTGCTGCGTGCTTCGCGTCCGCGGCAAGATTGTGCACTTCCCACGGATCTTTCTTCAAGTCGAATAACTGCGTCACACCAGCCTGCGGGTAAACAATCAGCTTGTGCTCGCGCGTTCGCACCGAACGCTGAAAGCCGCGGTAGAAGCAGAAAACAGCGTCGTGCTTCTCGCTGCTCTTTCCTTTGAAGCAATCGACCAGGCTTGGAAATTCCACGGTGGAAGGCGCGGTGATCCCGGCCAGTTCGCAGGCGGTCGGAAAGACGCTGTGCTGATACACCATCTCATCGACTCGTTTGCCGGCCGGGATGCCCGGGCCGCCAATGATCAGCGGGATGCGCGTGCTGTGGTCGTAGAGATTCTGCTTGCCCATCAGTCCATGCTGGCCGACAGCCAGTCCATGATCGGCGGTTAGAATGACATAGGTGTTGGCGGCCTGGCCCGATTTTTCCAGCGCGTCAAGGATGTGCCCGATCTGATTATCGAAGTAGTCGACGTGCGCGTAATATTCCGAGCGATGTAGTTGCACGGCTTCGCGAGTGCGTGGGAAAGGCGCCAGCACCTCATCGCGGATCTTATTGTCGCCCTGGTCGAACGGGTGCTCGGGCAGATAGTTCGGCGGAACCTGGATACGCTCTTTCGGGTAGCGTTCGACATAGGCTTTGGGGGCCTGGCGTGGGTCGTGCGGTGAGGTGAAGCCTACGTAGAGCAGAAACGGGTTGGTCTTGTCCTGGCGCTTCAGCAGGTAATCGGCCGCAGCCTCGGAGAAGATCTGGGCCGCGTGTTTGATCGGCGCGTCTGCGCCCGGTTGCCAGGTTTTTGTTTCGAGCCATTGGCCTTTTAATGACTGATCGTAGGGCGACCACGTATTGCCGGGGCTGGGCCGGTTATAGGCAGTGGGGCCCGATTCGAACATACCGCCTGCAACCACAGCCTGATGTTTGAAGCTGCGCGCCAGATTGGGTTTGCTGAGATGCCATTTGCCGGCGATCGATGTGTCGTAGCCATTGGCGCCCATCGTTTCGCCCCACAGCGGAGCTTTCTCAATGTCGCGCTGCACGCGGAAGGCGGTTAGCCCGCTGTTGAGCATGCTGCGGCTGGCGACGCACACGGCAGGCAACCATGAGCCTTGGTGAAAGCAATGCGTAAACGTGCAGCCCTGCTTCATCAGCCGGTTCAGATTGGGTGTTGCCACTTCAGGATTGTTCAGCTTTTCGACAGCCCGGTAAGTAAGATCGTCGGCAATCAGGAAGAGAAAGTTCGGCTTCACAGTTGCGGCCGGGGCCTGTTGTGCGGCTATGCCGGCAACCAGGCTGGAGTGCAGAAAATCACGTCGTCTGAGCATTTGAGGAGCCTCCACTTATAGCCGTTCCAGCCGCTCTGTCGCATCGCCAAAACGGTCGAGCTTAATTCCCATCCGGTCCATGATCGAAAGATACAAACTGCAAGCCTTGCGTTTGTCGTCTCCGGACTTCACGTAATCCAGCGTGCGGCCGGTCTTAAGCGTGCCGCCCAAGCCGCCCGCGAGCAACATCGGCAACCGCGTGTTATCGTGCTTGCGGCCGATCCACAGGTTGGAAAGGAACAGCAGGCACGAGTTATCGAGCACCGTGCCATCACCCTCCGGCATCGCATCCAGCTTCGAGGCGAGATACGCATACTGGCTCACATGCCATTGCGTGATCCGCTCGTACTCGTCCAATGAATTCTCATGCGACGAACTATGGTGCGACTGCTTGGCGTTCAAAAACGGATAGTACATACCCGAAAGATCGCGCGAAATCAATAGCGTCGCCACCCGCGTGCGGTCAGTCTGAAACGCAATCGCGATCAGATCGCACATTAACTTCGAATGCTCGCGCAGGTCCTCAGGCAAACCATTCGCCGGACGCTCCATCGATAACGCCGGCCGGTTCTTCAACTTCGCTGTGTCCTCTGCCTTTTCCTTGGCCTTGCGCATCCCGTCCACGCGCTTCTCCACTTCGCGCACGCTGGTCATGTATTCGTCCAGTTTGTACTTGTCGGTCGAACTGATTTTCTGGCTCAACCGGTCCGCACGTTCCTTCACGCGGTCGAGAATGCTCAGGCTCAGCAGGCTGCCGCGATTCTCAAAGATGGCATCGAACGCCAGCGACGGATACGTTTCATTCGGCACCGGCGAATCTTCGCTCTGCCAGGAGATATGCGAACTGTACGCCAGCGAGTAATTGGTCTCGTGATACCCGGTCATCGGCTGCTCGCACGCCAGCACCAGACTGGGCTGCATGGTGTCCTGTCCCGTGTGTCGCGCGATCATCTGATCCACTGAAATGCCCGACCGCACCACCGCGCCCTTCAACAGCGTCGCGCCCGTCAACAGGCTGCCTGTCTGCGGCGGATGGATGCCCAGGCCGGTCGACATCTTGTTGAACAGACCGTTCACCACATTGATCTTCGACTTCAGCGGCTCCAGCGGCGATAGCGATTTGCTCAGCTTCATTTCCGCGCCCGATCCCTCGGCGCCCCAATGCATTTCATTGACGCCGCAGCCAAGAAACACCACGCCAAAGCGCTTTGGAAAGGCTGTCGTTGCAGCCAGCGATTCCAGCCACGGCAACGCCATCGTGACGCCGGCCCCACGCAACACTGCACGCCTTGCAATTGGTCTCATCTCAAGTCACCTGCCTTGTCTCTCCGGTTCAAAAACTGCGGACTCGTAACAATCGTCTCGATCAGTGTGGAGATGCGGTAATCATTCGCCGCCAGCCGCACCCGTGCCTGCTCCAGCAGCGGCTCATCCGATAGCTGCGGCGAGCGCCCCAGCGCATACACCAGCATCTTTCCACATATATTATTCACGAAATCCTTCTCGCGCCGCGCCTGGATGTATTTCTGCAAGCCCTCCAGGCCCGACCCTTCGCCGCCACCAGGGAAGGATGCGCGCGTATCCACCGCGCGACCCGCCAGATCCTTCGTGCGCCGCTCGCCGATCGGCCCGAAGCCTTCAAACGCCAGTCCAAACGAATCGAAGCGTGCATGGCAGCTCGCGCAGGCCGCATTCTCGCGATGCTTCACCAGCAGATCGCGCACCGGCAGATCAGACTTCGCTTCGTCCTTCGGCAACTCCGGCACCACGGGCGGAGGCGGCGGAATCACTTCGCCCAGCACGCGCCGCGCCACCCAATATCCGCGCTTCACCGGACTCGTGCGAAGCCCCGGAGCGTTCTGAGTCAGAAAGACCGACATTGCAAGAACGCCACTGCGATCGTAGTCCCGCGCGTTTTCTACGCGCACCCACTCGTCCGCGCCGACGGCGGGGACGGGCATTCCGTAATGCTTTGCCAGCACCGGGTTTACAATCGCATAGTTGCCGTACAGCAAGTTCAGCACTGGCAGGTTGTTGCGCAGCATGTCGGAGAGGAATCGTACCGGCTCCTCAAACATTGCTTCGCGCAGTTGATTCGTGAAGGTTGGGAAGCGATCGCGGTCCACTGCATTGTGATTTTCGAAATTGCGGAAGCCCAGCCAGTTGCCCGCGAACTCCGTCGCCAAGCCACGCGCCCGATGGTCTTTCAACATCCGCCGCGCTTCGGCGATCAGCACCGCAGGCTTCGACAAATCCCCCGCCGCGGCATGCGCCAGCAACTGTTCATCAGGCATGCTCGACCACAAGAAGTAGCTCAACCGGCTTGCCAATTCGTATCCAGTTAGAGGCCTGGTCCCTGAGCCGGCGGAATCCACCCGATAGCAAAAATCAGGCGATACCAGCAAGCTGACAATGGAAGCGCGCACCGCGTCTTCATGCGGCATTCCGCTCTTCTCGCGCAGCTGCCGGTAGTAAGTCAGAATCTCATCGCGCTCCAGCGGGATCAACGGCCGGCGGTAGGCGCGTGCGGCAAACTTCAGCAGCGCGTCCAAATGCACTGGCTCCGATTCCACGCGCGCCCGCTCGGCCCAGCGAATGGCCGCATTCGTGCCGTCGTAGTGGTCATGGACCGCCTTCACAAGTTCCGTATTGTCGGCGGTTCCGAACCGCTGCAGCGTGAAGTCGCGCGTGGCGCGAATCGCTGATTCTGTGGCCAGGTCCCTGTATCCCGCCTCACCATCCTGCTTCACGGCGCCAACGAAACTGGTCGACTGCACATAGGTCCGTCGTGAATAATCCGTGATGTATTCAAACTCCTGCCACAGCGT
Source organism: uncultured Acidobacteriia bacterium (assembly GCA_903881085.1). Lineage (GTDB taxonomy): Bacteria > Acidobacteriota > Terriglobia > Bryobacterales > Bryobacteraceae > CAIRSA01. Next base: position 13,043 of record CAIRSA010000547.1, read on the forward strand.
ATCGATCTCGCGTTTGGCCTTGTCATCCAGAATCAATTCCACCAGCGCGGTGTCGTCGCGGAAGTAGCCCATCATGTTATGCACGCCCGCGCTCAAATACCGGCCCTTATCGGTATCGACATCGACCGGATAAAAACGTCCGCGCTCGCGCAAATAAAACTTGTCGGGAAACACCGAGCTGAAGCGGGCCATTACCTCTTCGTACTTCGCGCGCTGGCCTGCGGGAACTGCCAGGTCAGGATCCTCCTGCCGCTCTTTGATGTACTCCGCTACCGCGCGCTTCAAGGCCAACACCTCGCCGTTGCCGAAGGTAGGCCCGCGCGTTACAACAAGTTCCCCAGCAGCCGGTTCGCCTTCCACCCGCAATGCTGTTCGATCGAATTCCCGATGCGTCTCAGCCACAAGCCGGTTCTTCCACATCGAAAACACAATGCCGCCGCTGCCTGCATTGCCGCGCATCCCTGTTGGTGTGGGCGGAAACATCAGTCTGGCCGTGTGCCGGCGGATCTTCACCACAAACTCTCGCATTGCAACGCAGCCCGCGCGGGCGGGCAAGGCCTGCGCAGGCAATGCATGCCACATCGTTTGCAACTTCGCGCCCGGCCCAACATCTTCTTTCGAGCCTTCCAGCATCTGCCAAACTGTCGGCAGATACTTCGGGCTCAACCTCCTCTCAGCAGCAATGCTTGCGAGCGTGGCATTCGGCTTGCCCAGTGCCGAGCGATGCCTGAACCGCCAGCAGGCCTCGAAATAGTCGGCGAAATCAGTTGGCTGTTTCGCATAGAACGCCAGAATGCGATCCACCGCGTATCGTTCCCGATCCGTCTCCACCAGCATCGGATGCGTCGCGAAGAAGATCCCGTCGGGCTTCAGCACGGCATGATCGGCCACTTCCTTCGCAGCCTGCATGTACTTGTTCAGCAGCGACGGCGACATGGAAAGCGATTCGCCCGAATTGTCGAAGCCTGCCTGATTCGCCGGGTCGGCCGGGAATTCACGTGTCGGCTTAATGTCCACGCCAGTCAAATCGCGAATCGTGTAGTTGTATTCAGCATTGCTCAACCGTCTTGCCAGCACCAGTCCCGGATCGCCCGCATGCCTTGCCAGTTCATTCGCACGCACCGTTTTGATCCAGTCGATCACCTGCTCACGCTGCGCCGCCGGTGGTTGCGGAGTCCCTTTGGGCGGCATCTCCTGCGCGTGCAACCGCTCCAGCAACAGATTCCAATGTGCGAAATCTTGCACCACGGCTTTCGTATTTGTGAAGGTGGTGAGGTCCAGTTGCGCCGCCGCCTTCGACCCGCTATGGCAGCCTTTGCAATATTGATTCACAAACGGCCGCACGGTCTGCGTGAACCTGCGATCAAGTTCCGCGTCACTTGTCGCGGCCATGCCGGCGATGCTGAACAGCAACGAAGCTGCGATCACGTTTGTGGTCATAGGAGGGGGCCCATACATTATATATCGCCCGCAATCGCAAGGGATGTTACCATATCCCGTATGGTGAAACTGATGCTGAGACTGTTGATCGTCTTATCGATTCTAATGGCTAATGCTTTTGCGCAAACCGCGGCAAAGAAGGAATTCGAAGTCGCTTCCATTCGCGCCAACCCTCCACAGACCGGGTTCCATTTCGGTGGCGATGCGGGCGGCAAGCCCGACATGAGCAATCCCGGCATGTTCCGCTGCTCCGGCTGCACGCTGGCCACGTTGGTACGTACTGCGTTCAATCTTCAGAAATACCAGTTCCCGGGCCAGGCTGCTCTCGGCACAGGCACCTTCGAAGTCTCGGCCAAAATCCCCGATGGAGCAACAACTGCCGACGTCCCGGCCATGCTGCAGAGCCTGCTGAAAGAGCGCTTTGCCTTTGCTTCCCACTACCAGGAAAAAGCGATGCGCGGCTACCATCTGACCGTCGCCAAGGGCGGACCGAAGTTAAAGGAATCCGACGGCGAAGCTCGTCCCGCAGCGCCCTCGCGCGGCTGGCAGGAACAAGGCCACGCCCATACCGGAACGGTCAACTTCGGTGGCCAGTCCACCTTCCGTGCAAGCAATCAGACCACTGCCGACTTGGCCCAGATCGTCTCGGAACAACTTGGCGTCCCCGTGGATGATCAAACCAATCTGAAGGGCAAGTACGACATCGCTCTCAACTGGACCGGCACCGCTGCGCCGTCCTCAGGCGGACACGGTGAAGGCGGCTTCGGTGGTGCTGGACATGGCGATCACGGCGGAGGCGGCGCGCCGCCCGCCAGGCGCGAAGAGACCGGCGCTACGATCTTCGAAGCGCTGCAATCGCAGCTCGGACTCAAGCTGGTGCAGGCCGACCAGGCGACGGCACGCATCCTGATTGTGGACCACGCCGAACGCGTTCCAACGGCGAACTGATAGCTCCGGAAAATGTTCGTGCATCCCGCCCCCATGATCGAATAGAATTGTGCTTGGCCAAAACCGATATGCCCACTACGACAGTTAGAAACATGTATGGCCGCCCGTTCGAAGTCATCGAGGGCGACGACCTCACGTCCCTTTGCGAAGAGACCATAAAGAAAGGCGGCGGCGCGCTCGCGACCAACACAGCCATGATGTGCCGGCCCTTCTGCGCCTCCGGCGCGGGCAACCCCATCATCTCCGCCCACCGCTCGCCGATCCCAGGTTTTGAGTGGGACGAAGTGTGGTTCGGCTTCGAAGATTTCACTAGCGAGGAAGACTTCCTGCGCCAGCATGGCTACTACGGTAGCGGCCGCTGCTACATCGTGGTCAACACAGGCGGCAGCAAGAAGCTGGTAGCGCTGAAAGATTTCATCGCCCATTGCCCTGACCTCATGCTCGGACCTGCGCTGCGCGCGCTCGGTCATGGCATGTTCCGCTATTCCAAGTTCTTCATCAACAAGAACCGGCTGCCGCATCACACGCACGATGTGAAAGAGGAAGCCTACTGGATCGAGCCCTCAATGATCGTCGACTACGATCTGTTTGACGAACAGTGCTTCATGTCGCTCGGCCTGCATTCGGACTTCGGCCCGCAAGACCTGCGCAAGCACCTCACGGCTTCGGGTTGGAAAGACCCCGCGAAAGTCCTGAAGCAGCACGCCCGCTGGTGGTACATGCGTCCCGGCAGCGCCATGATCATGAAGACGCAGAATCTGCACGGCCCCGCCGCGCTGCTCCCTCACTACGAGCCGCAGTTTCTGGACGACGGCTATCGTATGTATGAGCCCATGCCGAAGATTCCGCGCAGCCTGCTGGTTGGCCGCGAAATCCCCAAGCCCTTGCGCGTTGATGACGTGGCCGCCGATGCCGAAGCCGACCGCGAGGCGCTGCTCGATTACCTGGTCTCCGACGCCGCGCTCGACTGGGCGAACATCCACGATCCGATGTATGGCGAAAAGCACACCTGCACGCCGATCCTCGACACCAACACTTGCGACGGCAAGGATGTCACCGATCACTGGGTGGTCTACGGCGCATTTGGGCGCGAGAACAATCATCAGGTGCTGGCCTCGAAGCGTCTGGTGCTGCAGCCCGGCACTGAATACCGCATGCAGGATCCCGTCGGCTGCGACATGATCTGCACCGCCGGAGTTGGCTCCGTTGGAACCCATGTCGCCGCTGCCCCGCGCGCTCTGAAACCGGGCGATCTTGGCAACTGGTGCTTCGTCGTTCCCGCCGGAACTTCAGGCGAAGTAGTGATCAAGAACACTGGCGATTCGGAAATGGTGATGCTCCGCACATTTGGTCCTGATCACACGGGCATGCCGGTGTTGCCGTGGCAAGATCGCAGCAAACTGCAGCCCAAGCCGCTGCCAAAGTAACTAAGGGTAGGACAGGCGACCTGTCCGCCGTAGCCTTGGCGAAGGTGGATTCGCCTGTCCATTCAAATTATGAAGACACAGCTTTCCCCTATCCTACTTTTCGCGCTATCCATTTTTCCGCTCCCCGCCGCCGAAAACTGGCCGCAATTCCGCGGCCCCGACGGCACCGGCCACTCCGACGCCCGTGGCCTGCCCGTCAACTGGAGCGAATCGAAAAACGTCGTCTGGAAGACTGCTATCCATGATCGCGGCTGGTCTTCTCCCGTCGTCTACGGCAAGCAGGTCTGGCTCACGTCGGCCAGTAAAGATGGCCGCCAACTGTATGTCCTCTGTCTGGACCGTGACACCGGAAAAACACTGAAGGACTGGAAACTCTTCGATGTCGAAAAGCCCCAGTTCGTGCATCCATTCAACACGCCTGCTTCGCCCACACCGGTGATTGAGGACGGTCGCGTGTACGTCACCTTTGGCTCGCCCGGCACCGCCGCCATCGACACCAAAACGTTCAAAGTGCTATGGGAACGGCGCGACTTCGAATGCAATCACTTCCGCGGCGCTGGCTCATCGCCCATCATCTTCCGCAATCTGCTGTTGATGCATTTCGATGGCAGCGACAACCAGTTCGTCGTCGCGCTCGATAAGAACACCGGCAAGACAGTGTGGCAAACCAAGCGCTCCATAGAATTCCAGGATCTCGATAAAGACGGCAAGATCACTGCCGAAGGTGATCTGCGCAAGGCATTTTCAACTCCCCACGTGGAACAGATCAATGGCCGCTGGGAGATGATCAGCCTCGGCGCGAAGGCCGCGTACTCTTACGACCCGCTCACCGGCAAGGAACTGTGGCGTCTGGAAGAGCGCGCCCAGCATTCGGCCAGCACGCGTCCGGTGCTGGGGTTCGGTATGATCTTCTTCCCCACCGGCTTTTCCGCGGGCCAGTTATTCGCAGTGCGCACCGGCGGCAATGGTTTGATCACCGATACGCATGTCGCGTGGAAGGTGAAACGCGGCGTGCCGAACAAGCCGTCCATCTTGTTGGTTGACGACGCCATCTACATGGTCGGCGACACCGGCATCGCCAGTTGCATCGACGCCAAGACCGGCGAACAGCGCTGGCAGCAGCGCATCGGCGGCGAATACTCCGCGTCGCCAGTTTATGCCGACGGCAAAATCTGGTTCTTCAGCGAAGACGGCAAAACCACGGTTGTGAAGCCGGGCCGCACTTTCGAACAGGTGGGCGAAAACCATCTCGATGAAGGCTTTCTCGCCTCGCCCGCCATCGCAGGCAAAGCGTTCTACCTGCGCACGCGCGGCCATCTGTACCGGATCGAAGAAAAGTAACGTACAAATCTTGGGCACCGCGCAAAAATAACTTTGCAGCCATCGAGGTAGCGCAGAGTCTCACTCCAATGTCGCTTACATTGACCATAGCCCAGCATTTAGGTACCGACGCTCTTGTGGCGCGGACACTCGTGTCTGCCGCGTCGAGACTCGTCTCGACGCGTTCGGAAACCCTTCGA
>CAIRSA010000548.1 GCA_903881085.1 uncultured Acidobacteriia bacterium
CGGCCCCATGTGGAGCCTTCATTGGTGGTGGGATACGGAACCGAACCGGCGTCCGCATCCGGAACCAAATAGTAACGCTTCGGCCTTGAGGACGTTGTTTGCCCCATTTGGCCACGAAGCGCACACTCCCAGGCTGGATCGCTGGGTTTGGCTAGGTCCGCCGTTTCACACTGCTGCCGCCCCAGGGCGATGCCAGGGGACGCTTCGAGCGCCGTGGAAGGAACCGTCCGTTAGAGGCCCTGCCCGAACGGCCCATCACGTGGATCGGGTGAATGAGCCAGCTACTAACCCGCGGCTCCGTTCTGCCCGAACCTAGGTGGTAGCACCGGGCTACGAGGGACTTCCTTGCGCCAAACGGACGTTCGAGTGCGCTCCTTGTAAAACTGCGGACTCGTCATTCCTGCCTTGCCGATGATGTTGTGGAACTCGCGATTGGTCAGGTCAGGCCGGTGAGGGTTGGGTAGTTTGACTTTCTCACCATTGTCGATCCGGTAGAAGCTGTGATCGCTGTGATGATCTTGAACCCCGGCGAGGTACCGTTTGATGAAGTCATTGTTGATCTCTGAGACGGACGCCACAAAAGGAACCAGAACGCTCTTGCCGCCTTTGACCCAGTCGATCCAGTAAACCGGGCAGTTGTTCAAGTGTAAAAAAGAACTCAGGGTGGCTTCGCGCTGCTTCGACAGGCCCATACCGATGCGTATCGTCGACTCGATCAGACCTTGCCAAGCGGTTGGACCAGCGTTGCCAAATGCGGCGCTGGCCTGCTGCGCCATTTGATCCCGTCGCGCCCCTTGTTGCTTGCTTATGCCTCCGGCGTAGGCGCCCGGGCTATTGGCCACTAGATCCCACAAATAATCGCAAATGGGCTGTGGGTAAGAGAATCTTGGGTTCGGTAGGAGCGCTTTCAGAGCGTAGAAATTTGCAATCGACTCCTCGTGCCATTCGTAAATCGGTCGGTTCGCGACCAGTCTTCGATACGGCCTGTAAACCGGCAGCCCGCCGGTTGCTTCCATCTGCAGGCAATGCGCGTCAAAACGGTAGTGATACAGCTCGTGCGTGTATAGAAAAGCAGCCAGGGCGTCCAGACAATCGGCAAATGATTCCCCGGTACTGAAGTTCATGTCGGTGGCCAAAGCAATACAGCGCTTCTTGATGAAGAAAATGCCCCACCGATTGCGCGCCGGCGCTCTCTGAACATCGCGAAAAGACTTGTAGAAAGCAAGGTATTCAATTCCCTCCTCGACGACTCTGCCCACAGAGCCCTCATGGCTCTCATCGTCTTGTTCCTGACTGACAGGCAAGGGCGCGGAATCAACGTCCTCTACGACTTCCTGAGAGTCATCTGCGTTCGGGATCTCTACTCCCGGCCGAGGGAACCGCTGAGCGTCAGGAATAGCATCTGGGTCCAGGTCACCGTCGAGCGAACTTTCAACGTGGCGCGCCGCGTCAGCTATGTTGGATGCAGCACCTGGGTTCGACCTGGGGATTTGTCCAAAGGATTTATACATTTGCCACCTCGATTTCAGCCTCTTTAGTGATGCTTATCCGACCCTTCGTCTGCATCTAGAACTAAATGGTAATCCCCCAGTGGCACCGATGAGTTTGCAAAAGAGCGGGTTCACCACAGCCAGCAGCCTGACACCAACTAGCTTTGAAAAGCCTTCAGCGCCTCGACGCAGCGATGTCTTACCTCGGCAGCGATTTGGGCGAAATCCGGCTTGGGTTCGAAGCTTTCACGGTCCAGATACAGGTCCCGGCTCACCTCTACCATCACCGCCATCACACGGAAATCACGGTGATGCCTGCTCGCGGGGACCAGTGCGCCGGCAAAGGGCTCGTTCACGGCCACGCTCCAGCCACTGCGGGTAAATGCGTCGACAAAGGCCTGCTCAAGCGCTTTCGGGCTGTGGAACGAATCAGTCCCGATGCAGATGTCAGGCCGTCTGGCGGTGGGATCCGCGTTCTCGTAAGGAAGCGCAGTTCCCGGGAAGCTGTGCCCATCGAGCACCAGACAACGCCCGTGGCGCTCCAGGGTATCGGCAACCGCCGCCTCGAGTTGCTCATGGTGCGGGTGATACCAAGCCCCCATGAGCTCCGCGCGCTCTTCTGCGGATAACCGCCTCCTGAGTGGCGTTAGATGGGAGGTCACCTCATAAACGGCTCCCATCCCGCGCGCCGCCATCGGCTCCCGATCATCCGCGGCGAAACGCTCTACATCGACCACCAGACGACTGACCGGTGCGCGTATGACGGTCGCTTCGCCCGATGGCTCGGCAAACAGCGCATGGGTGAAGTGATCCGTCATGCGCTTGAGCTCAAGCGCGAGATCATGATCGGACAACACAAATTGCGGTCGAACCTGATCGGGGATGAAGGTGGAGTCATGCGGAATGTGCAAAACAACCCATGGGGGATAGCCAGAAGAGTTCATGAATGCTCGTCCTGGTCGGCGATTGCCTTGGCCACAGCCGCCTTCAGGGTGGGGTGAATTTCGTCAAGGTAGCTGGGCTGCCCATCGGCATCTTCACGAACGTCCTCCTGCCAGTCCCCGACGATCAGATCGCCCAGTGCCGTCAAGGCAGACTCCGTTGGCTCGCCGGGCGGGGGGACACCCTCCTCCCATTCGAGCCAGTTGTACTCGGGGCCCAACCCATAGGTGAAAACTTCTCGCGCCAGCAGTGTCGGGATGGCTACGACAATCGATTCGGCTCGAGCAACCACAGCCTTCTCGTACGCTTTACTGAAGCGCTTGGGAACAGCCCAAGTTTGCCAATCTACAGGCACAATCTCATCAGGCGAAAACGAGCAAGGCGGCTGAAGCCATGCGCCGTAATGATCCTTAACCGACTGTGCGGAGACGCGTCGTATGCCGACGATTTCGTAGTCGAGTAACACCTCCTCGAACTGGTCATAGCCACATTGCGCGGCTGCGTCACCTGCTGCATCGCGAACACTCTCGGGAATCGGGTCAGATGTGTAGGTGAGTTGATCCATCGCTTCCATCAGACCTCCAGCAAGCCGTCGCGCTCGTCCGGCTCGTTAATTTCATTGCCGCCGCCTTCGCACACGGCCCTGTACAGGACCGCTGCCATCTCCGCCGCTGTCACATCGGGAGCCACGCCATCCGTCCAGGCCACGATACGCCGGTACTCCTCGTTCTGCGCTTCCTCGAGAGTCTGACCCCACATCGCCTGGATCTGGTCGTCATTCAGTCGACCTTCCTCGACGTCTTCCTCGGTCACATCATCAAGAATCGCATTGCGCTCGCAGGCTTCCATGCACCAGCATCCTGGCGCTGGGTTGGCGATGTAATACGCAATATGGCCAGAGTGGTACATGTCCTCGTACCAGGATCCCGAGGCTACGAATTCCCAATGAATGGAGGCTGCCGGACGTAGCCCCTCAAGGCTCGACTCCCCGTGGGTTTCAAGCTTGATATTGAGCTTGCACGCCTCGACGATCGCCAGGCACTCAGCCGTCATCTGCATCAGGTCGGCCGGCTTGCTCACGTACGCGGTGTGGCCAGAGCCCCCAAGCGGGCCGTCGGTTGACCAACCAGCCCCAGCCTCCGCGCTCATCACGTTTTCGAGCGCTTCATCCATCGGGCGGGCGGCGGCTTCGATCAGGTCTTGCCGCGCAGAACTTCGGTTGGCCTGGACCTCCAACATTGTCCGAATGGGTGAGCCTTCATCTGCCGATTCGTGCAGTTCTACCAAGCCTTTGAACGCCGCCTCAAAAGCCCGCCCGTCTGCCAAGGTCTCGACCTGTCCGTCCCACACCCACGCGACCGCGTGCTCGCAGAGTTCATCGGCCGGAGGCGAGTTGAAGTGCCCGCAGAAAGGGCACTCGTCACCGACTTCTGGCTTTGGAAAATGCTCGCGCACCCGCTGTCGGCACAGTCGGTCGAGTTCCGGATAGAAATCAGAGTCGACCGAAAAGAATCCGAGGGCGCCGTCGACGTCGTCCTCGTAGTTCATCTCCAGGACTTCAATCAGCGGCCACGCGGTTAAGAAGAATTCCGCGAATTCACCCAACGTCATCGGCGTCGTGGTAATCGCCTCTGAGGGGCCTTGCAGGGTGTCGCCGCCATATTCGTCGACAACACGGTAGTGGATCACCCCGTCTGCTGGCTTGGCGTAGACGCTGGTCACATCGAAGGTGGTGGACCGGATGCTGATCCTCGCAATCTCCACTTCACCATCATCGGTGTCGGGCAGATAGTTCCCGCCCATGAACATCGGATGCACCGACTCCAGCACCTTGCGGTCGCCGACCGAGAAGGCAGCGTCACCCAGGAGTTCGCGTACCTCCTCATGCCGGCCGGCTTCGAACAGGGCCTGGAGCTTTTTGCGCAGCACAGCGCCCTTGACCTTCGATAGCAGGTACCTCTCCAGCTTCTCAGGCCGGAAGTACGTCCGGGGGCGGAAGGCTAGATCGATCTCGTCACTCATGGGTACCTCCCTGGCGCAGCCGCGGTGTGGAGTCGAGTCATGTCGCCGTCCTCCCGGGGTAATCGCCGGTCCTGCGTGCCGAATGTGGTGAAGGAGCGCCACACAGATCCAGTCGCTTGATCTTTCCCTCTTCGACCTTGGCGAGCACCACGGCGATCAGGTTGTCCTTGTCGCCTTGTGCCATGACGACGCACGGGCCTGGAAACTCGCGGTCCAGCCAGCCTATCTCTGCCCACGCCGTCGAGCCGGATTTGCGGATCGCCTCCAGCTTGGGGGCGATGTACTCGAGGTACTCCGTCTTTGACTCGATCTCAGCGAAGACCCATTGCGAGGCGTAATGGAAATCGTCCGCGAGCAACGGTGCCAAGCATGTCGCATCCAGCGTGTTCATCATCGTCGCGTAAGCCCGCAGCGCCTGCTCTGTCGTGAGAGTCATGACTTACCTCCATCGGTTACTTGATGAAAAATCTGTTCGATTGCTGCCACGATATCGGCGCTTATCGACTCGACCTTCGCCAGGGTGGCCGGAGCGGATCTTTCGGCTTTCACAACGTCCTCAACCTTGGGGACGGCCGTAGTCTGCCCAGGTGGCGCAAACTGCAGAAATGAGCGCGTCGTTCTTGCTGTGTCCCAAAGCGCCAGACTCTCGGTTTGCAGCTCGAAGGCGGCAGGCATCACGATTGGACGCAGTTCAAAGCGAAGGTCCGGATCGGTGATGCTGCGAATCGACCCGTTGCTTGTGGCCAATCGGCTCAAGAGGTCAGTCAGACCGGCGAAAGGCACCCCGAGGAACAGGTAATAGATCTCTCGACGCAGCGTCCACGCAGCCGACCCGTCGTTGGCCACTTCGCGCACCGGGAAGCCCTGCGGCGCCAGCCCGGTTTCCACCACTGACTGGTTGAATGCCAAGGCTTCATTGGACGTCCACTCGGGGGCCTTACCCTCAAGGTAGTTGAGCGCCTGGAAAACGAGCTTGGCCTCGACGGTGATGGGGTAAGCCAGAGGCGATTCGCCAACAAGGTCCTGTATCCACTGCCGTACGGGGCGCAGATTGCGGACGGCAATAGGGACGGCAATGGTTCGGAATGCCCCGTCGGGAATCCCGCAGAAGCTGTAGGCACCCTTCGGCGGCTCGATGACGGTGAGCTGGTAATCAGCCTCCAGCCGCGATTTGGCCTCGCGGTCCCAGCTGCCCGGAAACTCCGTGTACAAGGCCTGCGCGATGACCTTGTCCAGAGGCATGCGTGCAGGAAAGACGCTGAAGCCACCGTTCAAGCCGCACCAGGTCTGGCGAATTTCCCATCGCTGGGTCTCTGCCTTGTAGGCGACGTCGAAGTAAGTGTCGCCCTCCGTCCCCTGCCAACGCGCCGACCAACCGGCAGCGGATTGCACAAAGGTCGACGGGTTCAAATTTCCGAGAATCAAGTACGGCGGTAGATCCTGGGCAGCCTGAACGTGGGTTGGGCCCCAGTCGCGCAAGGAGAAGGGGCGTCGCTCCGGAGCGTAGCGGAACAGCGGTACCGAGCGCGGTAGCTCGGCTTGGCGATCCAGGAGGGAGCGGGTCATGGCTGCCCTCCCAACGATTGTTGCCGCGAACGGCTGTGCTTGAACATGTGGCACTCCTCTTTAGCAGATTGGCCGGTTGGCAGGGGCCTGCAATTCGGATGAACTCGCCCCAGAAACTTCATTGCATTCACCTAGATTAGGCAGCCGCAGGCTCACCAGATGAGCTCGCACTTGCTGCTAGACGAACGCCTTCCCACGGCAGGTCAAGGTCATCTCTGCCGAAGTGGCCGTAGGCTGCGGTCGGGTAGTAGATGGGCCGCTGCAGATCAAGGCTGCGGATGATGCCGGCGGGAGTGAGGTCGAACTCCCGGCGCAGCGCGTCGACGATCTCGGCGCTGCGGGTACGGCTCACGCCCTCGGCTTCGACCAGGAAGCTCACGGGCTCTGCCACGCCGATGGCGTAGGCAAGCTGGACCAGCGCGCGCTTCGACCAACCCCGCGCGACCACCTGCTTGGCCAGAAAGCGCGCCATGTAGGCCGCCGAGCGGTCCACCTTGGAGGGGTCCTTGCCCGAGAACGCGCCGCCGCCGTGCGGACAGGCGCCGCCGTAGGTGTCGACAATGATCTTGCGCCCAGTGAGGCCGGTGTCGCCCTTGGGCCCGCCGGTCACGAATCGGCCTGTCGGATTGATCAGTTCCCGGTAGTTCTCCGCTCGCAGGTCGGCAGGGATTACGGCATCGATGATCTCGCGGCTGACGGCCGCGCGAAGAGCGTCGGTATCAATCCCGGCGTCGTGCTGCGTGGAGAGCACGATCGCCTCGATGGCTACCGGCCGACCTTCCTCGTAGCGGAAGGTCACCTGCGACTTGGCGTCCGGGCCCAGCCAGGGCAGCACGCCGTTACGCCGCAGTTTGGCCTGGCGGCGCACCAGCCGGTGGGCGAACACGATGGGCGCGGGCATCAGCTCGGGCGTGTCATCGCAGGCATAGCCGAACATCAATCCCTGATCCCCGGCGCCGATCACGCCGCCCTCACGGTCGACGCCCTGGTTGATGTCGGCCGACTGGCCGTTGAACCGGACCTGGATCTCGCAGCGCTCCGGGTCGATACCGGTGGCGCTGTCGCGATAGCCGGCGTCGCGCAGCACGTCGGATACGATCGTCACCGCCCGCTCTCGAACGGCGCGGAAGGTTTCGGTGCGGCGGGTCTTGAACTCGCCGGCCACCACCACGCACTGGTCGGCTAGCAGGGTTTCACAGGCGACGCGGGCCGCCGGGTCGTGGCGCAGAAACTCGTCCAACACCGCATCGGATATGCGGTCGGCCAACTTGTCGGGGTGGCCCTCGGAGACGGACTCCGAGGAAAACAAACCGTTGCGAATGGACATCGTTCACTCCTCTTTAGCCGCTTTGACGATGTGTCGGGGGCGGCAATCCGGATCAAATCCCCCCGGCCCTTGAGGCGGGCCAGACCGAAAGATTTCAGCGCAGCAGGATCAATTGCGGCACGGCATCGGCACCCACCCAGACGATGGCGTCCTGGTCGAAGCGGCGGCCGAGCGCCCTGGCCGGCTCCAGCGGCAGCCCCAGGGCGAACCAGCTTTTCTCGGACGGCCAGTCGGTGCCTTCTTCACTGCCGGAGCCTTCGATGGCGCGATGCCCCTGCTCGCGCAGCAGGCCGGCCAGCTCTGCATGTCCAGCCGCGTTGGCGGCGTTGGACTGGATGGTTCCGCGCGGGTTGTAGGCGGTGAGAAAGGCGCCGCAATTGACGCCGTTGGCAGCAAACAACGCGGCCAGGCGCTCGGAGCGCTGACCGATGGTGAGGATGATGTCGTCTGCGCTGTGGCCGAGCCGGTAGTCCGTGGCCAGGTAGGCGCGCACCTTGTCGGGGTGGATCTGCGTCGCTTCAGGCATAAAAAACCCCTCCAGAGAGTCTGTGGAGGGCCGACGCATCTCCCGGTTGGTTGCTCCGGCTGGAGCCGCATCCGCTTTCGCGTCCACCTTGCCCGGGGGCAGGTTGGTAAGGCCGTCGGGCCTTGTCTTGATGCAGTCCGAACTTTACATCAAAAAAGATCTCGATGTGCAAATTCGGGGCGAAAAGGCAAAATAGTGCAAGGCTGTCTGAATGGCCATCGTGGGCACTTAACGACGGTAAGGTCTGCCTCTGCGGCGTAACGCAATAAGAGTTACTCCAGAGACCCAAATCAGCGCACGGGGATTCCCATGATCGAGTTCATTGCAAGTAATGCATACCGGAGGCTCAACGAGTTATCCGTCGGATCCGTCAAGATAAATGCTGCCGTTTGCTATTGGACAATGCCCCCAGGCGAACTTGCACCTGCATTTATCTCTGCTCTCAGACATAAGGACAGCAGCCTCGTTGTGGACATACATTCACCCACCAGCATTGATTCGCTGGCCAAGCTGAATTTGGCAGGGGTTCATGTCTTTCTGTATCTATTTCAGATCGTCGGCAAGACCGAGGTGGCCGACTCAAAGGGCATTCCGGATCATCTGATGCACGCGAAGATTTTTGTATTCGATTACGGAACTTCTGAGATCAGGATATGGGTTGGCAGCCATAACGGAACCCGCCGCGCACTGCTGGGTTTGAACTTCGAATTCGCAACCGTTATATCCTGCGAACGAGATTCAGACCTTCACATTAAAGCACTTCGCTTTATCGATGAAATCAGAGACATTTCGGTCGTCTTTAAGCAATCTGAAATCGATCTGTACCGGACGATCCAAGGTGGCCTTCAGATTGATGCATTCATCGAGCTTCAGGAACCGAAGGCATCGAATCTCGCAAATCGCTCGGCAATCAGTGTTTTTGGAACACGCGATACCGATTACGCGCAGCTCCAGAAGGTCGGTAAGTCAATCTACTTGTCGATCACAGATTCCAGCACCGGGGCCGAGGCAATCTACAAAGCATCTATTGATCAGACTGGTTATTTGGACAAGCGCAAAAAAGATCTAAAGTTTGACCCAAGGCGATTTGCCGTGAAAGATGGAGCTTCCATTCCTATTTTAGAAAATAAGCAAACAATCCCGGCGAGCGTGTATACCAGGTGCAAGTACTTTGTTACCCTAAAAATTGATGGCCCCGTCTTGGGTCAGGACGCGATGGAAGCTCCGGAAGGCAGTCTTTGGGCTGATGTCGCAACTGACCGATATCTAAGTGGGGCTAAGCAACCAATCATCGATGAAGCCCCGATTTTGGCTGGTGACCGTGATATTGGGAAATTTCGGATTCAAGGTGTCAACCTCGGGCAAGCGGAATCAATCTTTGACTCCCCTCCAGTCAGCGAGATGCAACGCTCGCTAAGGGTATTAGACCTTTCAGAGAGGCGCGCATTGGCAACCCATCCGCTGATCAGAAGAAGAATATTGGTGGAGCGAGCCACCTCAAAACCAAATCCGGATTCTGAAGCCGGTGACGACAAGTAGCCCTCACAACTTCGTATCTCGGTATATCCGCAATCTGCAATTTGTATCAAGTTCGCTTTTTAGCCTTGCCTGAAATGATCTTTCTATTGTGGCCGACAGCAGCGCCGTTAAAGCATCGCCTGCAGCTTTCGCAGGCTCCACGGATATCTGGACTGTCAGAGGTGGTTTCGGAATTTAAGACACGGGTATAAGGTGGATTTTGGCTGACCGGGTAATCAACGGGAGGTACGAGATTCATGAGGAAGCCAAGACGGAATTTGTCGCCGGCGTTTAAGGCGAGAGTAGCGCTGGAGGC
>CAIRSA010000549.1 GCA_903881085.1 uncultured Acidobacteriia bacterium
CCATCGACGTGGCGCAGAGTCTCAACTCTGCCGCGTCCCGACTCATCGGGACGCGTTTTGGAGCACGACAGGCTGGCGTCACGATGAGTCGGGACGCGGCAGGTAGGAGTGCCTGCGCCACGTGGGCTCGCGCAGTCAATGTGAAGTTATTCTTGCGCGGTGCCTAAGGGAGCATTATTTGACGTGGCCGCAATCATCGCAATTTCCACCAGATCAGGATGTCTGAAACCGGTGGGATTACACGGGCCACAATTCAGGCGGCAGCGGAGGCAATTCGGCATCGGGCGCGGGCGCGAAAACCGCACCGGCCCGTGCTGCGGCATCAGGCAGCGCGGAAATCGGCACGGCGGGATCGCCGATCAGCCGGTAAGAACCGCGAATGGCGATGCGCGGCTGCGAGTTCAGAAGCACATCGCCGATGGTAAGACCGGGCCGCATTTCACGGCATACCCGCACTCCGAATTCAACGTTCCAGTTATGCATGGTTTTCAGGCCCGCGCCAAGAAAAGCGCCGCAATGGCCGCCAAGTACAAGGTCCTCGGCAAAGCTGAAACCTTCGGCGGGCCGCCGCGTGACATCGCAACAGAAGGAGAAAATTGCGGCGGCGGGGTCGCCGCCCTGCGGAAAGTGTCGCGCGGTGAGGCCGCTGTATGCGGCCCAGCCTTGCGGACTGCCATGTCCGAAATAGACGGCGGCGGAGAGGCCGAGTTTCAGTGCATTGCAGAGATCGGGCCGCATAATGCGGTCGGCGGTCCAGAGTTGGCACTCCCCATCCAAGGCTTCGCCAGCCCGTCCGGCGGCGGCCAAGGCTCGCTTCTCGCGCGAACTGAGCACCGCCGCGCACGTGGCGGTATGCGCTCGATCAAGCAGAGAGGCAGCAGCGCGGGCGAAGCGTTTCAGTCGAGTGCGATCATCGGGTACCGCGCCTACAGGCACCAGTCGCCCGTCATCGAAGAGAAAAAGACCCGGAACATTCTTCGAGTCTTCGATCAGTAGAACGGAGGAAGCCCCGCGGGCCGCTCCCTCCGGCGATTCGAGCGTCAAAACCGGACCTCGCCGCCGGTGCGCCTCGATCAACTCAGAGAGCAGATCCAGCGCACCCGCCTGTCCTGCGACAACCCAGGGTAGTAGGTCACGCGGCGTGGACGACATCGGCGTACGGCTGCCATGCGGCGTAGTCGATGTTCTCGACGTAACGGCGCACATAATAATGTTGGATGATTTGGGCCTGCTGTTCGCGGTTGAAGGAATTGAAATCGCCAGCCGCGTCGTTCAGCGCAGTTTGTCCGCCCTCTCCGTCGTTTCCGTTGGTGTAGCCATAGTTGTAGCCCTCCGAAGTCGCCTGCGCCTCGAGAGCTTCCACCATGTAGATTGGACCCACTGCGAAGCCCTGCCACACGTGAGTAAGCTCATGGATCAACGTGTTGATGGTCACGTTCGCCCATGATGCGAAGTTGATCAGGAACATGGTGGTGAACGGTCGGTCGTGATTGGCCCACTCGATCAGATCCACCGGCAGGGACATCACGGCGACACGCACAATGTCGAGCGGTATGGCTGTGCCAAACACCTTGTCCGCCTCAGCGCGCTCACTGGCGGAAAGCGGCCGGTAAGCGCCGGGGAACCACTCGAGCACTAGCGTGAAGGCGAGCGCCAGCGCGCTGGCGCCAAGGTCGAAGGCCGCTTTCAGCACGTCCAGCGCGACCATCCCCAAGTCCTTCATGGCCTGGAATACTTTGCGGGCGGCGTCTTCAGTGGGTTGAATCACGGCGGATTCGACGATCTGCCCTACCGTCTTGCCAAGCGCAATGAGGGCCTGTATCAGATTCTTCAACGCATCGCCCGGGTGGACGATGGTATCGGCGACCAATTGCGCCAGCGTGACGCCGGTGGCGATCAGTTCCTCGGTTACGTCCTTCGCCACTTGGAGCGAACGCGACACGGCCCAGGCGAGCAACTCGGCGACGGTGGCTCCCGCGGCGATCATGCCACGCACAAAGGCGCGAATGGCGGCGAGAGCGTCCTTCTCCACCCAGAGCAGGATGGCGTCGACGGTCTGTCCTGCGCGGAAGAGGACTTCACCGGCCAGTGATGCAATCGCGTCGCCAGCGGCGGCAGCCCAGCGGATGACTTGCGAGACCACCATGCCGGCGGCATTTATGGCGGCGATGACCTGGCGCAGGATGGCGTCGGATTTGGCGCGCGCCCATTCCAGCACCTCGCTTACCAAACGGCCCGCGGACTGGAGGCCCTCCACCAGAATGCGCCAGGAGAGTGCGGCCACATCTTCGGCTTGCGTGATAAGCCAATCGAGCGCTTCTCCGATAGGACCGAGATGCCGCAGCACAGCATTCAACATGCGGCGGAAGATCGCATAGCCCTGGGAGAGCGCCGTCGTGAGAATGGAGCCGATGGCCTTGCCCGCGCTGATCGCGGCGCTGATGAGCTTGTCGGCAAGATCCCACGCCGATGCCATGGCGGATCGGGTGAATTCGGCAAGGGTTTTGCCAAGGTCGAAGACCGCCTTGACGGCTTGCGTCAACAGATCGCCCGCCACCCGCGCGAGCCCCTTGGCCACTTCGAGAAGCGATTGGCCAAGCTGGAACGCCGCGTCGATGACTTTGCGAACGGCGGCGAATCCCGCGGCGGCAAGGTTCACGATCAAATCGCCGATTGCGCGACCGATGTCGAGAACGGCCGCAACCACTTCCTTCGCTACGTCAATGGCGGCGTTCGCAACATAAACGGCGAGGTCCACCAGGTCGGTGGCGATGCGTCCCATTGCGGCTGCAACGCCGCGCACGAACTGCAGGCCGCGGCTGCGCACATCGTCAAGCAGCGACCCGAAGGTCCGTCCAAGGTTGCGGAGCGTGGAGACGACGGTGTCGAGCAATCCGCTCGGATTGGTGATGGCGGCGATGAGGATTTCACCCGCGGCGCGCCCAATTGCGATAAGCGCGCGCACGGCATCCGCCGCCAGAGCGGCGCCAAACTGGATGGCTTGCACCAGAATGCTGGCCAACTGTTCGCCGATATCGATCAGAGCGCGGACGAACTTCGTGACCACATCAAGGGCTTTACCCGCAAGCCACGCGAGGAAGTTGCCGACGGTCTTGCCGATATCCTTCAAAGCGCGGAACACGGTTCCGACGGCATCAATGGCGAGGTTGGCCGCCGCTTGCAACACTTCTCCGATGGCCCGGCCGGCGGCTTCGATTCCTCTCAGCATCTGCTTCAGGACTTCCAACCCGTTCCGCAATGCGCCGGAAACGAGGTCGAAGACGGTCTTGCCGGCTGTGAGGAGTGCATTCACAAGGTCGCGAATGCGGTCCACGGTCCAACTCACGATGTCGTGAATTGCGCCGGCGATGGCGCTGATGACGTCGCCCACCGCGTGTACAACGGAATCGACTACGCTGGTGACCGCGTCCACGATTCCGCCAACGAAGTCGGCAATGTCATCCCAAGGCCACCCGTCGTGGGGGACGTTGGCAGCGGGCGCGATGCCATGCTGGCGCATGATCGCGCCGGCATTGGACAGCCAGTCCGCGACGGAGGCCGCCGCGGCATTGTCCAACTGGCCGTTGGGCATCAGAAAATCCTGCATCAAAACTCGGCCTTGGGCGGCCGGAAGCAGGCCCACGGCGTGAACGACGGCCTTCCCGGTACCACCCTTCTTGTTCGCTTCGAGGATAACCGCGCGATCGCTCGCGGGGGCGCGGGCGACAATGTCGAACAGCCGCGTGAGTTGGTCGGGAGTCTGGATGGAAGCCGTGAAGGCCACGGCGAAGCTCCGGGCCTGATCGGGATTGGTGGCGGAGAGTTTGCTAAACGCCGGCCCGAAATCCTCGGGCGCGAGGCGTGCGGCAGTGATAGCAGTGGCGGCCGCGGCAGTATCGTGCAGCGGAAGAGCGCTCACTCGATCCAACGGCGTCAAGGTGGCCTTTCCAACAGAAAAAGCGGGACTCATGTGATGTTTCCTCCTTTTTGTAATTTCTTGTTCTATGCCGGCTCGACGAACATATAAACGTCGCCGTTCGGCATTGTTTTTGCGGACAGAACGGCCAACGGTCCGCCTGCATTGGTGTCTTCCACCTGGATGAGATTGAACCCCACCCAAAGCGCGGGATCGAGCACGGCGTGCAACTGGCGGCGCAGCGGCGGATCCAAGTCGATGGAATCGACGGCTCCGCCCGGTGTCCAGTCCACCAGGTAGCCAGTGACGGTGCGGTGGCGCGCCTCGAATGTAATTTCCACTACGATCTCGATGGTGGCGGCGATTGGAATGTCGATGGGGAAAAACCCGCCTATGTGCTGAGATCCCATCAGCGTGACGGCGAGCCGATGGCGGCGATTGTGTACGCTTGCGCCATCGTATGAATAACCGGTGACGCCGATGAAAGAGACGCCCGCGAGTCGAATGCCGGCAATGCGGGCGATCGCGCTATTGATAGGACTTGATGCGGCGCCGACGACATCCTGCGCCGTGAGGTGCATGCTGGTTCCGTCGGCTGCCTGTAGCCAGGGCGTCAACTGCTCCGCGACGGGAGCGCCTCTGCGCCAGAACAGCACGCCGTTCTCAAAATCGGAAAACCTGTTCAGGCTCTTCTGTGGAGCGGGGGTGGATTCCGCTCCGCCGATAATTCCGATGATTCCGGGATCGATGGAGATCCTATCCCTGAGATTTGTGGCGTTGGTCGCCAGTGTCGCGGTTGTAATTTGAGGTGCGGTCTGTGGAGACAAGCCCGCAAGCAGCGAGGGCGCGGCGCTGGCGCTGAGGCTTGCGGCGCGAAGGGTACTTGGGACATTGACGATGGTGTTTGGAAATCCGGCGCCGGCCGCGGCCGCTGGCAGTTTAACGACATCCACGGGTAAGGACGCGATGGGCTTGCGTGTCGTCTCCGGCCGGACATGGCCGATGCGGCGGTCCGGAATCAGTTCGTCGGAGATAGGATATCCAAGGCCGGGATTTCGCTCCCAACCGTTGGAGGCCCAAAACCCGCGAATCAGGCCGTGGACCTCATGAGCCCAGGTGGAGGGCGTCCAGTAAATGGATCCTGCCTGGAAATGGTTGAAGCGGCTCACTCCATCGGGCGTGCCGGTTTCGTCCGTGGTGGGGTAGCCGAGGAAGCTGCCTTCCGCGCCGAGTTGAAGGTATTTTTCCCTGATCGCCCCATGAACTTCGTAAGTCAGATCGGCGACTGGGAGGATAGCGGCGGCAGCGGGCAGATTCAGAGTCGCCATGGATGCGGAGGCGGTTAATGCGGCGGTGGATAACCCTACTGCCGGTTGAACTGCGCTAAGGTTCGCTCTAACGGCGGTTGAAGTTATCGTTGCGGTGGCGCCGCTTGAAATTCGCGTCGCGGTCGAAGCCAAAGTAGTGGCCCCAATGGTAGTACTGGCAAATCCAGGCGACCCAGGATACCAATAAATGGATCCGCCCTGGAAATGATTGAATCGGCCTTTACCGGCTGGATCGCGGCCCTGCGTTTCATCGGTAATGGGATAGCCGAGAAAACCGCGCTCCCAACCCAAAGAGGCCCATTTGGCACGGATAGCGCCATGGACTTCGTGAGCTCCGGTCGCGGGATGATAGTAAATGGACCCGTTCTGAAAGTGCCTGAAATAGCCCGTCCCGTCGGGACAGATAGTGACGGCGGTAGTTGTAGACCCAAGAAATCCGGAGGCACCTCCCAACGCCGAGTACTTGCCGTTGATGTAGTTAGTGGCGCGTTCAAGCGGCGTGCGGAAGATCACGGCGTCCACCGGGGAGACGGCAACGGTGAGCGTGGAAAGAGCGGCTCCAGCGGCACTCGCTGAGACGGCGGAGGCGGAAATGCCGCTCGCGAGACTGCTAATATCGGCTACCAGCGCTCGATCCAATGTTGATACTGCGAATAGGGATGATGTTTCTGGCATGGGGCATTCTCTCACTATTTTGCGAAATTTGCACGCGTTTTTTTAATTCAGACCTCCTGAGCTCGACTTTGTCCAATCCCAACATTTTCCCAATCGGCTAATCCGGGGCATTCCGCTGGAGGCTCATTAATTTCTTGCTATCCCGACCAAAACATGGACAGTAAAAAATGTTTTGGCTGATGCAATCTCTCATAGTGCGAACACAAGGCGAAAGTGTAGCCAACCTGCCCCCTTCACTTTGCGGCCACCAATGCTTCGACGGCCGGTATCCATGCCAAAGAGGTTAGGTTGTGCTGGTGGCGGATAAGGTGTGGATCAGCGAGCGCAGTGCGGCTGCGCTGAATCTGTTTAGCGGCGGATATTTTCAGAGTGAATGGATTTGCTCTGATCATTCGGCATAGCAAGCGATCGGTAACAAGCCATCGGGCAACGCTGGTGGCATTCACTTCAGGCGGGTTGCGGAATCGAAAGGGAACAAACTCAACCGAAGCCAGAGTCGTTGGCGCACGAAGGCGATCGCATCGGAGAAGGTGGCTTGACGCTTGCGATACCAGGCGGCTTGCCGGACGGGCAATGTGCCGCCTTGCGCCGGGCGGTCGGCGAGCGATGCGCTTATTGCGCCAAGGGAGCGGCTCCTCAGCAGCACTTCGCCCGCGAATACTTGGCGGCCATCCGTTCATCAGAAAACCGCTGCCACTCAGCGCGGGAATGCTCGCATCGATGCGCGGCCAAGTGCCGCGCATAAGCGTTCTCATCGCCAATCTCCCGTAGCAGCGCGAGTATGATCCGTCCAAAGGCCCGCAACCCGCTCATACTTCCTCCGCCTTCAACGTCGAAAGCACAAACGGCGCCTCCAGCACCCGCCCATCCCGCGTGCCCTTCAACAGCCCGATCCAAAGCAATACGGAATCGATCAGGATCGTTGTCACCAGCACCAGAAACACCCCGCATACCGCTGCGTCCAGACGGTTGTTGAAGATCAGTGTCTGCGTATCTGCCACCTTCGACGCCGCGATCTTACCCGCCGCAATTGCCGCCTCCATCTGACTCGCGGCAATCAGGAACCCAATCCTTGGCGCAGGATCGAAGATCTTCTGCCACGCCGCCGTAAACGTCACCGCGATCAGCCACACCAGTGGCAGGCACGTAATCCACATATATTTCGCCCGATGCTGCTTCACCAGAATCGTAGTACCTACGCATAGCGCAATAATCGCCAGCAACTGGTTGGCGATCCCGAACAGCGGCCACAGTGAATTGATGCCGCCCAGCGGATCGATCACGCCCTGGTACAGGAAGTATCCCCACGCCATCACAATCGCCGCGCTCGATCCGATCACCCCCGGCATCCAACTGGTCCGGCCCAGCGGCGCGTACACATGCCCCAGCAGATCCTGCAACATGAATCGCCCAACGCGCGTACCGGCATCGATCACCGTTAGAATGAACAGCGCTTCAAACATGATGGCGAAGTGGTACCAGAAGCCCAGAATCGCCTGGCCCCCGCCGCCCGCCGCGAAGATGTGCGCCATCCCCAACGCTAGCGATGGCGCGCCACCCGTGCGGTAGAACAGCGTATCCTCGCCCACTGACTTTGCCAGCGCCGCCATCTGGTCTACCGTCACCGGAAAGCCCCAACTCGTGATGGTCTGCACCGCGGCCGAAGCCGTGGAGCCCACAATCCCCGCCGGCGAATTCACAGCGAAGTATACGCCCGGATCCAGCACGCAGGCCGAGATAATCGCCATGATCGCCACAAAGCTTTCCAGCAGCATCGACCCGTAGCCCACAGGCCACGCGTGCCACTCCTTAGAAATCATCTTCGGAGTAGTTCCTGAAGAGATCAGCGAATGGAACCCCGAAATCGCCCCGCACGCAATCGTGATGAAGCAGAACGGAAAAATCTTGCCTGCGAAAATGGGTCCCGAGCCGTCCACGAACCGCGTGAACGCCGGCATCTGCAACTGCGGCCGCACAAATAGAATGCCCACGCCGAGCATGATCACTACGCCAAGCTTCACAAACGTGCTCAGGTAATCGCGCGGGGCGAGCAGCAGCCACACCGGCAGTGCGCTGGCAAAGAATCCATACAGAATCACCGCAAAGGCCAGCGCCAGTCCGCTCAGTGTGAAGTACGGCGCCCACGTCGAGGAATGCGCAACCCACTCGCCGGCGAAGATCGACGACATCACCAGCAGGAATCCGATCACCGAAATCTCAAGCACCTTGCCCGGCCGCCAGAAGCGCAGATATAGCCCCATGAACACCGCGATCGGCATCGTCGCCGCAATCGTGAACGTGCCCCACGGCGAGCCCTTCAACGCATTCACCACAACGAGCGCCACCACGGCCAGCAGAATGATCATGATCAGCAGTACGGTGATAAGCGCCGTGAAGCCGCCAACGCTGCCGATCTCTTCGCGCGCCATCTGTCCCAGCGACTTTCCGTCGCGCCGCATTGACGCATAAAGAATGATGTAATCCTGAATCGCCCCGCCCAGCACCGCGCCGATAATGATCCACAACGTTCCCGGCAGGTATCCGAATTGCGCCGCCAGCGTCGGGCCGACCAGCGGGCCCGGTCCGGCGATCGCCGCGAAGTGATGCCCGAAGACGATCCACTTGTTGGTCGGTTCAAAGTCGTGGCCGTTGCGCAAACGCTCCGCAGGCGTAGCCCGCCGGTCATCCAGGCACATCACTTTCGATGCGATGAACTTCCCATAGAATCGGAAGCCGATCAGATACGTGCACACCGCCGCGACGACCAGCCACATGCTGTTGACAGGCTCTCCGCGATTAATGGCGATTCCGCCTAAACAGAAGGCTCCAAGTATGGCGATCCCGGCCCAAACCAGCCGGCTTGCAAAAGAGGGCATGGTATGAATTATAACTGTAGTGGGGCGAGTATAATCAAGCCAGATGCGAACTTCCTGGATCACTCTCGTTTTCGCCGCCATTCTGTTGACAGGTTGCGGCGATCTGCCTTCCTTAGAGGGCTTGGCCAACAAGGAAAACACAGTCTTCGATCCGGCACTGCTCGGCACTTGGAGCACGGCCGAATCCGTGATCGTAGTGAAGGCGGGCGACGATCAGAGCTACCGCATCCACTGGTTGGATCTGGATGATGACGCGACTCCAGTTCTACAGATGGAAGCAAGGCTGGTCAAACTCGGTGAACAGCGGATACTCGATCTGTCATCGTCAAATCCCGGCGCTTTCGCCATCCCGTGCCATGTCTTTCTCCGCATCCGTCCAGTGAAAGAAGGACTGAAGGTGCAGTTCGTCGATTCGCTGTGGATTCGCGAAAAAGCCAAGACCACGCTGACGAACTTCGTCTGGGAAAAGCATCCCGTGCTAACCGCGCCATCGGCGCAGATTGCAACGTTCCTCCAAAAATTCGGCTTCGACGAGCAAGCCCTGGACGAACCGATGCTCTTCCGCCGGTTGCGGTAGGGCGGACTTCAGTCTGCGGAGGACTTTAGTCCGACCCGCTAATGAACAGGTTTGGAGCTTCCCGCACTTTTCCCACGGAGCAGGATCAGGCCATCGGCAATCGTGCCGCGCCAACTGGCGTAGTCGTGCGCGCCGTGGAACTCCTGATAAAAGACTTCGTAGCCTTTGGCGCGCAAGACGTCGCGCAGATGCCGGTTGGTTACCAGGATACCTCTGCCGTTGCCGGTTCGATCCAACTCCATCGTTCCTGCGTCCATAGAGAAACGCACCGGCAGGCAGGGGCTGTTGACAAAGAGTTGTGCCACGTAGGTCGGCTCGGCATCCGCGTTAGGATTCGCCGGCTGCGATGGATCCGCCGGCGGCGTCCACCAGTAGGAACCGGACTGCGAGAGTACGTTCCCGAATGTTTCCGGGTGACGGAAGGCGGCATAGGCGGATCCCAATCCACCATAGCTCGAGCCACCGATGGTTACGTGGCGAGGGTCGGCCGTAACGTTGTAGGAGCGGCGCACCCATGGCATCAGCTCGGCATGGAGAAAGTCTGCGAAGACGGGATTGCACGGCAGTTCGGTATTGCGCGCTCCGGGTGCGTTGCCAATGATGATGGCGACGGTGGGGGCCGGACTGAAATCCTCCGCAGACTAAAGTCCGCCCCACCGGCTGAACAGACTGGGAGGCTGGAAGCCTTCCAGGAGCCAGATGTCGGATCTGGCGGTGGCTACTGAATAGGTTAGGCTTTTGCCGTCGGGGGTCAAGGTGAAGCGCACCCCTGGAGTCAAATCGGATGTGGGCCGCATATCAACGCCCAATTCCCTGATGTCGGTTACTTTTTGCGTGGCAATATCGATGCGGAAAAGCGTGTTCTTGCCGCGCTCCTGGCGGATGCCGTAGAGAAGTTTGCCATCTTTGGAAAATGCAAGATACTGGGTTCGGATGTTGCCGAGCGGCTTGGTGGTTTTTCCGTCCGGAGAGATCAGGCTCCAACCCTCCAGGTCGCCGAATGTGATCCATTCGCCCGTAGGCGACCAGGCTGAAAGGTAGAGCGGGCCTTCCCGAAGAACAAACGGCTTTTCCCTGCTTCCCAACGTCACCACCGCAAGATTCAATTTTCCTCCTTCCGAAATTAACTCCAAGACCCGCTTCCCATCTGGTGACCAACCTGACACGCTTTCATCGCCCGTTACGGATTCATTCAAGCGCTGCGGAACACCTCCTGTGACTGACACAACCCAAGTGTTCATTCCCACGGACGCTTTCCTTGTGACAATCAGCTTTTCGCCGTCCGGTGAGAGCGTTGGATTCATGAAAAACTCCGTACCGCCATCCGTGAAGGATTGGGGGGTGAGTAAGGGGCGATCGTGCCCATCTTCCGATCGCAGCCAGATCTCCGGTTGGCCGGTGCGGTCTGTTGCGTAAGCCATTCGCGGGGCATTCATCGCCCATGCCGCCATTCGTTCATTCACGCTGGTGGCGATGAGTTTGGAAACTGTCCCGCCGTCGAGCGAAACATTTACGATGTCCAAATCTCGGTTGTACTCCGAATAGGCCAGTTGCCGGCCGTCGGGAGACATGTCAACAGATCGTTGCTCGCCAATGCCACTTGTCACTTGCCTGATCTCCCCCGATTCTGTGTCGGCGATCCAGATATGGGCGGGGAGAGTTTGTCCGACTCGAGCGGGCGTCATTGCGATGTGCCGATTGTCCGGCATCCAGCAGAAATCCATGGTCGTCCGGCCAACTGGCAGTTTGGTCAGGATCTGGCGCGGTTCGCCTTTGGGGAACGGCAGCAGCCAGACTTGCTCCGAGTCATCCCTGAAAATCAGCAGTATCTTGTTACCGTCTGGAGAAAACCGGAGGGACCAGACGTTGTGGATCCCGGTAGTGGCGAAGGGAGCAGGCTGGTATTCCTGCAGTGGCGATCCGAGCGGAGAGGAGAGGAAGACAGTAATTTTTCCGCCTTTCTTGTTCCCGAATACTGCCAGCGTCCGGTTGTCCGGAGATAGGGCCGCGGTCCTTTCATTGAAGTCGGCTGGCAAAGCCGCAACCTGCTCTGGCTCTCCGCCCATCATGGAAACGGCGTAAACAGAAGCGGATGTCCTTCTGGCGGCAAGGAAGAAGATTCGTTTGCTGTCCGGCGACCAGCCCAGGATTGTTGAAACAGCTTCCCCCTGGCTGAGCAGTTGAGGAACGGGAGAATTCAGGTAGCGGACCAGCAACCGTCGGCGGCCGTCCACTGTTTCCAGCCATGCGATTGCCTTGCCATCAGGCGACCAACGCGGGCCGCCGGGTAGCCCGCTGGAGTTCATGGCGAAGGGCGTGTAGCGGTATTTTGCGAGATCGGGACCCACATTTTGGCGGGAGACAAAAAGGAGTACAGCGGTTAGCGCCAACCCCAATAGCAGTACCACAGCAATCGCGGCCCACGGGATCTTCCGGCGCGTTGGAGCCAGAGTTGTTTCGGACTGCGGAATGGCTACTGCCGAAGCCGATTCCGACATCCGCTCCCGCACCTGGCGAAGCTCCCGATACAAATCACGCGTGGAATCGTACCTTTCCGCCGGCTCCTTCGAAAGTAGCCGCTCCACAATCCACCTTAGATGCGCGGGCACGCTCGTGGGCAGCGTTTCGGCGTCTTCGCGGATAATGGCCGTCATCGTCTCCGCACCGCTGCCGCGCTGGAACGCCCGCTTGCCCGCGGCCATTTCGTAGAGGACCAGGCCAAACGAAAACTGATCGGACTGCGCCGTGAGATTTGTCTTCCCACGGGCCTGCTCCGGACTCATGTAGGCGATGGTGCCAAGCGTTGTGCCGGCATCGGTCAGGCTCATGGCAATCGATTGCGTGGCGTCATCGTCGCCGCCCGCGCCCGCCACGGCCTTAGCCAGGCCGAAATCCAAAATCTTAACCCGTCCATCGCCGGTGATCAAAATGTTATCCGGCTTCAAATCCCGATGCACAATCCCAGCCGCATGCGCCGCTGCCAAGCCGTCGGCGATCTGCACCGCCATATCGAGCAGCTTTCGAGAAGTATCCGGCGGCGCAATCGGCGCACCCTCCACAAACTCCATCACCAGATAATTGTGGCCCACGTCGTAAAGCTGGCAGACGTTCGGATGATTCAGCGCCGCAATAGACCGCGCCTCGCGTTCAAACCGTTCGGTGAACTCGGCGTGCGAGACCTTGACCGCAACCACCCTGTCTAATCGCGGGTCCCGAGCCTTATACACCTCGCCCATGCCGCCTTTGCCAAGCAGGGAAAGGATTTCATAAGGCCCAAGTTTGTCACCCGCAGTTAGTGCCATTCCGGTGTATTGTACTACGCGACCGGCCAAGCGAGCAGCGCGCTACAATACGAACAGGGACACTTTACCCAATGCCGGACCAGCCACTGCCGAATAAGCGAACTATAGACGAGCGCCTGGATGCGCTCACTATGAACCTGGAATTGCAAGCCGGAATCCAGCGCGACTCCGATGTCCGCCTGACTGCAGGATTCAATGCAGTCAATGCGGCTATACAGGCCTTAACGGCCAAACAGACCGAACTAGCGGGAATCGTCCACGAAACGGCCACAACCGTTCAGCAACTGGCGGCAACCGTCCAGATGTTTGCCGGCGTGGTTATGAGGCACGAAGCGCGCCTCGACGCGCTTGAAAATCCCAAGAGCCAATCTTAACCGGCATTGCCAGCGTCACCCGCCTGAGGCGTTTGTCGTCGTCGCGCGATACACACCCAGCCGCAAGCGTCATTTCGCTGTAATGAATTCCGCACCGATGGGCGGAGTCGGACTGAAGTCCTCCGCAGGCTGAAAGCCCGCCCTACCGCCGCCCAATCTCAGTCACAACGCAAAAATTCAATAAAACTGGCCCTCAAACCACTCAACCCCTTGACACCGTCAGCTACTCTGAAAGTAGGAGCGCAAAGAAGTATGTCAGAACAAATTCGACACAATTCGACAGATTTCGCGGAAAATCTCGAACAGCAACTGGCCGATCTCACGGCACTTGCCCTCAAAACCCTGCGTGAAGTCATGGAAGACGTGAAGGCTTCAGCCTCGGTTCGCCTCAAGGCCGCCCTCGCCGTGCTGAATCGCCGCAAACCAACAGTCCAGCCTCGAGTCCCACCACAGAAATCGGTGGACAATCTGCTCCACCAATTCCTCAACATGGGAATGGGTTCCGTAATCCCTCAGCCGGCCACCCCGCGCAACGCGCTCTGCCCATGCGGTTCCGGTCTCAAGCACAAGCGCTGCTGCGGTACCACCGCGGCCCCGCATTTATCGCAAATGGCCACGGCCGTAGCCTAGAACACCACAGAGGTAGGGCGGGCTTCAGCCTGCGGAGGACTTAAGTCCGACAACCGCTTCTTGCGGCATTCGCCCGCCAGGTGCGTATTGCTCCAGTCGTAACTCATCACGGGCCAGTTCGCTACAAAAGATTCGCCGCGTTAACCGCCGGATCATAAGGTCTCCAAATTCCGGGGCGGAAGCGGATGCTTTATCCGCCGCGCGTCTCCTTTGAGTAGAATATGAATGAGCCGCGAACGGACATGGAAATTTGTCGCCAGCAGCGCCTCCAATGCTGCCGGAAGATCAAGTAGTCCGCAGGCCGCCGCTATGTCCAGCACTCCAAGAGTCCCTGTTGTTCCAATGTTTCGCCGGTGAGCTTCTTCGCGGCCCTTTTCACTTCACATGGATCGAGCGCAACGGAAGAGCTGATTGGCAGTGGCTTCGATGCCGCCAATTAAACCCAGGACGGCAAATCCGTTGCCCAACTAGCTACAAATGCGTCTGCAATGACAACCATTTTCCGCTGAACGCCTTAGCATTTTGCAAGCCGTTCTGAAGGTCCTGCTCGCTGAAGGACTGGGGCACCCAATGCTGTTTGAGGAACCCGTGGACCTGGTATCGTGTTCCAAAACCAAGCATTCGCCGCACTTGCGATTCACACAGAGCACCTGACTGATAGCCTTGCAACGCAAGCGCCTCGAGCGCACTTCTGGAAACCGTTGAACCACTTGCTTCCAATTGTTGTGCGATGTCCTCGGGCAACTCCAGCGTGAAATTTCCTGCCCCATTTGTAACAGCTCTTTTGGGGCCGCTGATTTGCCGGCGCCTACCGCGCCCCCTTCACATCCGGCCGCGGATCCGCTACAAATCCGTCCCGATTCGGCATCTTCACCTTCGGCAGGCTCTTCGCATCCATCGCCTGCGTCTCGCCAACGATGCCATTCAGGTACAAAACATACGCCGACACCGAATATACCTCTGTCGCCGATAGCGTTTCCGGTTGATAATAAGGCATCGCACGATTAATGTAATCCCACAGCGTAGTCGCGTACGGCCAGTAACTGCCTACTGTCTTCACCGGTTTGGCCGTGTTCAGTGTGCCCTTGCCGCCAACCAGCGCCGCGGCAGTCGCGCCTTCCCCCTTTGATCCATGGCATCCGGCACACTTGGAAGCGTAAACCGCCTTGCCTGCCACCGCCGTGCCCGATCCCGCCGGCAACCCTTCGCCATCCGGCCCCACGGAGATCCCCAACCGCCGGATATCCTCGGCGCCCGCAGCCTGCCCCACGCCGTACTTCGGCGATTGCGCCATCATCAGACCCGCGCACGCCAGCGCCAAAAGACTAAGCCTCCGCATTGGTTACCCGCCCATCGGCGAAAACGCGCCACATCTTCGTCCCATTGAAGTGGAAACCCGAATTCCGCCCGCGCACATCGATCAACGCCTCGCGCGATGGCTGCACGTACCCGCTTTCATCGGTGGCCCGCGAACAGATCATCGCCTCTCGCCCATCCCACTTCCACGGCAGCCGGAATCGCGTGAATGCAATCGGCAACCGCGGCTCCTGCAGCTGCGCGTCCACCCAGCTCTTGCCGCCATCGAAGGTGATCTCCACGCGCTCAATCCGGCCGCGGCCTGACCACGCCAGTCCCGTCAACTCATACATCCCCTGACCCGCCAGCGACTGCCCGCCAGAAGGAAACGTCACCACCGACTTCGCCTCCATCTGATACGTGAACATCCGCGCTTTGCCGTCCGGCATCAGGTCGGTATACTTCGAGGTTTCGTCGCGTGTCATGTGCGGCTGATGCGTCACCTTCAGCTCCTGCAGCCACTTCACGTTGGTGTTGCCTTCCCAGCCGGGAATAAGCAATCGCAGCGGATACCCTTGCGCCGGACGCAGCGCCTCGCCGTTCTGCCCATATGCCAGCAGCACGTTGTCGAGCGCCTTCGCCATCGGAATACTGCGCTGCATGCGGCACGCATCGGCGCCTTCGGCAATCACCCACGACGCTTCAGGCCGCACGCCCGCCTCGGCCAGCACCAGCGAAAGCGGCACTCCGGTCCACTCACTGCAACTAGCCATGCCATAGCTGCGCTGCACATCGGGCGCTGTCTTCATGCCCCATTCGCTGCCGCTGTTGCCACCGCATTCGAGCACCAGAATGCGTGAAACCGAAGGCAGACGTTTCAGATCGGCCATCGTCAAGACTAGCGGACGCTCCACCATGCCGTGAATCACCAGACGGTGTTTCGCCGGATCGATCGGCGGAATCCCGGCGTGATGCCGTTCGTAATGAAGCGCGGATGGCGTCATGATGCCTGTCGAATCCTGCAGCGGAGTGAAGCTGCTGCCGGCCTCGGGCGTCTTGCTCTCACGCGTCCACCGCGCGGACTTCTCAAACGGCGACCGGTCTGTGTACGGGCCAAGCGACGCGCCCGGACGCTTCGTCTCTTCCCCCGCCGCTGCCAACACACCGCTGCCCAACGCCGCGCCCAATCGCAACAATCGACGCCTGCTGGATCTTTCCTTCATCCGCGCACCTCGCCGAAAGTTTACCATGCAAGCCAGGCTTGGTCACAAGTCAAGGAAACTTCTATTCCCCTTGCCTCCAGTCATTTGACGGATCCGCCCAAGTAACTGCGCTTGACCGTCTCCTACTCTGTTCCCAGGAAGGCAATGGATATGAACCTATATGGACCGCGCGCCGTTCTTGCATACAAGAACTTTGCCGCAAACAAAAACATCTCGCACATCGGGCTCGGCGTAGCCGCTATGAACACCGCGAAATCTCTGAATGCCCGCCGTAACAATGCGGCGGTAACTCCGATTGTCAACGCTGCCGCACTGCGCGCACGCTTGAATGACAGCATCACACACGTTGTGGTCTCCGCCCCGTGGATTCCCAGTTCGGAATGGCAGAGTATTATCTCCGATTTTCCTGACATCAAGTTCGCCGTCAACTGTCACTCCAACGTGGGCTTCCTGCAGGCCGACACCAATGGCATGAAACTGGTCCGCGAAGCGATGGAAATTGAGCGCGGCTCGTCGAATTTTCACCTCGCAGGCAATTGCCTGCGGTTCTGCAACTGGGTGTCGCGCGCATATCACGCGCCTTGCACCTACCTCCCCAACCTCTATTACTTGGACTCCGCCATGCCGCGCGCTGCGGCGTCATACGGAGGCGGCACGCTCCGCATCGGCGCATTCGGCGCTACGCGTCCGCTGAAGAACTTTATGAGCGCCGCCGCCGCTGCACTTGAGATCTCTTCCAGCATGCGCGTGCCGATGGAATTCTGGGTCTCCTCTGGGCGGAATGAAGGGGGCTCCGGCGTGCTCGATTCCGTGCGCGCGATGTTCCACGGACTTCCGCACGTGAAACTGGTTGAAGCCGGCTGGCAGTCGTGGCCCAAATTCCGTGAGACGGTCCGCCACATGCATCTTCTGCTCCAGCCCAGCTATACCGAATCGTTCAACATGGTGACTGCCGACGGCATCGCGGAAGGCGTGCCGTCCGTCGTGTCCGATGCCATCGATTGGGCGCCGCAACACTGGAAAGCCCCCGCCGATGACGTATGCGAAATCGCCCGCGTTGGCCGCATGCTTCTCGCGGACACCCACACCCACCACGACGGCTTGATCGCCCTGATGCGCCACAACGCCGAAGGCCTTACCGCCTGGCAGGCGTTCTTAAACGACTAGCTTGTCACCGGGAGGAGAAGGCTTGCGCACATGGCGCTCGCAAACGAGGGGCGAGGCAAATCGCCCCCCTCACCCTTCGACAAATCGGATGTCCGTGGGTGGCGCAGGCGACCTGTCCG
Source organism: uncultured Acidobacteriia bacterium (assembly GCA_903881085.1). Taxonomy (GTDB): domain Bacteria; phylum Acidobacteriota; class Terriglobia; order Bryobacterales; family Bryobacteraceae; genus CAIRSA01. The sequence continues at coordinate 17,484 of CAIRSA010000549.1, forward strand.
CCGAAGCCTTGGCGAAGGTGGATTCGCCTGTGCGAAAACTAACTTTAAGAATGGCCGAAAAGGTAGGGCGGCCCGCCGCCCTGCCTACAAAATCTTACGCCAAAGCCGCCTTGCAATACGCAAAGCACTTCTTCATCTCAACCAACGTATCCGCACCCTTATACTCGTATTCAATATTGGCCGGGATCGTCAGCTTCAGCGTCTTTAGCGTTTGCAGCACTTGCTTGATCGGAGTATCGCCTTCGCCGAACACCACATTCGCACCCTGATTCTTCTTGCGATCCTTGATGTGCAACGTCACGATCCGCTTGTAATTCTCCTTCAGGAAGAATACTGGATCGAAGCCCGCTGCCGTGAAGTGTCCAATGTCCAGATTAATCGCGATGTACTCGCTCATGCCCGACATCGCCGCCGTGAAATCTTCCGGACGCGCAAACTCGTTCTCTTTGAGATTCGAGTGGTTATGCATGCCCACCCGCACCTTGGCCTTCTTCGCAAACGGATCGATGCGTTTAGCCGTGGAGATATTCGCGCTCGCCGTCAGCGTCTTGATGCCCAGCGCTTTCGCAAAATCGAACCCGCGCGCGATCTCTTCATCTGTGAAGTCTTCACGGAAGCTGTAGTTGTAAGCGAAGATCTCAATGCCTGCCGCATCGAACTTCTTGCGCACGTCTTTGAAAACATCCAGCGAAACCGTAGTCCGCCACTTCTTCAATTCCGCAGCCTTCATGCCGGCCGGCTCAATGTGGCCCTGCCACAGTTCCACCAGATGGATACCCGTCTCTTTTAGGCCGACGATCGCCGCATCCAGCGGGCGGTCCCGGAAGCTGTAGGTCTGCGCACCAACGCGCACGCCGTTAATCGCATTCTTGTCCTTCGCCAGCGCTGACACGGCAGGCACGGCGGCAAGCGCCATCTTTGAAAAATCTCGTCTTGAAAACATAACTGAGGACATCTTATCGCACTCCCCGGTACAATATGGAGTTGCTAACACTGCTGCTCATCATTCTTGGAGGCCTCGTCCCCGCCGCCGCCTCCTGGTCCGTAGGCCATCTGCTGCTACGCCGGCAGCAAATGTCCGGCGTGCTCAAGTTCGCCGCCGGGGCCGCCCTGCTCAGCACTCTCATCTTCCTCCTCGCCCAGGCCGGGCTCGCCGAGCGCTACACGTTCTACGGTCTCGCCCTGCTCGCCCTCGCGCCCACATACAAAGAACTGAAGATCCAATGGCGAACGCCGCTCACAGCCCTCGCCCTACTCTATCTTGTCTACGTACTGCCGCCGGAAATCCAAGCCGACGCGATGCACTACCATCTGGCCATCCCTCAGCAGATGCTCGAAACCGGCTTCCTTAGCGATCATCCAGGCTTTTATGAGGTCCTTCCACAGGGCCTTGAAATGCTGTTCGCCTTTGCCATGGCCATCGGCGGACCGCCCGCCGCGAAACTGCTTCACTTCATCTTTTTCCTTGCCACCCTGCCACTGATCTATGCCCTTGCTGTCAGGCTCGAACTGCCCGAATGGTGCGCCCCCACCGCGTCGCTGCTCTACTTCGCAGCCCCGGTCTGCGCCATCAGCGGCACGTCCGGATACAACGACGCAGCCGAAGTTTTCTTCCTGCTCGCGGCCGTCCTCCTGGCCGAAGAGTTCCCGCTGATCGCCGGCCTCGCGGCAGGGTTTTGTTATGCGATCAAAATCTCCGGCCTTATCATTATTCCGCCGGCTCTTCTCTTCTATGTGTGGCGCCGCGACTGGATCAAACTCTGCTGGTTCGCCGCCGGCGCCTCGCTGATGATCGCGCCGTGGATGATTCGCGCCTTCGTGCTGACCGGCAATCCCATGGCCCCGCTATTCAACCGTTTCTTCCCCAACCCGTATTTCTACATCTTCTCCGAGCAGAATATGTCGCGTTGGCTGCGCACCTACGGAACAGTGAAGTTGTGGGAGACGCCGCTTGAAGTCACCATCCGCGGCGCGCGTTTGGAAGGCCTCATCGGCCCGGCGTTCCTCGCCATCCCCATCGCGTTCCTGGCAATGAAGCAACGCGCCGGACGGATTCTGCTAACCTTCGCCGCGCTGCTGCTGCCATTGTGGCTGATGAACGTAGGGGCCCGATTTCTTATGCCTGCGCTGCCGTTCATTGCCCTCGCCATTGTGCTGGTGCTGCCGAAACGAATTGCGTGGACGCTCGCCATCGCGCAGGCGATCCTCTGCCTCCCGCCCGTGCTCAACTTTTGGACCGACGAACACGCATGGCGTCTGCGCGGCTTTCCGATTGCCGCCGCTCTGCGCCTCGAATCGGACGAAGACTACCTGAAGACGGCATCGCCCGATTACAACATCGGCCGCGCGGTCAACAAGGCGACTCCGCCGGATGCCCGGATTCTTGACATGGCCGGCCTGCCCACTCTCTACACTTCGCGTGAAGCTGTTTCCGCCTCGCTATCCGCCGAAGGTTATCGCTTGAACGAAGTCATCCATGCGGCCATGAACACATCGAAAGGCGTGCTGTACGAACTCACCGCGTCGTGGCCCCAGACACAGGTCAGGGCCTTGCGAATTGTGCAGCACGACGCTCATCCACACCCGTGGTCAATGAATGAAATCCAGTTACTCAATGGGGAGACTGCCATCGCCCCTGAGTCTTCATGGGAACTGGATGCATCGCCCAACGCGTGGGAGGCGCCGCGCGCCCTTGACCGCAACTTACTCACGCCCTGGTCCACGCGCGAAGCCGCGCAGGATGGAATGTATTTTCAGATCAACTTCGGCAAGCTGATTCCCACAACCGGACTCGTCGTTACATCCCTCGCCAGCGAGCGTTCCATGAATGCGGAAATTCAAAGCCAGGACGGCAATGGCGAATGGCATAAGTTGACCGTCTTTGCGTCGGCAACCCCGCGGGAAGGCGTCAACCTTCGCCCTACCGCCGGTAAATCAATCAAAAAAGCAGGCGTTCAATTCATCGCGGTGCCATTTACGGATGAAATAGGCCGGTCGTTCAAGGAAAACACGTCGGACTGGAATATGGACTTAGCCGCCGAAGTCGAGGGCCTCTACCTGTTCCACTTGCGCTAAGTGTCAAATCGCTATTGCTTCAGCGCCGCCGCAATCCCTTCGGCGATCTGCTTGCCATGAAAGCGGCCGTTCTCAATGAAGATCTCATTGGTGTGGACGCCCGCCACAATCACGCCTGCCAGATAGATGCCCTTGCGCTCGCTCTCCAATGTTTCCGGATTCGTGCGCGGGCGCATCTCTTTCGTCTCCAGCGGAATTCCGTGCCGTGCCATAAACTCGAAATCAGGCTTGTAGCCGGTCATCGCAAATACGAAATCGTTCTTGATCGTCACCGCGCCATCGGGCGTGGCGATTGTTACGGTAGCTTCTGTAATCTCCGTCACCGATGAGGAGAAGTAAGCCTTGATTTCGCCGTTCTTGATTCGATTCTCAATGTTCGGTTTGATCCAATATTTGATTGCCTTGGCCAGGTGCTCATTGCGATGCACCAGCGTAACGCGCGCGCCGGTCCACCATAACTCCAGGGCCGCAATCGCCGCGGAGTTCTTGCCGCCGATCACAGCCACATCCTGGTTATAGTAAGGATGTGCCTCTTTGTAGTAGTGAATTACCTTCGACAACTCCTCGCCCGGCACATTCAACTTATTTGGAATGTCGTAGTAACCGGTTGCCAGAATTACTTTCTTCACCGCGTAATCATGGCTGTTGCCGCTGGTGTCGTGCGCATGAACAACGAAGGCGCCATCGTTGCCGCCGATCGAATGAACGGCCTGATACTGGCGGACATCGAGCCTATAGTGGTCGGCTACGCGCCGGTAATACTTCAACGCCTCCGTGCGACCCGGCTTCTCATTCAGCGACGTCATTGGAATGTCGCCAATCTCCAATAACTCTGGAGTGGTGAAGAAAGTCATGTTGGTGGGGTAGTTGTAAATGGAGTTCACAACGCACCCCTTATCGATCAACACCACACTGATGCCGCGGCGCTGCAACTCAATGCCGCAGGCAAGGCCGGTAGGACCGGCCCCGATTACTGCAACATCAAATGTGCTCACAGCGCTCCTTCAACCGTTTTGTACACACTCTCCAATGCCGCCGGCAATGCTGCTGCGTCCTTGCCGCCCGCTTCGGCCATGTCCGGACGCCCGCCGCCTTTGCCGCCTACGGCCTGCGCCACCGCGCCGGCGATCTTGCCCGCATGCAACTTAGCGGTGAGGTCTTTGGTGACCGCCGAAATGATCGATACGTTGCCGTCTTCCACCGCGCCGAACACCACCACGCAGCTTTTCCATTTGTTGCGCAGCGAATCGGCCAGCGAGCGCATCTGCGCGCGATCCATGTCGTCCAACTGCACCGACAGAACCTTCACACCGTTGATGTCTCGAGCCTGCGATTCCAACGACCCCACCAGCGATTGCGCGAACTTGTTCTTCAACTGCTCCAGTTGCTTTTCCAGCGTCTTCTGGTGCGCAACCAACTTTTCCACCTGCTCCAGAACTTCCGGCTCGGCAGAATGCACCATGTGCGCAATCTTGTTCAACGATGAGTTGGCAAGTTGGAAACGCTCCAAAGCGCCTGCTCCGGTGATAGCCTCAATGCGGCGAACGCCGGCAGAGATGCTGCCTTCATAAATCACCTTGCAGATGCCGATGTCGCCCGTGCGCCCAACATGCGTACCGCCGCAAAGTTCGCGGCTGAAACCAGGCACCTGAACCACGCGCACGCTCTCGCCATACTTTTCGCCAAACAGCGCCATGGCGCCGGTGGAGATAGCATCTTCCAGTTCCATGATGTCGGTGGTGACGGGCGTGTTGCGCAGCACCTGCTCATTCACCAACCGCTCCACTTCCGCGATCTCATCGGCATCCATGGCCGTGTAGTGATTGAAGTCGAAGCGCAGACGGCCCGCGTCGACAATCGATCCGGCCTGCTTCACATGCGTTCCCAGCACGGTGCGCAGCGCGGCGTGCAGTAAGTGCGTCGCTGTGTGATTGCGCCTGGTTGACGAGCGTACCGGCACTGCCACTTGCGCATTCAACACATCGCCAACTTTGATGGGCGCATGCGTCGTGATGCGATGTACGTTCAATCCAGGCACTGCCGGATAGGTCGACTTCACATCGGCGACCTTATCGCCCGACGCCGCCAGCAACTCTCCGCGATCGCCAACCTGACCGCCCGATTCCGCATAGAAAGGCGTGATGTCGAACACCAGTTCCGCATCCACGCCAGCGGCGAGCGATTCCACGGGTTCGCCATTCACGATCAGTGCAATCACCTTCGAGTGATCGCACGAAGTGTGCTCATAGCCGATGAATTTGGTGCGGCCCTTCTGCTGCAACTGCGCATACACGGGAGCCACGTGCGCTTTGTCCGCTCCCCTCCAACTGGCGCGGGCACGCTCACGCTGCTTCTCCATCTCGGCCTTGAACCCTTCCACGTCGATCTGCAGGCCGCGCTCGCGCGCCATCTCTTCCTGTTCATCGACGGCGAGGCCATAAGTGTCGTACAGCTTGAATGCCGCGGGTCCGGGCAGCAGACCGCCCACTGCCGATTTCGCCTCATCGAGGAAGACCTTTTCGGCGACCTGGAACGTAGTAGCGTAGCGATGCTCTTCGTCTTTCACCACGCGGGCCACACGCTGGATGCTATCCATCATGTCCGGATACGGACCCTGCATGAACTCAGCCACAAAGCCGGTCATCTGATACAGGAACGGATCCTGCACGCCGATCATGCGGGCATTGCGCATGGCACGGCGCATGATTTTGCGCAGCACATAGCCGCGGCCTTCGTTCGAAGGCAGCACGCCGTCGTTGATCAGAAACGCGGTGGAACGCGCGTGATCGGCCACAATGCGCAGCACGGTGTTGGTGCGGTGATCGTCGCCATAGGTGACCTTAAACCGCTCGGCTGCATGCTCGATGATCGGCAACAGCAGGTCGCAATCGTAGTTGGAAAGCTTGCCCTGCATGATTGCCGCCACTCGCTCCAGGCCCATCCCAGTATCGATGGACGGACGCGGCAGGCGCGTCATCACGCCGCTCGATGCACGGTCATATTGCATGAACACGAGGTTCCAGATTTCGACAAAACGCCCGCCACCATCCAGCGGAAACTGCTCGTGCTCGCGGCCCGGCTCGGCTGTTTCCGGCCCAAGGTCGTAGTGGATCTCCGAGCAGGGTCCGCACGGACCGGTGTCGCCCATCTGCCAGAAGTTGTCCTTTTCGTCGAGCCGGAAAATGCGCGATTTTGGCACTCCAGCAACCGTCTGCCACAACTCTTCGGCTTCGTCGTCTTCACGAAACACGGTAATGTATAAACGATCCTTGTCCAGACCGTAGTGCTTCGTTATCAGCTCCCAGGCGAAGTCAATCGCTTCCGCCTTGAAGTAATCGCCAAAGGAAAAGTTCCCCAACATCTCGAAGAAAGTGTGGTGGCGGCGGGTGTAGCCAACGTTGTCAAGGTCGTTGTGCTTACCTCCGGCGCGCACGCATTTCTGCGAAGTGGTGGCGCGCGAATAATCGCGTTTTTCCATTCCGAGGAAAATATCTTTAAACTGGTTCATGCCGGCGTTGGTAAACAACAACGTCGGGTCGTTCCCTGGCACGAGCGATGAACTGCGAACGATTCGATGCCCGCGATTGGCGAAGAAGTCTAGAAAGGTTTGGCGAATTTGATGACCGGTCACATTCTTATCTTAACGAACGTGGCAGTCCGGCGTCGGATTAAGGCATCGATATGAGTGAAACTGTGCAACAAGTGATCGACGGCATGTGGGCCGATCCATACGGCCGGGTATTTAGCCGCTGGAATTGGAAGTCGGCGTTGTTCGGCGCCATGATACGCGGCACGATCTTCTTCCTTGTCAATCGCAATACAGGTAGGGGCGTTTCCGCTATGCTCGCAGAGTTCTGCTTTTTCATCTGCGTGGCCGGCTTCTTTGGCGCGGTGACGCAAAACTTCCGCAACGCCAAACCCGGCTGGCTGGCCCGGCTGACAGTGATCGCTCTGGTGATTGCGACCACTCACTCTATTGAGTTTGTGTTGCACCACTGGATCGTCCATACGCCAAGGGCCGTTGCCAGTTCCATCGCCAGCACCTGCTTCACGATGCTGTCGACAACGTTCAGCTTCTTTGTGATGCGCCGCGGGGCGATGGTGGTCGGCGCTGAAGGCGACAGCTTCGCCAACGACATGAAGCGCATGCCGCTGCTGGTGTTTCGATTTGTCGCCGCGCCATTCCGATTGCTGTTTGGGCCTGGGGCCCTATGATGCGCCGAAGGCGATACCTGTTGCCGATGAGCCTGCGCCCTGAAGATGCGCTCGCAGGCGAACTGGACCGGCGAATCGCCGCTCCTACCCTTGGCTACACTGTTCTTAACTGGGCAGGACGGGCGATTCGCCTGTCCCGGAGGATACCCCGCTGTGTTAACCTGTAACTTACTCTCATGACAGCCCGGTTTGATCGATGCCGGCGCGGATAAGCGAAGCCTTCACGCTGCGGACCTACCCGTACAAGGAAGCCGATTTGATCGTCAGCTTCTTCACGCGGGACCAGGGAAAGATGCGTGGAATCGCGCGGCGGGCGCGGCGGCCGAAGAGCAACTTCGGTTCGGGACTGGAGAGACTCTCGCAGGTAAACGTGCACTACTACCAGCGCGAGGGGATGGAATTGGTGAAGCTGGATTCCTGCGAGTTGATTCATTCGCAGTTCGGTCTGGCAAGTGATTATGCGGCCGGTGTGGCATTGGATTTTTTCTCGGAAGTGACCGAACAGTTGCTTCCCGCCGCCGAGCCGAACGAGAAGTATTTCCGGCTGATGATGGCTGTGCTCGAGCACCTTCGAGCAGAGCCTGAAAAAGGCCTTTGGACTGCGGTTACCTACTTCAGTCTGTGGGCCGTGCGATTGAGCGGATTTCTGGCACATCAGAGAGTCTCCGCGGAATCGCGGGAGATAGCCGAAGAGATGTTGCGCAAAGGAGTGGGTCAGTTGGCGGTGCGGCCATGGACCCGGGAAACGGCGCTGGATTTGCGCCGCTCGCTGATACGATCAATGGAAGACCATATGGAACGTAAGCTCTATACTGCCTCAGTTCTGGAAACCCTTTAGTAAATGGACACCTTTCAACAAACCCTCTTCAAACTCAAAAATTATTGGGCCGAACGCGGTGCCATCATTCAAGAACCCTTCGACGGAGAAGTCGGTGCAGGTACCATGTGCCCGGAGACTTTCCTCCGAGTGTTGGGTCCGAAGCCCTACCGGGTTGCCTACGTGCAGCCAAGCCGGCGTCCGGCCGATGGCCGCTACGGCGAGAATCCGAACCGCCTGTACAAGCACCAGCAGTTGCAGGTGATTCTGAAGCCGACGCCCGAAAACGTCATCGACCTTTACCTCGGCTCGCTCGAAGCGATCGGCATCGACCTTACCAAGCACGACCTGAAGCTGGAAGAAGACAACTGGGAATCGCCAACGCTCGGGGCGTGGGGCGTAGGTTGGCAGGTGATGCTCGATGGACTTGAGATCACGCAGTTCACCTACTTTCAACAGTGCGGAGGCGTGGACCTGGAACTGGTTCCCGCGGAAATCACGTATGGTCTCGAGCGGCTGGTAGCGTTCCTGCAAGGCAAGGAAAGCGTCTACGACATTGAGTGGGCGCCTGGCTTCACCTATCGCGACGTGCGCTTCGCCGACGAGTTGCAAGGCTCGGTGTACAACTTTGAAATGGCCGACATACCGACCCTGTGGAAGCTATTTGAGATTCACGAAGGCGAGTGCAAACGGTTGCTCGATATCTATATCAAGAGCGGTGATAAAAAGCGTTTCCCGCTGTTGCCAACCTATGAGCACGTGCTGAAGTGCTCGAACTATTTCAATCTGCTCGATGCGCGCGGGGCCATCAGCGTCACGGAACGAGTCGGCGTCATCGGCCGCGTTCGCAAGCTGGCGGTTGGATTAGCGCAGGCATGGGTCGACCAGGAGGCCGCATAAATGAGTATTCCATTCCTGCTCGAAATCGGCGCCGAAGAGATTCCCGATTGGATGATTGAAGGGGCGCTCAAACAGTTGGGCGAACTCTTCCAGGCTTTGCTCGATGAGAACAAACTGGGCGGCAAGGTAACGTCGCTCGATGCAACTCCGCGCCGGCTCGTGCTGCGCGCCGAAGGCCTCTCCGCCAAACAGCCCGATCAGGTTCAGCCCAACGTTGGCCCGCCCGCCGCAACTGGGGCGAAGGCCGCAGAAGGCTTCGCCCGCAAAATGGGTGTAGCGGTGAGTGATCTGACGATCAATGCGGAGAATCGCTACTCATTCGATAAGCATATCGCCGGTCGCGATACGTCGGCGATCCTCGCAGAAGCGCTGCCCGGCATCATCCTGAAACTCTATTTCCCGAAGACGATGTACTGGACCGGCAAGGGCGGCCCACGCTGGATCCGGCCCATCCGCTGGATCGTCGCGCTGCTGGGCGCAGACGTAGTTCCCTTTGAATTGGCGGGGGTTTCGTCGGGCAATAAGAGCCGTGGACATCGCAAGCTGGGCGGCCAGGATCTGGAAGTGACTGTCAACAACTTCGAGACGATTCTGCTGCGTAACTTCGTCATCGTCAGTGCGGCCGAACGGCGCCGCAAGATCGAAGCTGAAATGGCGGCATTCGGCGTGCAGGTAAAAACAGACGAAAAGCTCCTGCATGTGTTGACGTACATCACCGAATATCCGACGCCGATCCTGGGCGAGTTCGCCGAGGAGTATCTGCAACTGCCGGCCGAAGTTCTTTCGACCGTGATGCGCCATCACCAGAAGTATTTCAGCGTAGAGCGTGGCGAGGGACTTGCGCCGAACTTCATCGCGGTGATGAACATCAACGGCGACCCCGATGGCCTGGTGAAGCGCGGCAACGAACGCGTATTGCGCGCCCGCTTCAACGACGCGCGATTCTTCTGGGAAGTGGATCAGCAAAAGAAACTCGTCGACCGTTTGGATGACCTGGCTCATGTGACGTTCCAGGCCAAGCTCGGCTCTTATCTTGAAAAAACGAAGCGCGTGGCAGCTCTGGCGAAAGAACTGGGCGGCGAAACCGCAGAGCGTGCGGCGCTGCTTTCCAAGTGCGATCTACCTACAGAGATGGTGAAGGAGTTCACCGATCTGCAAGGCATTGTGGGCGGACTCTACGCCCGCGTGCAGGGCGAGACAGAAGAAGTTTCCAAGGCGATCTACGAACACTACAAGCCGCTGAGCATGGAGGATTCGATTCCTTCTACTCATGCCGGGCAGGTGCTTTCGCTCGCTGATAAGCTCGATACATTACGCGGCTGCTTTCAGATCGAATTGATTCCCTCGGGCTCGAAGGATCCGTTCGCATTGCGTCGCGCCGCACAGGGAGTGGTGAAGATCCTGGTTGAGGGCAATCTGGAATTTTCGATGAAGACTTTGCTGGGCGACGATGAGCGGCTGGTGGCCTTCTTTGCCGAACGGCTGAAGTATTACTTCAAAGATATTCGTGGTTACAAGTACGACGAAGTGAACGCAGTGATGGCGGCAGGTTGGGACAATCTGCCCGACACCGCGCGGCGGCTGGAAGCGATCCAGGCCGTGCGGCCCACAGCCGATTTTGAACCCCTGGCGGCAAGCTTCAAGCGCATAAAAAACATTCTGACTCAGGCGAACTTCACGGGATCAACAGCCGTGGATCCGGCGCTGCTTGAAGACGGCGCAGAGCGCCAGTTGTGGGACGCGAAGGCAGCGCTGAAGATCGAAGGCCTGCCATATCGCGAAGCCTTGGAGCAAGTGGCTTCATTGCGTCCGCAAGTGGACGAGTTTTTTAACAAGGTTTTAGTCAATGCCCCCGATCCCCGCGTTCGCGAGAATCGACTGGCAATGTTAGCCGGGTTGTTGACTGAATTTTCGTCGATCGCCGATTTTTCGGAGATCGTTACCAGCAATCAGCAATAGTAATTTACGAGTAAGGAGCATATGAGCAAATACGTTTACGCGTTCGGCGGCGATTCGACCGAAGGCAATGGAAAGATGAAGGAAATCCTGGGCGGCAAAGGCGCTGGCCTGGCCGAGATGTGCAAAGCCGGCGTGCCGGTTCCCCCCGGATTCACGATCTCAACCGAAGTCTGCAACATTTACTTCGAAAACAAAAAGACCGTGCCGCAAGAGATCGAAGATCAATGCGAAGCCGCGCTCCAGAACCTTGAAAAGGCGATGGGCCAGAAGCTTGGCGGCGGCGATGATCCGCTGCTGTTGAGCGTGCGGTCGGGCGCAAAGTTCTCCATGCCTGGCATGATGAACACCATCCTCAATCTGGGCATGAATGACGTGACCGTGGAAGCCGTTGCAAAGAAGACAGGCAACCAGCGCTTCGCTCTCGACTGCTATCGCCGCTTCATCCAGATGTTCGGCGAAGTTGCTCTGAACATCGAGATGGAACACTTCAACCACATCTTCGATGCACAGAAGAAGAAGGCGAAGACCAAATTCGATACTGATCTGACCGCTGCAGATCTGAAGGCCGTCATTGTTGAGTACAAGAAACTGGTGAAGGCTGAGACTAAAAAGCCGTTCCCGCAGGATGCTCGCGAACAGCTGAAAATGGCTCGCAACGCTGTGTTCCAGAGCTGGTGGAACGACAAGGCTGCCTACTATCGCAAGATGGAAAAGATTCCGGATAACATCGGAACCGCGGCCAACGTTCAGGCGATGGTGTTCGGTAACATGGGCGACACCTCGGCTACGGGCGTAGGCTTCACGCGTGATCCTGGTTCGGGCGAGAACGTGTTCTACGGCGAATTCCTCGTCAACGCACAGGGCGAAGACGTGGTGGCAGGTATCCGCACACCGATCCCAATTTCGCAGTTGGAAGACGTGATGCCGGAAGTGTACGCAGAGCTGCGTACCATCACTTCGAGCCTGGAAAAGCACTACCGCGACATGCAGGATTTCGAGTTCACCGTGCAGGAAGGCAAGCTGTACATGCTGCAGACCCGCAACGGTAAGCGCACCGGTCCGGCCGCGTTGAAGGTTGCTGTCGACATGGCGGAAGAAGGCCTCATCACAACGAAGGAAGCTGTGATGCGCGTTGCTCCCAACCAGCTCGACCAGTTGTTGCACCCCGTGTTCGATGCGGCTTCGCTGAAGGCCAGCATCACGCTGACCACCGGCATCGCGGCATCGCCCGGCGCAGCAGTTGGACGCGTGGCTTTCTCGGCCGAATCTGCCGTGGAAGCATCCGCGAAGTCTCCGGTGATCCTGGTCCGCAAGGAAACCACACCGAACGACATCGCAGGCATGGACGCAGCAAAGGGCATTCTGACAGCAATCGGCGGTAAATCGAGCCACGCAGCTGTGGTTGCTCGCGGCATGGGACGTCCTTGCATCGTAGGCGCCAGCGCGATTCTTATCGACGAAAAAGCGCAGAAGATGGCCATCAAGTCTGGCGACAAGACCATCACGGTGAAAGCCGGCGACTGGATCTCGATCGACGGTACCACTGGCAAGGTTTACCTGGGCCAGGCCAAGACCAACGAGCCCGACCCGACCAGCGGCGTGTTCGCAAAGTTCATGACGTGGGCCGATGAGTTCCGCGGCAGCTTTGGCGTGCGCGCCAATGCCGACATCCCGCGCGATGCAAAGGTCGCACGTTTGTTCGGCGCCGAAGGCATCGGACTGTGCCGCACGGAGCATATGTTCTTCGCTGAAGAGCGTCTGCCTTTCGTCGTGGAAATGATTCTTGCACGCGATGAGAAGTCGCGCCGCAAGGCTCTGCAGAAGCTTCTGCCGATGCAGCGTTCCGACTTTGCAGGTCTGTTCAAAGCGATGGACGGCTTCCCGGTTGTGATCCGCACGCTGGATCCGCCGCTGCACGAATTCCTGCCCAAGCGCGAACACCTGATGGTGGACGTGGC
>CAIRSA010000550.1 GCA_903881085.1 uncultured Acidobacteriia bacterium
CCGGAAACATGCGGGCTGTCCCCGGTTTGCCCCACGAGATACCGCCCGCAATGCGAGTCACCCGGCAGGTGACGAGCACGTTGCATGCAACCGATGCCAAATGTTGGAGATACCTTTTCCAGATGCGTTCAACTGCTCTTTCCAGGTTTAAGGATCATTTACAGTTGTGACCCTGTTCTAACGAGCCGGAATCGCAGCTTGAGAACAGAATCACCCACCCATATGCGTATTTATGGTGCTCAGATCGAACTTTTGTGCGAGAAGATGTCTTGTGTAATCAGAGAGTTGACGGTTAGGGTCTGCTTCACGCGTAGGAGGTCCGGGGTTCGAGTCCCTGCGCGCCCACCATAGTTCGATCACATAAAATCGCCTCAACTCCCAATTGTGCCGTTACATCCGAGCTTCTCTTCCTGGTAGGAGATAGCAGCCAGGAACGCAACAGCTATGCCGCCGGAAAGACCGAAATGTTACGTCCGGCTCTCCGTCCGAAAAATGAAGCGCCGGAGCTTCTGGCGAGATCGGCTTCGCTTTTCAACTCGACGATGTCCGGCCTGGAATCCTCCAATTCCAGTCATCTTCCGCTCTAACTTCGCAGGATAGACTTCGACTGTGCAGCAGTCCGGCTGCAAAATACAACCCAAATTTCTGTTCCGCATCAACTTTGGCCTTGTCTCAGTTAACAGCCCGACGAAAGCGAACCAACGCGCCGAGGGCGCCAAAAGGCTGGAAAATGAAGGAGCAATGTAAATGATACGAAATATGAAAGTCCATTCCGCGGCGAAGGCGGCGCTGAGAAGCAGTGCACTGGTTCTGTGTCTCATGGCGGCCCCAGCAGCCATCCAGGCACAGACCACGCTGTTCGGCGCGCCGTCCAACTTCGACGTCTATAACGATAGTGGACAGAATGCCTACGGTTTTGAAATCGAACTGCAAGGGGTTACCCGGGCCGACCTGTCGGGCGTGTGGCCATCGAGCCGGTTTCCGTTCACTGTACTCCCAATACCAGGCGGCGTCGTGATTCACTATGCCAGCCCGTACGTAAACAACTCGTACTCGATAGTCACCACTCCTCCACCCGTATTCACTCCTACCGGCGGCCACTCGTGTGTAGTCGGCATGATTCCCGGTTGCGAACACTACGGTTACTACTTCGGCTACAACAGCGCCCAGCCGACTAAGGTCATTTACAGGTGGTTGATCGACGATCCGCAGAATCCAGGTACGTTGATTCCTGCTACCGGGAACATTGTTCAGGTTCCGGCCGTCACCGTGCAGTTGATTCCTCCGGCTGTCGCCGGCGCACAACCGGCTATCGCCTTCCAGATCCCGGTGGAACCGCCACCGCCGCCGCCGATCCCCAAACCTGAACTGCAATACGGTGTGGCCAAGTGGGTCAAAGTGCTGGTGAACGAAGTCCAACGCAATGTAGTTGTAGATGACCTTCTCGAAGACAACCCCGTGGTGCCGAACGACATTAATCCGGCACAAGTGGAAACACCTTGGAAGCTTCTCCAATTCAATCCGCACAGCGCCAATAGCGGCGCAATGCGCAGCCAAAAGCTTCTCGGGAAGGGTGGAAAAGCGGTGATTCGCAAGTACGAATTCTACAAGTATTCCGGCCCCCTCGATCCGGCCACGGGCAAGGCCCTCTGCGGCGGCGACGGCCTGTGCACGACGCCACTCGATGGTGAGTTAGGCGATTTCATCGGCAACCAGATGGCTGCGGCAAACGTAGGTGTCTCATCGGTCACTGTGACACGTAGCGGAGCCGGATCCGGGTCTGTCTCCGGCAACGGCATCAATTGCGGCAGTTCGTGCACCACGGCGGTGGCGCTGGGTACAGCCGTAACGCTTACCGCCAAACCGTCCAGCAATTCAACATTCAGCGGATGGACTGGCGATTGCGCCGGCGCGGCATTAACTTGCACATTCAATATCACCGGCGAAAACAACGTCACAGCGAACTTCGCCGCGGCTCCCGCTGGTGGCGGTGGCGGCGGCTCGGCCGCAGCTTTCAAGATCAGTATCGGTAAGAATGGGAAGGGTTCCGTAACCTCGAATCCTTCGGCCGCCAGCTATGCAAGTGGAACGGTGGTTACTCTGACCGCTACTCCCGATGCCGGACAACCTTGGGTCGGCTGGAGTGGCGCTTGCTCGGGAACTTCCACCACCTGCACTCTTACCATGGACTCCGATAAGAACGTAACAGCGAACTTCAGATAAGAGTTCGGCTCACTTCGTGACAGTAGTCAGTACCTCGGCCTGCGTCGTTGCGCCATTCAGTCGGTGATCGGATGATCACCGCCGGCGAGCGTCGCAGGCACTGGTGCGTTCATCCTGGAAAAAGCAGTTGGATGGCCTTCAGCCAATTCGCACGACGC
>CAIRSA010000551.1 GCA_903881085.1 uncultured Acidobacteriia bacterium
GCCTAAACTGACCGCTTTGCGTCCCGTGGGGGTGACGCGGTTACGCGTGACTTCGCCGTTGTCCAGTTCTTGTTGCCAGGCTTGTAGAGTTGAGTGAGGGTAAAGGCTTGCCAAGTGCGAGAGCAGGGTCTGTCTATATTATTTGCCGCTGATGATTGTGTTGTAGGCATAGCCCCCGTTGAGCATGTAGTTTGAGTGCAAGCTATCGCATCTGCGGCGCGGCGGGCAGAAGGGTTTTTGCTGCTTTGCTTTCCCTTCTCGATTGGCTGCGCAGGCTTACGAATGGTTCGTTTCACGCTATGAATTGCAGTAACAAACACGAAGCGTTTCATCAGCCTCGTTACTCCCGTCTGATGACGGTGCTTTCAATGCCGAGTATCTCTGCGATGGCGCGCAGAGTCTCCGCTCTATGCCCCACGCCCAGGGCGAAGTGATGGGTCGGCCCTTCAGCTACCCATCGCTTGAGGAAGGTGCGAACGTCCGGGGCAAAGAATCCGCGGGTGTTCGTATTCCCTGTGGCGGGAATTGGCCCTTGGACGCTTTGACCTTCGGCGATAACGAACTTAAACCTTCCGCCGGCGGTGACCCCGATGCTGAGCATGGTGATGGGACCTTCCTTGATTTTAAATTCGACGCCGGCACCGCTGCCGGGCTTGCCGTGGTATTTCACCAGGCTGCGCAGCTTCGGCTTGCCGTCTGCGATGTTGATGTGGTGCGGGCCGTCATGGCCCACCAGCACGAAGCCTTCGCGGAAATCGACCGGATGGAACTCCGCGAAACTACCGCCAATGTCGAGGCGGTCCATCAGCAGCATGGCGATGCAGGTCTTCAAGTCGCTCTCACCGCACATTGGAAAGCCGGCGGCGGTGAGTAGCGAATTGCCCACAATCAGGTTCGTCACCAGGTTGCGCAGCGGGCTGCCCGGATCGCCTTCGTAGTAATACGCCAAGCCGTCCAGTTTGTGCCGGGCAACAAAGTGGTCAAGAGCGCACGCGGTGACAGCCGCGCGATTGAGGTCCTCATTCGTGAGCTTGCGCGTCAGCGGATCCACTCCCGGATCGGGCGTGTCGAACAAGGTCAGAATCTCCGCGGATTTCGCCGCTGTCTCCTCAGCTGTGACTGCGCGTTCGCAACTCAGGAGGTCGCCGGCTTCGGTCTGCACAATGTGGCACCCGAAGGCGGCGGTCAGCGAAGCCTGGTCGGTCTGCATGTCGAGCATGTGCTCAATGGGATGCCCGAAGTGTCCGATACGGGCATACTTCAAATCATGCAACGCCATGGCGATGTCGCACCATTCGGCGATCTCAGCTTCAGCGGCGGGATCGTTTTCGAGTGTACCCAGTATGACCGGCGGCGGTTTTCTTCCCATGCGAATGGCCACGCCGGTGAACTCCGGAACAGAGCAGAAATCGTCATTGGCGAGTTGCATGTGCGTGGTTGCGCGCGCGTAGTCCATGGCCGCCATCGGCTGCAGCGCGACCATCACAATGGGCACATCCAGGCCCCGAACGATCGCAGCAAAGCTCGCCGATGTGGCGTAGGTGAGCATGTCGCAGAAGACCAGGTCGAGGTCGGCGGCTTTGAGCCGGGGCAGCAAGGCATAGGCGGCTTCGGCTTTGTCGACCATGCCGAAATTTGTTACCTGCGCGCCGTGGGCTTCCACCCGCCCTACCAACACATTGAGCTTGGCCATGAGTTCCTCGAGCAAGCCCGGAAACTGGCTCCAGTAAACATGGTAGCCGACTCCAAATATGCCAATGTGTGCGCTGCGCGGTTTACGTCTTTGGACCCTCATACAGCCCTCCTGTTGCGTGAAGCGAGAACCAGCCATGCCAGCGGATATAGAATCGCTGACGCAAGGAAAATGGGTGTGAACGAGTAGCTGTCCACTACCGGGCCGACGACAAGATTCGACAGCATCCCGGCCACGCCCCCGCATGTTCCGGTCAGGCCGACGGCTGTGCCCACCTCGGTGCTGTCCACCGTGTCGGCGATCAGCGTGATGTAGTTCGCAATCCAGATGCCATGCGCAAACATCAGCACCGACATCAGCCCGATGGCCAGCGCAGGCGTGCCGGCAAACGCCGCCAGCGCCGATGCCGGAGTCAGCAGCGCGGCAATCAGCATCAGCCGCAGTCGCGCGCTGCGCGGAGTCCAGCCCCGCGCCACCAAACCGTCTGAGATGCTGCCCGCCGCGATGTTAGTAATGCCGAGGGCGAAGAATGGAATCCAGGTAAGTGCGCCGATGGCCGTCAGCGGCATCCCGCGCTCTCTTGATAGGTATTGCGGTATCCAGAACATATAGAAGTAAAAGACAGGATCAAATAGGAATCGCGCAATGAGCAAGCGGCGCATTTCCGGCCGCTTGAACATCGCCAGCAAACTGACGCGAGTTGCAGTATTGGTTACGTGCGGTGGCAATGGGCGGCAGGCGATGAGCCACGCCGCCAGCCAGATGAATCCAAGAACAGAGGTACAAAGGAACGCGCTGCGCCATCCGAACGAAGTGGCGATCCACGCCGTGAGCGGTGGCGCAAGCACAGCACCGAACGCCGACCCGCCGTTGGCGATGCCCACGGCCATGGCGCGCCGCTCCGCAGGCATCCACTGCACCGCGCCTTTGGTGACCGCAGGGAAACATGCGCCTTCCCCGACGCCAAGAAAAAACCGCGCGGCACCAAGTCCGGCCGCGCCCGTGGCCAACGCATGCATGCCGCTGGCGAGCGACCACACAAGAACGCTGACGGCCAAGCCAAGCCGCGTGCCAACAGAATCCAGCAGCCGCCCACCCAAAGAAAACATCACCGTATAACTGAGGCCGAATGCGAAGACTACACGAGAATACGCCGTGTTCGTCATTCCGAACTCAGTCGTGATCTGTGGTGCCAACACGCTGAGCACCTGGCGATCCAGGAAGCTCAGCGCCGTGGCAACAAACAGCAAACCGCAAAGTACCCATGCCCTGCGGAGGGAGATGGCCATTAAAAATAGAACCTCAACGCAAATTGCATGATACGTCCGGAGCGCGCTCCGGTGAAAGAGCTGAGCAGCGTATTGATCTGCTTTCCATTGGCATCAAAACGGGCGTTGGTATCGAGCGAAGTGAACTGCGCGTGGTTGAAGGCGTTGTATGCTTCGGCGCGGAACTGGAAGCGCATTTGATCCCTCACCGGGAATTCCTTGTTGAGCGACATGTCGAAGTTGTTCGCACCTGGCCCGCGCACCAGGGTGCGAGCCGCGTTGCCCCAGGTGCCTTTGGTAGGCGGTGCAAAGACGTCCGTGCGGAAGTTATGGAAGAAGTCGCGTTCGCTCTTTGGCAGGATGGGGTTTTCGAGCACCACGATGCGTGCGCCCTGGGTAGCGGTGCCAGTGAAATCCGCACCTGTGGCGCTCGTGAAGTTCACGCCAAGCGGCGCTCCACTAAGCAGACTGGCGATGCCTGAGAGTTGCCAGCCGTTGAACGCCTGCTTGAGCACCGTCTGCTTGAACGGTGTCTTTGGCAGATTCCATACCCAGTTGAATTTGAACATGTGGGTGCGATCGAAGCCGGCCAGCCCGTAGTTCCACACCCGCGGCGAAATCAGGTTGCTGATCGAGTCGACATCGTTGTCGTTGTAGTCCATCGCTTTCGACCACGTCCAGGAAAGTCCGAACTGCACGCCCTTGGTCATGCGCCGGCGGGCGGTAACATGTCCACCGTTGTAGTTGGATGAGGAAGCGGCCTCGGTCATCAGCACATCATTGTAGCCAATCATCGGCCGCAGGAAGGAAGTATTGTAGACGCTCTTCGTCGTAGGGTCGATGCTCGAGGGAAGGAAGTTGGTGCCCACCGGAATCGAGTTAATGTTGCGCCGCCACAGCAGGTTGCGGCCCTGTGAGCCCACGTAGCCGGCTTCGACGATGGTCTTGAACCCGATGTATTGCTGCCACGAGAAACTGAAGTTCATCACATGCGGCAGGCTGTCCGACTTATCGATTCCATTGACGCTCTGCGGAAAGATTGCGCCGGACGAGGAGCGCAGCGAACTGAGCGTCGAATAATAAACCGTCGGATTGCTCACAATGGGCAACTGCGAAGCGAACAAGGCAGAATAGTTGTCCGTCATGTTGGGGCGATTGTAGAACATGCCGAAGCCGCCGCGGATGGCAGTCTTGCCGTTGCCGAAGACGTCGAGCGCAAAGCCGGCCCGTGGTCCCATCCGCAGCCCATAGGTGTTTACGAGCGAGCGCGGATAACCGTTCTGCGCAGAGACCGCCATGCCGTTGGAGGGGTCGCCCGTGCCTGGTGCAATCGCACCAATCAACGCCGCGGGATAGGTGACGCCATTCACCGGATTCACGCCGGCGCGGACGCCGTTCACCAGCGTCGGCTGAATGAGCTTGGGCTGTTTGGCCGCGGAATAAAGTTCGGGGGCAAATGAGGTGATCAGGTCGGTACTGCCATAAAGCGGAATGATGTAATGAAATCGCACTCCCAGTTCCACTGTAAGGCGGCGCGTGGCGCGCCACGAATCCTGCACAAACCAGGAGACGTCATGCTGGCGGAAATGGAGCGCCACACGGTTGGAGGCCTCCGTGTAGTTGCTGAAAACGCCCACCGCGGCGTTGGCATATGCATATCCGGTGTTGAGCGGGTTGGTGCCGTCGTTGGCGAAACTGACAACGCCGTAATAATTTCCGTTGCCGTTGGTGCCCTGGTAGTTGCGCTCAATCATGACGCCGGCTTTGAAGGTGTGCGACCGCCATGTCTTCGTCGTGTTGTTGGTGAGGTTGAACGCCTGCAACTTCTGCCAGAAGGGGAAACGCCCTTCAATATTTAGGTTGGCGGCATTCGTCACGCCGCCGAAGGTTGCGTTCGGAATGATTCCGAGCGGATTGCTGGATGGATTCAACTGCCCGGCGATGTAACCAATCTTGGAGCCTTGGTTGCGTGCTATCTCAGCGTCCGATGCATCTGCCCCTTCCGGACGGCGGGTGAAGCCGAAGCTGGTCTCATTGATAACGGTAGGGCTCCACACCCCGGTGTAACGCAGAATGTAGCCCTGGCCGTGCAAATGGTAGGTCTTGACCATCTGCGGCCAGTTGGCGACGGTGGTGGCAATGCCCAATCCGCTGGTCTGCTGATCGAGAAAGCCGGCGAAGGTGAACGACATGGAGTTGCGTTCGTTGAGGATGTAATCCATACGCAGGTTTTCCATGCGCACCGGCGTCTGCTTGTCAGCCTGGAACACGTAGTTGTAGTTGCCGTTGGAAACGGTGCGATCAAGAAAATTCGGCTGCGGGAAGACTTTCAGCAGTGCCAGTCCGCTGGGGTCGGCCTGGCTGGCAGGTACTATGCGACTCGGGAACGGCAGTTTGCTGTTCGGGTCGTTCACCGTGACCAGCCGGTTGTTGAGATCCACTGACTGTGAAAAGTCGCCAACGCGCTCCAGCGCAGTTGGAACGGTGAGACGGGTGAGCGCCGAACTGCCCTTCAACGGCCAATATTCTTGCGACCAGAAGAAGAATAGCTTGTTCCGGTTCCGGTTGAAGTGGGGAAGAATGACTGGGCCTCCTACGTTGTAGCTCCACGTGTTGTAGCGGTACCGCGACTTCGGAGTGTTGGTCAGGTTGTTGAAGAAGTTGTTGGCGTTGAACTGCTCGTGGCGCTTGAAGTACGACCCAAGGCCGTGAAAGTTCTTCGTCCCGGACTTGGTGATCACGTTGATGCTCGCTCCGGAACTGCGGCCGTATTCGGCGGCGTAGTTGGAAAGCAGAACTTTTACCTCAGCGATCGAATCCTGGCTCACCGTCACAACGTTGTTGAAGTTGTTGCCCATGGGATTAGTGGTCATGCCGTCGAGCGAAACGGAACTGGTGCTGCGGCGGTTACCCTGTACATAAAGTTCGAAGTTGCGATCCATGAAATCCTGGTTCCCAATAGTGCCGGCGTCGAAGATGCCCGGCATCAGCGACAGCAGGCTCATCACATTGCGCGATTTGGTCATAAGGCCGTCGAGCTGATCGGAATTGATCTGGTCGGCGTGTTCACCGCTGGCGATTTGCACTGTGAATGCCTGCGCGCTCACCGTCACCGCATCAGAGATCGTGCCGACCTCCAGCGTGAGTTTGCCCAGCGGCAGGGTCTGATTGGCGGAAAGCGCTATGTTCTGCTGGCGCAATGTCTTAAAGCCGCTGTTCGTGATGGTCAGGTTGTAGTCGCCCGGTTGCAGGCTGTTGAAGAAAAGGTCACCACGCTCATTGCTATGGACTGTACGCACCGCGCCGGTCGCGACGTGCGTGACGGTAGCTTCGACTTGGGCCATGGGGAGTCCGCTCGAGTCGAGGACGGTGGCGACAATGGAACCGGTAATGGTTTGCGCCGGCAAGGACGCGGCACCGGCTCCATACAAGGCAAGCACAGCGACGAGGCTTTTGAATTGTTTCCGCATAATCGTTCCTTTTGCATGTGTTCAGATAGTGAACACATGCGGTCATCTTGGACGGAGGTACACTATCCCAGATAAATTCCTTTGTCAAGCGCTTTTAAGGTTTGTTCGAATAATGAACATTGGCGTACAATCAATGCGCAGGATCCTCAATGACTGTCAAAAAGAAGATCGTCCCCGATCCCAAGCCGCGCTATCGGGTCGGCACACTCGACAAAGCCCTGGATGTTCTGGAAGCAATCGAGCACGCCTCAAGTGCGGTCACCATTCAACAACTGGCGCTTTCGACCGGCGTGCAGCGGACGGCGGTGTACCGCTTGCTCTCCACGCTGGAAAGCCGCGGCTACATTCAACGGCTCCCCGATAAACGCTATACAGTATCGGCTCGCAGGCGCAGGTTGAGCTTCGGATACCTGGCTCCGCTCAGCGGCAACTATTTCCGCGATGACCTGTTACGCGGCATGCGTGACGCGGCATCGCTGGCGCGCGTGGAGCTTATGGCGCTCGACAACGCGGAAGGCGATTCCGCATCGGCGCTGGCGAACGCCCAACAGTTGATCGGCCAGCAGGTGGATCTGGCGGTGATGTTCCAACCGGTGGGCGCGGTCAGCCATGTGGTGGCGGACCGCTTCGCCAACGCGGGCATACCGCTCATTGCCGTGGAGACGCCGGTGCCTGGAGCCTTCTACTACGGCGCAAACAACTACCAGGCCGGCCGGTTGGCGGGGCGCGCGCTGGGGAAATTCTCAGCGGAGAAATGGAAGGGAACTTACGATCGAGTCGTTCTGGTGGAGTCTTCGTTGAGCAGTCCAGCCGTGCAGGCGCGGGTTACCGGCGTGCTGGAGGGGGTGCGCGAGGTGTTGGGCGGCGTGCCGGAGTCTCGCGTTATCCACCTCGACGGACGTGCTCACATGGAAGCAAGCCACGCGCGCGTGGCTGAATTGCTCAGGAAACTGCGCACGCCGATGCGGCTGCTGATTTCCGGGTTCAACGACCTGGCCGCATTGGGTGCGCTGCAGGCGCTGCGTGAAGCCGGATGCGAAGAACTGGCGGCGGTTGTCGGACAGAACGCAAGCAAAGAGTGCCATGCGGAGTTGCGCAACCCGCGCAGCCGGCTGATCATGTCTGTGGCCTACTTCCCTGAGCGATACGGGGAAAAAGTCGTGCGCCTCGGGTTGTCTATCGTTGGTAAGGAGGCGGTGCCGCCAGCCGTTTACACCGAACACACCGCCTTGACCTATGCCAATATCGATCAGTATTACCGGCGGCGGTGAACGCCGGACAAGAAGAAACATCTTGACATGCGGGTATTTCCGGTTTAGGTTACCTGCAGCTAAACGATCTTGTGTGTTCACTATGTGAACAGCGAGACCAATTCCTTGCAGGAGCATTGAAGGGCCATGAAGCTTTTCTCTTTGTTCGCCATTTGCCTCACCGCCGCGCAGGTGGCGCGCCCGGCCGCCCCGGCCATGTCTACACTGGAGCAGAGTTTCCATGCGCCGCCTCTGGCTGAGCGGCCCTGGGTCTACTACTGGTGGCTCAGAGGCAACGTCACCAGGGAATCGATCCACCGCGATCTGGAGCAGATGAAGGAGAAGGGCATCGGCGGCTTTCTGCTCTGCGATTCGCGTGGCTACGCCGACTATCATCTCTCCCCGCCACCGGCGAAGATGGAGTTCCTCAGCCCCGAATGGCGCCAACTCGTGAAGTTCACCATGACTGAGGCCAATCGCCTCGGGCTGCAAATGAGCATGAACATCAGCACCTCAGGGGGCTCGCTGAAAGGACCCTGGGATAACGGTGCCAACGCACCGAAGAAGCTGATTTGGAGCGCCGCCACCGCCCCTGGCCCGGGACACTTTGAAGCGCATCTGGCCAAGCCCGACGATCAGCCCTACTTCTGGGACGTCGCTCTCCTCGCGGTGCGCCTTGCATCTCCGGTTGGCACCGCCCAGTCCGGTGACGCGCTGTCGCAAAACTGGCGCGAGATCAAGCTCGACCGCAAGGCTCCATGGGCCACCGCTGAACAGGTCGTCGACCTCACCGCCAGGCTGCAGGCCGGCCACCTGGCGTGGGACGTTCCGCCCGGCAATTGGACCATCCTGCGCTTCGCCACGGTGACCATAAAAGGGCTCGAACAGGACGTCGACATTCTGGATTCGAAGGCGGTCGACACCCACTTCGGGCGCATGGGCAAGGCCTTTCTCGAAATTGCCGGCCCGCTGGCGGGCAAGACGCTGACCCACTTCTACAACGTCAGCTGGGAGGGCTCGTCGCCGACGTGGACGCCCGGCTTCGAACGCGATTTTACGAAACGCCGCGGCTACGACCTGCTGCCCTATCTGCCCGCCCTCACCGGAATGACCGTTAAAGACGAAGCCACCTCGCGCCGCTTTATCGAAGACTTCGGCAAGACCATCGGCGACAGCTTCCTCGACAACTGCTACGGCAGGCTTGGCGATGCGGCTCACAAGGCGGGCTTGAAGTGGCACTCCGAGTCGGGCGGTCCGTGGGACCGCGCGCGGCCGATGTTCCAGTTCTCCGACGAACTGTCTTTCTGGGGTGCCAACGACATGCCGCAGGGCGAGTTCTGGCATAAGCAGCCCATCAAAGGGCCGGGCGGCGTTTTGACGATGCAATCGAATCTCCGCCACACCGCCATGGCGGCCCATATCTACGGCCGCCGCCTGGTCGCCTCCGAGTCGTTCACCGACATGAATCCGCACTGGCAGGAGTACCCCGCAGTCTTGAAGCCGGATATCGACAAGGCCTTCATCGACGGTGCCAATCATGTCGTGTGGCACACCTTCGACGGCTCGCCGGCCGAGTTCGGTATACCTGGCATCGTCTACTTTGCGGGCACGCATCTCAATACGAACACCACTTGGTGGAACGACGCCGGAGGCTTCCTCGCCTATCTCGGCCGCGCCCAGATCATGCTCCGCCAGGGCACCTTCGTCGCTGACGCCGTCGTGTACCAGAGCTATCGCAACATGCTCGTCTGGGGCCGGGGCGAGAAGTGGCGCGAAGATGCGTCGCTCCAACTCCCCTCCGGTTATACCTACGACCTGATCGACACAGCCAGTCTGCTCGGCCGCATCTCTGTGAAGAACGGCAACCTTGTGCTGCCCGATGGGATGAGCTATCGCATGCTCGTGCTCGACCTGGATGAGAACGTCATGCCCGCCGCCGCGCTGGCCAAGATCACCCAGCTCGCCAAAGAAGGTGCCAACATAGTTCTCGGCAGCCGCCGGCCTGAGCGCCAGCCCGGTCTGGAATCGGCGAAGGAACGGGATGCGCAGATCGGCAAGCTGGCCGCCGCTTTGTGGGCCGGTTCAGGCACCAAGAGTTTCGGGCAGGGGCGCGTCAGCAGCGGTGTGCCGCTGTCCACGGTGCTGAACGAACGCCGCATTCAGCCCGACTTTGCCGGTCCCTTCGAATACCTCCACCGTCAGGACGGCCAGTCCGACATTTACTTCCTCAGAGGCAGCGGCAAAGCAGAGTGCACGTTCCGTGTCAAAGGCCGAATACCGGAACTCTGGGACGCCGTCACCGGCTCCGTGCGCGACGTGCCCCAATGGCACGCGACGGACGATGGACGCACGGTGGCCGCGCTCGATCTGCCTGAAGATGGCTCCGTCTTCGTCGTGTTCCGCCGCCCCACTGCGCAACGGCGCGGTTCCGCACTGGAACTTTCGTGGAGAGCGGCACCGGTTTCTCTCGACGGCCCCTGGACGGTCACCTTCGCCCGGAATCTCGGCGCGCCGCCGTCGGCGAGCTTCGACCAATTGAAGCCCTGGGATGAGAACCCGCAGCCCGGCATCCGCTACTTCTCCGGCACTGCCACATACAGCAAGTCGTTCGCACTCGATGCCGCCCAGTCGCGAAGTCCCTTGCGGCTCGCGCTGGGCGAGGTGAAAGACATCGCCCGCGTCAGACTCAATGGGAAAGTGCTCGCCATCGTGTGGACCGCACCCTGGGTTGTCGACCTCACCGGCGTCGCGAAAGCGGGCACCAACGAACTCGAAATCGACGTGACAAACACCTGGGCCAACCGGCTGATCGGCGATGCCGCCCTGCCCGAAAGTCAGTGGGTGACGAAGACCATTGTCCGGCGCCCTGCCGATTGGCTTGGCCACCAGGGCCGACAGCCTTACCTCCGCGGCTATCTCGCCACGGATCCGTTGATGCGATCAGGGCTTGTCGGTCCGGTGCGCATCGAATTCGGTGAAAAACCGTAACGAATCACGATTGTCAAATGCTCGCCAAATATATTTGAAATTTTTGGCAGCCGTCAGCAATCAGCGGTCAGCTTTCAGATTTTGCATTAGAGCGGTGAGCATGCGTTTCACCTCCGTGGCTCATGGGGCCGAGTCCTCAGATCCAGCGGTCTTGATCAGTTTCAAGCCTTTGGCTTGGCGCAGATGGCAAGATCCTCGTGGCGTGGGCGGAGAGGTCGTCCGCAAAGACGTCAGTGGCTTTACCCATTAACCTGGAAAAAGCGGTTGGCCGCGAATTCCCACGGAAAACCTGACTCTGCAAACCAGGGACAGACATGAATTTCCGGCGCTTTTTGCCGGAATTTCGCTGTCTGTCCTCGGTTTGCCCTCCGCGATGCTTCCCGCAATGACAACTCACCCAGTGGGTGAATCATGCGCTTCCCGTAATCGCTTTCAACTGCAGGGGATAAATTGCCAATCTGCAGTTCGACTGCTTTTTCTAGGATTCAATCCCAAGGGCTTGCGAGTAGACGTAACATCGGCATAACTGTTACGCCCGCTGCATTTGTTGTAGTATTTCTGTTTACGATATAAGACGTAAGAATCTATTTAGCCTGGCGGGGTCGATTCTTCCTACTTACTCCGAAGCTGTACCGCCGAACAATTCGCCCATGTCCCCAGCCATTGTATCGACAAGGCTCATCTCGCGAGTAACTCCCATGCGCGCGCACTCCCTTGCCAGCTTGGCGGTCAGATCAAGCAACGGGCGGGAGCGGCGGACCTCATCCACAAACTCCAGTGCCTGTCTGGCGTACGCGTCGGCCCGGAATTCGCTTTCTGCGTAGGAATGCGCCGCTGCGCCCATCTGCATTCGTTCCTTGGGATCCTGCGCGAGCCGTGTAATCGCTTTCGCCAGCTCAGCCGGTGAATGCGGATCAATCTTAAGAACGCTGTCCTCCGGCAAATCCGAGTAAAATCCCAAGTTCGAGACGATAATGGGCTTGCCAAATCGCATCTCTTCAATCGCGGATGCGGATGCACCTTCCAGGGCCGGAAATCGGAGGTTGATGCAAACATCCGCGTGCATGAGGTATCCGCGCAGTGTGTCCTCCGGAATTTCGCCGACAAGTTTCACCATTTCCTGAGCATGGTTTTTCCGGATGCAGGCTTCAATCTCCTTCTTATACTCACGCGAACAGCTCCCGGCAATCACATACTCAAACAGGGGCAGGGAAGCACGGAGTTGCGCCAGGGCATGAATGATTGCCACGATCTGTTTATTCGGGTTTACATGCCCGATTGTAAGAATGATTAACCGGCCCTCGGTCAGTCCAAGATCACTTCGAGACTTAACCGGGCTCGTGGTGTCGACATCGTATGCTAATGGGATCTTTCGAACAGGACCGGCAAACTTATCTTCGGCGCGCTGCTTGAAAAAGCCCGAGTGCGTGATCACTCCCAGGGCTCCTGGAAGAACATTTTCGAACATTGGGCACTCCAACACGCGATCCGTGTCCCACAGCCGCAGGCCGCTTCGGGTTATACTTTTTTCGGCGGCGTTCTTCATCTTTTCCCCGTAAATCCGCTCGATTGCCCCGAGGTACCCTGACATGGACTTCTTATAGTCAAGATAGTACCCGGCAAAAAAGTGATGCATCACAAAGTCGTGCATGACCGCGATGCCTGGGTGGCGGCGTGATACCTCAAAAATCTCACGATGAAACGGAAGGTAGTTCCCGAAGTTATAGAAGATAACGTCATAGCGGGAAAGTATCCGGTCTTCCACTCTACTGGCCGATGCGAACTTTCGCACAGGAACTTTGGTCGAGTAAGTCTCGCCTGCATCGAAACACAATACGTCGACATCCGCCCTTGCCGCCAATTCCGCGACAACGCCCTGGCTGAAGCGGCCAATTGCGCTTTTTAGCGAGAAGGGTGTGAACCATGCGATTTTCATGAGGTAAGCTTCTTAATAACATGTTCCCAATTAATGTTGAAACTCAGCGCATGTTCGAGGGCGCGTTTGCCCATTGCCATTGCGCATTGTCTATCGGAATACAGTCGGTCGAACGATTCGGCAATCGCCTTGGGATCCGGCTCAACCACATAACCGGTTTCGTTGTTCCGGGCCAGCATGTCTATACCGCCTGAATCCGTGCATGTAATGACGGGTTTTGACGACAGGCAGCCTTCCAGCGTGACATAGCCGTAAGAATCTTCGTCGTACGGAATATATGCACATCCAAGGCACCTGCTCAACATGTCCACCTTCTCCTCCTCAGACACAAAGCGATCGATATAGATTACTTTCTGCGATAAGTTTTCAGCCTTAATGATCTGTAGGATCGCTGCACTTTCGGATTCCGATTCAGATTTTCCCGCGACCACCAATTTCACGTTGGTCCGGCAGTATTTCATAGCCTTCACCAACAGATGCTGGCGCTTCACTGCATTGACTCGCCCCAGGCAAACGATAAAATCCCCGTACTCCTGGCAATGGAAATGGGAATCGCTCAGCAATGGTGGCAACAAGATCTCCGACTCGATATTGTTGAACTTACGCAGCCTGTCGCCGGTCACGCTTGAGTTTGTGTAAATCCGTTTTGCCTCGGGCAGGAAGTTATTATCGGAAGTTACAATCGTATTCCGGATCGCGCGGCCGGCCGCGGTGTCCGGCAGATCCTGAAACGTAGTCCCCCAGAAATCATATGCCTGGCGGAACTGGTGCAGTAACCAAATTACTTTGTTCGGATGCGGAACATAAAATGCGGGAAACTTGAAAGCAATGACGAGGTCGACATTCGGAAGCTTCATCAACCGGCAAGCCAGAATGTGCTCCGGAATCTTTTCCGGTGGATTCCAGCGGAATGGCAATCGGAAGACGGCGGATGAATGCCCAAACTCACGTAGTTTTAACTCCAGGGCATCGGCAAGATGTTCGGCGCCTCCTCGCAGGAAGGGTACCGCATTGTTCAGAATCGCGATTCTCATGCCAATAACCGCCGCAAAACGTTATCCCAATCGATACCTAACTCTTGAATGCGGCGCTGGCCGGCTTGTCCCATCTGCTTTGCAGCGGCCCTGTTGCGGTACATTCTGTCCATCCCCTCCGCGATCAGTTCGGGGTCAGGCGGAGAAATGATTCCATTCACGCCGTCAAGAAGCAGTTCGCTGGTTCCGCCCGAGTCCGTTGTGCTGATAACCGCCTTGCCTGCGGCATAAGATTCCAGTGACGGATACCCGTAAGAGTCCTCATCGAAAGGGAAGTACAAAGTGGCCAGGCATTCCGCAAACAGCCGTAGCTTCTCTTCCGTCGGAATCCACCGCGCCAGCAACGTTACTCTGGAGGATAACTTATAACGAGTGACCAGCTCCTGCAATTCCCTGAGGTAAGCGCCCCCGCTCTCGGGGTCCGGCTCGCCGGCCAGTATCAGATGCACGGGTGTTTTGGTGTAACGCAGACTCTCAATGGCGAGCCATTGCCGTTTATGGTGAGTAAGTCTGCTGAAGTAGAGCAGGTAATCTCCGAATTCTCCGCAATGGAACTGTTCCGGCTGCAACAACGGCGGATAAAGGACCTCCGCATCCAGGTTGTTGTAAGTCTTCAATCGATTTTGGACTACTTGCGAATTACAGAATAGCGACTTACACTCCCGCAATCCAATGTTATCGGCGGAGATGATCGCCTGCCGGCACGCTTCAGACTCCAGTGTGTTGGGCATGGCTTGATATTTCGTGCCCCACAGGTCGTAGGCGCTACGGTAGTGATGAATGAACCAGCATACCTTGTTGGGGTGCTTCAGTAGATGACTGGGGGTTCTGATGGTGATCAGACGGTCACCATATTCAGACAGATCCATCATTCGAAGTGCTACCAGTTGTTCCAGTATGTCGGCGTGATGATCGCTAAAAGGCAGGCGGAAGGTTTCCACAGTGTGCCCGAAGCGCTGCAGTGCCGCTTCCAGCCAATCTACGATGTTTGTCGAGCCGCCGCCAATGAAAGGGTTAACAGTGGTTGCAATCAGAATCTTCATCGGCAACCGTCTCTTATCGTGTTGCCGACGTGACGCCGGCGCAATACGCCACCAGCCTCGAGCAAATAAAACTCACGTCATCCCGGTTTAACAGACCGTGCATGGGTAGAGTAATGCCGCGTTGCGAAAGCGCTTCGGCGACTGGATGCGATTCGCCTTCTTTGCCGTAAGGTGGCATCGTGTGGACCGGATAGAACAACGGGCGCGTTTCGATGTCATCGGCGGAAAGAGCTTCGATTAAATCATCCCGTCCCATCAGGCTTGAGGATTTCAAAAGAATGGAGTACGCCCAGAACGCGTGATGTGCCCAGTCTTCAATTGTAGGGAGAGTAACCACGTCGAGGAAAGGCGTGAGTGCACCGCGATACCACCCGGCTACTTCCTGCCGCATCCGCAGATGCCGCTCGATCTGTTCCAATTGCGCCAGGCCGATCGCAGCCTGAATGTTGGTCATCCGGTAATTGAAGCCGACCACCGGAAACCAGTACCGCTTTTGCGGGTCCATGCCCTGGCCACGCAGTATCCGCATTTTTTCCAGGAGTTCCGCATTGTTGGTGGTGACCATTCCACCTTCACCGGTAGTAATGATCTTATTGCCGTAAAAGCTGAACGTAGACGCATCGGCGAGCGATCCTGCTTTTCGGCCCTTGTAGCGCGCACCATGGGCCTCCGCTGCGTCTTCCACGACAAACAGGCCGCGCTTGCGTGCAAGCTCCACGATGGGGTCCATGTCGACCGGATGCCCATAAAGGTGTACGACGATAATGCCCTTCGTGCGAGGCGTGAGTTTCCCCAAAATCGCTTCCGGGTCAATATTCATGGTGCGGGGCTCGGAATCAACAAAAACAGGTTCCGCGCCGCAATAGCGCACGGCATTCGCAGTCGCGATGAAGGTGAGCGTGGGGACCAGCACCTCGTCTCCAGCGCCGACGCCCAGCGCGGAAAGTGCAAGATGCAGCGCGGTTGTCCCATTGGAACAAGCCACGCCATGGGCAACGCCACAATAGTTGGCGAACGCCTCTTCGAAGAGCGCAATGTATTTTCCGGCCGAGGAGATCCAACCCGTGTCCATACAATCGAGCACGTACTTCTTCTCGTTGCCGTCTAATACTGGATGCGCAACCGCAATGCGCTTCTTCTCACTCATTTTAGCTGTAATACTCTTAATCCTTCCTTATGGTTGCAGGCACGCCCACCGCCACAACCCCGTCCGGCAGATCCCGTATCACCACCGCGCCTGCCCCCACGATCGTTCGAGCTCCGATCTTAATTCCTGGGATTACCCTTGCTCCAATGCCGATGAATGCCTCATCGCCGATTGTAACATTACCCGCCAATGCCACTCCGGGAGCGACGTGGGCGAATGCGCCAATCCGGCAATCATGATCTATTGTCGCATTCGTGTTAACAATAACGCCATCGCCGATTTCGCTTCCAACATTGATGATCGCTCCGGGCATGACCGCAACCAGTTTCCCGAGTTTTGCGAACGAAGATATAACGGAATGCGCGCTTGCGGCATTCAGCGTCGAGAACCCCAGGCGTTCAACCATGGCCGCGCACTTGCGGCGGATCCGGTTATCCCCGATGGCAACGAATGCATACTCAATCCCCTGGGCCAGGATTTTGGGTAGATCGTCATCGGAACCAAGCCGCGGACAGTCGGGCAATCCCATTTCCTTTGCCTCCTGATCCGGAGATGTAAATCCAGCGACTTTGAAACCTGGATTGTCCTGTAGCATGTCAATGATGACTCTTGCATGCCCATTACCACCGATAATCACAACCCGTTTACTCACGACAGTCTCTCATCCGCCATAGGCGCACGCCTTAAATGAAGGTTTACTGAAAAACAGTTCAGCAATTCAGACTGCAATGCCGGCTGCAACTCGCCAGTCACATCGTCCACCTTGTGGACGATGAAACCGAGTCCGCCGATTTCTTTGAGAAATGCCTTTGGTGACACTCCTGCCCGATTGAGATCGACCGGAGCGAATTCCAGCAGAATGATTATGTCCGGGTTCCTGTGGATGGTCTCATTCATTCCACGCAGGACGAACGGCCCGGCACCTTTCGCGTCAATCTTCACCACGTCTACGCTAGGTTCATGCTGTAGGGCAATGTCCAAACTGATGGTCTCGACCGGAACTTTTTCCGCGGAATCATCATTTCCGAACAAAGTGTTATGGCCGGAGCGATCGGGAAATATTCTTAGATTTGCTGTTCCCTCCACCTCCGTCACGGCAAACTCATGCACGTGGACAAAATCCAATTCAGTGAACCCGTTTATCTGAATGTTGTTCCGCAGCAGATCGCTGATTGCCGGCGCCGGTTCAAAGCTATGCACTTTCCCTTTGCCGCCGGCCAGGATTCTGGCGGCCAGAAGGGTCGTCAGGCCAATATTTGCGCCCACGTCCACAACCACCATGCCCGGTTTGATTAATCGCTTAAGCAGCTTTGTCACACCCGGCTCCGGGACTCCGCAGAATTCCAGATGAGTCGCCAGGCGCCACTCTTCAGCGGGTACGCCGATCAGGAATCCGTCCACCCTGGCTACCCGTCCGGAACTACTTCTCGGCTGTGCATCGATCTCCGTTCCCTCTACCAGGCGAAGTTGCCGCAATCTCTCCGTGTGAAGATCCAGTCGCGATTCCAGAGCCGCCAGTCTCTCTTCCAAATCAGCTTCCGTAGAAGTTTGGGTGGAGTGAGTGCCCATGAACCCCGCAGCCAATTCATCGGAAATGGCCCCAATCGATTCATCGATTTTTCTTGAGAGCGCCACATTTTGCGCGGACATCTCCTGCATCAGGAAGGAGAGGCGGTAATCGATGGAATCGAATCGCACCAGCAGGACCTGTCTGAGGATTCCTCGCGCAAACCCGATGAGCCGGTCCAATTGTCTCCGCGCAAATGACCGTGTGGGGAGTTCCTTCCAGCCGCGAATCGTTGGGTCCAGACCTTGCCTGGCCTGGCCCTCTTCCGATTCGGCCATTCGAACAAGGATGATTCTTCTCGGCACATGTTCCCGCAGCGCTTCCATGTAACCGAGCAGGCCGCTAATGTCAGCTTCGCGCCCTAAAATTACGTTATAAGCTGCTTCCAGAAACTCTCTATCGCCATGAATTCTTAGCAACTCGCTTATGTCAGCGCTGGTTGCGCCGCCAGGTTTGGTTTCGATTGCGCCTGTGGATGCATGAGCCGGCAACTCGGACAACAGCTTTTTCTTGAACAGCTCTTTCGTGAAACGCACGTTATGCACTCAGACGGCGGTTCTGGCAGGTTCTGCTGCCATTGCCGGCTGAAACCACTCCTTTGGGCGATGCTCCATCCTGGATTAGCCCTCGGCGGTCTTCCGTCTGGGGGTAATCCTGTCGCGGGTTAACACTCCCCATTCTAATATGTTCCGGGAGTGGCCGCGCCGCCTTTTCGCAACTTTTCTGCGCGCGGCATTCCTGGCTTCAGGGTTAATGAGAGGAAGAGTGCAGGAAGGATGCTGGCGGCTGAACATTCCATTCGCCACTCTGTTGGAGGCCGGTTTTTTTGCCGTCAGAGTCTTCCGCGTACAGATAGAGATTCTTATCGCCATCGAAGAGTGGGTAGAATTCCAGCGCAAAGCGCGCCGTAATATTTGCTCTGCCACCGGAAAACGAGGATCCCTTCGCATTGAGGCGGCAGCGGCCATTCTCAATGTAGGAACTGCCATCCAGCGTGAGTTTTTGCGAACCATTCCCTTCGTTATTCACCAGGAGGAAGGCTTTCTCCTCGGGGCGGTAGTAAAGGTAGCAAGCCTTCGCGCCATCGCGAAACGGGCTGATCAGAAGCCGGACCTCTTTGATGGGCTTGCCGCTCCGGGAGTTGTATTTGACTTCGAATACCTGTTCGCGTCCGCGTCCGGATTCGGGCGTGACAGTCCCTTTCAGCGCAATCTGCGCATCGCTCGCAGCCAGCACCTGCAGCCTACCCGTCCGGTATACGACGATACCGGCAATCAATACGGTGGCAATCGATATCAGGCGAATTTTGTTCATATGTTTTTCGCGAGAGGACAAATCACTCAATACAGCGTCAGGCTAGCATAAGGTGGCGGGAAGTTCAACTTCGGGTTCGCGCCGGCGCGGTAGCTAAGCTATGTTTCTGCTAGTGGCATTGAGCCGCCAGCAAGTAAATGCGATCCCCAGGATACTCGCCGCCGCAAAACCTAGCCCCAGATACAAACTGGCCGGACGATAAGTAAATTGGACGATGTTATCCCCTGCCGGCATAACTACGCCACGCTGCACATAGTTAGTCTGTATGATCTTTGACTTGTGCCCGTTCACGGTAGCTACCCATCCGGGATAATAGAGATCTCCAAGCACCAGTAGACGGGGTTCGGCGCTATGGGTCCGAATTTCCACGAAGGTGTTTTCCGCTCTTGTCAGGACCGCGGAATCCTCCGGCTTTCTGGCGCCCTTCGCCATTTCGACAAGCTCTTCCACCAAGGCGGTCCTCCACGGGTCGTATGCCGTTCTGTCTGGCAGCAGCGAGGTCTGAATCGTCTGCTTGACTGCGTTTCCAGGCAGGCGCACGACTTGCGGTGCAAGCCATGTACGAGGCATCGCACGCCGATTCTCGTAGATTCGCGCAAGCTTTCCGCGTTTCACCAACCGTAGCGGGCCACCCAATTCGTCACTATGGGTGATGGCCTGAATCACTCCCGTCTGGCTATTCCACAGCACCAGCTTGGAAAGCTGAATGCCGCCCTGCTTGCCCAGCCACTTCAACTCCAAACTGGAGAAGTCTTCGCCGGCGGATAGCGGCCATTGGGCGAAATAAAAGTGCCCTTGACACGCCTTGCCATCCCGCTCCGTGGGCGTGTTTTTGAACACGGTAGCGGCGTTGTGCTTGAGCAGCTTTTTGAGATTGCCGCAATCCGCCATGAATTCCGCCGTATCCTTGCCTGCCAGCACCTGGATTACCGAATCCTCGGACGACTTGCCTTTCAATCTGATTTCAACCACTGGCGAACCTTGCTCAGTGTTAACGGAATTGCGCAGGAAACTGACCAGCGCAAGCGACGTGAACCGCTTCCCTTTGTCCAAGGCATATTTTGATTCTGTCTTTGGATGCGCCGCGGCGCTTTCGCCAAGGTCATCGGCCAGGTCATCCGCTGGAATCGGAATGCCCTGCACTCGGTCCATCTCCCCAATATCCGCATCCGGAGTCAAAATATAGCGCGCTCCCAGCACATCCAGGGCACGGTTGCGCGCGTTCCACCATGGGCCCGAAAGAGTTCCGCCAGGGTCCATCCCTGCCAGTGAATGATAGCGCTCAATTGCCAGCGAGCCGTACTTATTGAGCGATGCGACGCCCCACAGCTTCGATCGATTGGGAGGCAACTCGCTTGCGTTGCCGAGGAAGCCTCTGACTGCAATGGAGCGTCCTGGAGACGCCCGAACCAATTCCACCGCCGGCGGCGGATCGAGCAGCGTGGGGTCAAGACTGTAATAGCGCCAACTGGAGAACATGCCGAACTGACCCAGATCGGCAAGCGCTGCCACCGTTAACACCAATGCCGATATCGCTCGCCCTGGCCAGCGTGCCAGCAACAGAATCCCGATGGCCGCCCCTATCGAACAAGCAATGGGCACCGCGAACATCGCCCGATGAAGGGCGAACGAGACATTGGGAACACCTCGCGAAGCAGCCAACTGCCTGAGGTCCGGGCCAAACACATAGGAAATGGTGACGGCGGCAGTAACCTCAAGCAGCAATAGAATTCCAATCTGTTTTGCGGCGCGTCTCGCCGTAAATTCCGTCAGCAGCGATTTTACTCCGGCCCCCGCCAACACGGCCATTGCCAGCTGAAAAATTACCAGGAAACGGCCCTGGCAGCGGAACTGGTTGAAGGGGGGAACGTGGAACAAAATGCGGCCTGCAAGTGTTTCCCCGCCCATTGCGAAAAGCAGCCCTAACAAAGCGGCGCCCAGGAAAAAGTAAGTGGGGAAAGAGTTCTTCTTATTTCTAAAGGCAAAGGTGGCCAGTGCGAGAGCAAGGAATCCCAGGAAGGCATCCTGCTCTGTGCTGTCAATGAAAAACTGTTCCTCGTAAATGGACCCTTCCTCCCCGCCGTATAAGTAGGGGAAGAATAAACGTACCAAGCCGCGCAAAGGAAGATGTGCAAAATTGAAGAAGTCGAAAGTTACGCTCTGACGAATGCCGAGCCGCGTGAACTCAATCAATGGAAGATAGAGAACCGATCCTATCCCAATGCCAAATCCAAACATCAGGCCTGCCCGCAAATAGTAACTCCAGCTAGAGGTCGTCGAGAAACCTCTGACAGCCGCGAACGCACCTGCCAGCAGCATTCCGTAGAAAACCATCTGCGGATGCCCGCACAATAACAACTGCCCCGTCGCGAAACAACCCCAGGCGAACCACGCAGGGCACTTTTCGGCCCGAACGCGCTCCAGCCCAAGAAGAATTGCGGGAATCCACGCCGCGCTATGGACAATCGACGGGTGCCCGGCGTGCCCCATCATGAATCCACTGAATCCGAATAGGATTCCGGAGATCCACCCGGCAAGGCGGTTCGCGGTCAATGAGTAAGTGAGAAGATAAGTGAACCAGGCAGCCAGCACATAGCCGCTTATGGCAAAGGCGTTGTAAGACTTGGGAATCAAGGAGAGGAGGATCGCCGGAAAATACCAGGTAAATGTAAGTGGATCGGCGGCAGCGGGATAGCCCGTCCCCAGTGAAGGTTCCCATAGCGCGGCGGGTGACAGGTAGTTGGGCACATATTCAATCAGGCCATCTCCCGGAGCTAGGATTTTGCCGCTGAATAGGACTGGCGAAAACCAGCAGGCAAAAGGCACTACATAGAAAAGCAGGACAAGAAGATGGATGCTTCGCGGCTTATTCATCTGCATAAGGGACCGCCCAAGTTCCCATCCTCCGCATTCCGCTGTCGGTTCCGTTGTAAGCCTGGGCATATAAGTACATGTTCTTCCGGCCTGCAAACGACGGCTTGAACGTAAGAGAAAGTTTCAATTCCAATTCGGAGCGATTCTCCGCAACCGATGAATTGGCAGTGTGCACAATGCATTGGCTGTTTTCCAGTTCCTTCCCGCTATTCATTGCCACGGCGGTGGATTCCGTGCCTGAATCCTTAATCAGGCGAATCTGGCCAGTATTCCGGTTATACCAGATGTAACAGGCGCTCGAGCCATCGGCTTTCCTGTTCACTAATACCCGCACATCGGCCAGTACAGCAGGTCCATTCGCGGAAGAGTAAGTGAATGTGAACGTCCCGTTATTCCCTTCACCTGAAGAGGGAACTACGCTTCCGGCCGAAGGCGCTAAGTCGACAGGTTGGCGCGCGTCACTGACCTTCCATGAACCCCGTTTCTGAAATCCGCTGTCCTTGCCATCGGTGTCGCTGGCGGCAATGAAAATCTGCTTCTGCCCGGTGAATCCGGGCTGTAACTGCAAATCAAGAACAAGTTTCAGCTTTCCGCTATAAGAATCCGACGACGAACCCGCCCCGTCGAGACGGCATTGACTATTGGATAAAGCCGAATAGTCTCCCGTCTTCAATCCCTTCGATCCTACTCCACTATCGTTCACAAGAAAAAATGTTTTCTCACGCGGCACATATTGAATAAAACATGCGGCCCGGCCATCCGCAGTGTCGTTGACCAGTATTTTAACTGACTCGATATGGCCGATTCCCTTTGGATCCTCAATCGTGACCGTAAGAACCTGTTTGGCTTCCGTTGCCGAAGTTGGACTGAGCATGATTGGCTCTGCTCCGCCGCGCGGCGTGCTGCTGCATCCGGCCAGCAGCGCAACGGACAAAAGCATCGTGGTGAATACGGAGCGAATCGACAAGCGACCATTCTAGCAAATAGATCGAGTCCTTTCGCTCCTGCGAAGTCCTTTTGCGGTTACAACCATTTACCCTGGAAAAAGTTGTTGCCCGCAATGCGAGTCACCCGGCAGGTGATGAGCACGTTGCATGCAACCGATGCCCAATGTCGGAGATACCTTTTCCAGTTACGTTCAGCTACTCTTAATCGGTTTACCGCCCAATGGCGGTATCGTCGGCGATCGCATCTTCGCTGCCTTGGAACAGAGGAGTAGGTGCCGGCGCCACAGTCTTCAATTTTGCCTGCGTAGCGCTTCCGAAATGAAAAGACTCGTTCAGCAGGTCGCGCGAACTGAAAGCTGCCTTGGCGATTCCCGAATCGTCGTGCTTCTTCGTGTTGGCCAGAATATGAAAAAGTTCGTGAGCGATCAATCGCCCCATGGCCCGGCCATAAAGGGAATCGCGACGGCTACTGGCTTCTCTGGTGAGTTCGCGGGAAAGGTATTTCGAAAGCGCCGAACATTCCACCCAACTGAACGGGAGTAATTCTCCGTCGGCAACCGCAGTCGAGGCGAGGATCTTGGACGCAAGTGCGCCCTGCGACGGTTCCATGGAAGCGCGGCATTCGCCACGCAAATCCACCACCACAACGGCTGCGTCAATCGATTCGGTTTGGGATTGGCCGGCGGCCCGCCAGGAAACGCTGTAGCCGGTAGTCTCCATGGCTGCAGTGACTTCCCGCTTCATTTCAGCGGCCGACTGAGCCGATTGGGACTGATTGGCACGCAGGTACACAACCAGCTTATGATCCAGCGAACCCGAAGGCTCATTCTGACCGGCACGGAGGGCGACACTGAGGAGGCAGCAGAGTGCTACCGTTCGACACGCATACATGGCGCAGGCCCAGGAAAAGTATATCAGTTCCTGGGCTGCGGATTTTATGCGACGGGTTGAACGTCCTCTTCGCCGGCAAACCGATGCGAAACGCTCTCCAACTGTTGCATCAGTTCCTTAGCGTCCTGCTCGCGACTGGACTCCGGCACGGGCACGTCCAACATGACACGCGACCCATGTTCCGGAGTCTCTTTGCCCAACACGATAATGCGCGAGGCCAGGTGCAGCGCCTCCTGCGTGTTGTGCGTAACAAACAAAATCGTGGTTCCCGTCGCCGCCCAAAGTTCGCGGATCAACTGCTGCATGCCGCGGCGGGTGCCGGGGTCGAGCGCGCTGAACGCTTCGTCCATGAGCAGGATTCTCGGCTCGGTCATCAGGGCCTGCGCGATAGCGACGCGTTGCTGCATGCCGCCTGAGAGTTCGTCGGGATACTTGCCGCCATCGGCTTCACGCAGACCGATGCGGCGCAGGTAACCTTGCGCACGCTCGCGAAACTCTTTGCGGCGGCGGTAGAAAGCTGGTGTCAAGTGGCCTAAGAGTCCGAACTCGCTGACTTCCGCGCCGAACGTGATGTTATCGATGACGGTCTTATCGGGGAACAGCGAATATTTCTGAGGTACGTAGCCGCGCGTCCGGTCAGGCTGTTTGTGCTCCTTGCCGTCAATCAGGATCTGGCCGCTCGTGGCATGTTCCGAGCCAAGGATGAGGCGGAGCAACGTCGACTTGCCGCAGCCGGTTTGGCCCAGCACGCAGACGAAGTCGC
This sequence comes from uncultured Acidobacteriia bacterium, assembly GCA_903881085.1. GTDB lineage: Bacteria > Acidobacteriota > Terriglobia > Bryobacterales > Bryobacteraceae > CAIRSA01. Next base: position 24,186 of record CAIRSA010000551.1, read on the forward strand.
CATCCGCGATATCGATATTGATGCGGTCGAGCACGGTGCGCGGCGGCGCGCCGTACATCATCGAAATGTTTTTGACTTCAATCATGCTTCTCGAAACCTATACTTCTCTAAACCAGGGATGCAGCCAGCGATTCACCAGCCGCATGGAAAGATCGACCGCGAACAATAACAATGCAACCCACAACACGTAAGGGATGATGACGTCCATGCCCATGTGGCGGCGAAGCAATGCGATGCGATAGGCGAGACCGTCAGTAGATGCGATCATCTCGCCGGCAAACAGAAACAGCATCACCGATTTCAGATTAAGGCGAATGCTGTTGAGCACGCGCGGCATGATCTGTTTAAGCACCACGCGATAGGCGACATCGAAATCGCCCGCGCCTAGTGTGAATGCTTTCACGACCTGTTCATTCGGCACGGCCTTGGTGAGATTGAAAACGTCAAGTATCACGGTGGGCGCAACGCCGATCACAATCAGCATGATCTTTGACAGCTCATCGATTCCGAAAGCGATAAACAGAATCGGCAGCAGCGAAAGCGCGACGATCTTATCGAAGAACAGTACAAAGCGCAGGAAGAACGCACCCACGTAAGGGAACAAGCCCATATGCAGGCCAAGCAAGACAGCGGGTAGCAACAACACCATCGAGATGGCGAATCGGCGCGTGGTAGCTTTGGTATCTTTCCACAGCATGCTGGAAGTGATCTGCCGCAGCAGCGACGGCGATTCGACGGCCTCATCTTCTTCCGCCGGCTTCAGCACCGCATCGGACATGCCCTTGACCATCTGCGTCAAAGTTGGCGTGACGCGGTCCTCCGGATTTTCGCGATGGCGTGCTTCGGCCAGATAGAAGTAAGCGATGATTCCCACGGTAAACAACACCCACGACAGAGCGGTTGACCATCCCCGTCCAGGCTTCGCGTGAATCAGTAAAAATCCGGCAGACATTAGAGTTTTCCTTGGGCCGCCATCTGCATATATGTGGAATCGAACTTCAGGCGGACACGATCTTTCTTGCCCTGTACGGACCCATCTGGATAGGCGATGGCAACATCGTCAGGCGACTTCGTGTTCGCCCCAAGCAGTTTGTGATCGAAGCAGAACTGGCGAACCAGCGCCATCTTCTCTTTGAACGCAGCCACCGCGCCAAACTCCACAGCGGACTGCGGTGTGTAGAACATTTTGGTAGTGCTCAACTGCTCTTTATAAGCGGGCAACGAATCCTGCGAACCTTCGCCGATCGCGGCCAGCACTTTGTCCGCAGCCGGGCCTTTGGCCGCCATCAGCGTCATCATCTCGTACCATGCGCCGGCCAGCGCCTTCGCGAAACGCACGCCGGAACCATCGGGCCGTGCCAGCACTTCCGAACGAACAACGGTGAGATCGAGAATTTCGCCCGGGATCTGCGAAGAATCGAAGAGCGATGTGATGCCCTTCTGCTTCAAAATCTGCGACACAAGCGGCTTCCACGTGACAACGGCGGAAGCGCTACCATCGCTGATGAAAGCCGATGCGATGTCGGCATCGGACGTGTTGATGGTGCGGATCTTTTTCAGGTCGTCTTTCAGGCCGTTCATCACCATGGCGCGATCAAGCAGATATTCTGAGACCGTCTTCTGTACCAGCAGCAGTTTCTTGCCGCTGAGGGATTTCAGCGTAACGCCGTTGCGCGCAAGCAGCGCGTCATTCCCGTTCGAATAATCGCCGATGATGATGCTAGTGGTGGGCACGCCGGAGGCGGCGGGCATATCGAGCGCCTCCATGTTGGTCATGGTGCAGGCGTCAATATTCTTCGCCACAAAGGCATCGAGCGAAGGAGCGTAGTCGAAGCGCTGAACTTTGATGTTGACGTTGTACTTGTCGGCCCACTTGCGCATGATGCCCGACTTCGCCATGTAGTGATAAGGCGTCCAGCCGGCGTAAATCGACCAACCAACAGTGAAGGTGGGCTTCTGCCCGAAGGATGCGAGCGTGAATAAAAAGAATAGTGCGGCTAACCGGCGCATGAGAACTCCTCTTTGTTCCGAAGGGGCTCAGAGGCGTACTCGGCCAACTGGCAGTCGTGTGATCCCAGTTTATCACGCCGACAAAAAACTCTCTTTTCGTAATTTCTATGTGGCTGATACATTAATTTGATCGTCCTTCCGCAAGGTAGCCGCGCCATCCGCCGAAAGAAGTGATTTCGCGCGCGCCGGCCAGCGCAGCCGATTCGCACAGGAAACACTTCACCCACGATTTGTCTTCCAACTGCACGTCACCGATGGAGAGCGGATTAGGAACAGCCGCGACAAAACCGCCGAACTGATCTTCCGGTACGTTCCACACTTCCACTTCAATGCCAGGGCCTTCGAAACCAATTTCACGGACCATGCCTGGCTTGGGCGGCACTGTTCCCGGCAGTGCATAAAGGCGGTATTCGGCCGAGGTGCGCGTGCTTTTGGCAAGCCGGCCCGCACGCTGAGTCAGCTGCCAGTTCAACGGCTGACCGGAGAGGTGCGCGCCAACCACGGCTACTGCCACGCAGCCGTTGGTTGCCTTTGGTTTTTCGGCTGAACCTTCAAAACTTTGGGCAAGAGCCAGCAATGCCTCATCACTGAATGCCGGGCCCATAAGTGTAATGCCAAAGGGAAGCTTGTTGGGCCGGAACCCTGCGGGCACAGCCACGGCTGCGAGGTCCAGCAGGTTGACGAAATTGGTGTAGTAGCCGAGGTTGGTATTGAGCCTGATCGGCTCTTTCTCGACCTCGGCAATGGTGTAAGTCGTTCCGGTTGTCGGCAGCACCAGCACATCCATGCGCGCCCACTCGGCAGAGGCCGCTCGGCGCAGTTCCTCGAGTTTGTACTGCGCCTTGAAGCTATCAACCGCGCTATGCTTCAAGCCGCCGAAGATGATCTTGTGAACGGTGGGGTCCATCTCGCTGCCATCGGTATGCAGAAACTCGCCCAAGGCTGCGGTACGTTCGGAAACCCATGGACCGGAGTAGAGCAGGTCAGCCGCCTGGCGGAAGACGGAGAACTCAATCTCCACCTTGTCGCCGCCCATCTGCGACAAGCGGTCGATCGCGGCAAAGTACAGGGCCTTGGCTTCCTGATCGCCAAAGAACTCCAACTGGTCTTCGGGCGGCACGCCGAAGCGGAACTTCCCGCCCAACCATGGTGCCGCGCCATCGCCAGGACCGGCGGTGCGGGAGTAAGGGTCCTGCTGGTCGAACCCACGCGCAATGGCCAAAGCATCGCGCGCATCTTCACAGTTAGCAGCGAAGATGGAAACGCAATCGAGCGTGCGGCAGGCCGGGACAATGCCGTTGGTGCTCAGCAGTCCGCGCGTGGGCTTCAGGCCAACCAGATTGTTGAAGGCCGCGGGCACGCGCCCGGAGCCGGCGGTGTCTGTCCCCAGCGAGAACGCGACCAGACCGCTGGCCACGGCAATGGCCGAGCCGGAACTGGAACCGCCGGAGATATAGCGCTCGTCAAAGACGCTGGAGCACGCCCCATGTGGGCTGCGTGTGCCCACAAGACCGGTGGCAAACTGGTCCATGTTTGTTTTGCCGATCAGCATGGCCCCGGCTTCCAGCAGGCGCGCCACCACGGTGGCAGTGGAATCGGGCGCGTAGGCGTAAGCCGGGCAGGCCGCGGTGGTGGGCAACCCCTCCACGTCGATATTGTCCTTCACTGCGAATGGGATTCCGAAGAGAGGCAGCGTTTTGTCGCCTGCTTCCAATTCGCGGGCCCGCTGCAGCGCGGCTTCGCGTGGCACAATCGCAATCCACACCGGCGCAAGCGGGGCGGCTTCGATCCGGTCATAGATGCGAGCGATGACCTCAGTCGGCGTGCCGCCAGCAGCGTATTCATTTCTGAGTTTCGTAAACGTCATGCGATAACCTCCGGCCGCACGGATGCGAGCATTTGCCCGGCCCAGACCATGGCGCCGGTGGTACATGTAATTTGCTCCACCACGCCGGCAAAGGGCGCGGTGACTGCGATCTCCATCTTCATTGCCTCAAGAACCATCAGCCGCTGGCCGGCGCGCACCACTTCGCCCGGCTCCACGCTGAGTTGCCAAACGCTGGCGGTGATGGGTGCGTTGACGGGCTGGCAGCCATCGGCAAGCGAGTGCCCGGAGTCCAACGGTTGCGTGGCGGAATCGTTGTCGCTCACGTAGTTGGCCTGTCCGGCGGCGGCCCAACGTTCGCGCTCCGCGTCGAATGCGGCTTGCTGGCGGGCCTTGCATTCGGCGGCCTCGGTTTGAATCGAGCCGAGGAATTTGCTGTAGCCGGCGTGGTCGAATGTCGACTGCTCAATGCGCAGCGGATAGCGTCCGCGAGGGAACGCCTCGCGCGCTTCGAGCAATTCCTGCGCGCTGACGGGGTAGAAGCGGATCTGATCGAACGTGCGCAGCAGCCACGGCGTGCCCGGTTCGAACTCCTGCGTGGACTTCCAACTGTTCCACATCTGCACCGTGCGGCCCACGAACTGATAGCCGCCAGGGCCTTCCATGCCGTACACGCAAAGATACGCGCCGCCGATGCCGACTGCGTTCTCTGGCGTCCAGGTGCGCGCCGGATTGTATTTCGTGGTAACCAAACGGTGGCGCGGATCCACCGGCGTGGCCACCGGTGCGCCCAGATAAACGTCGCCCAGGCCGAGCACCAGATAGCTTGCGCCGAAGACGATGTTGTACACGTCCTCGATGGAGTTGAGTCCGTTGATGCGGCGGATGAATTCGATATTGCTGGGGCACCATGGCGCGTCGGGCCGCACGGACTGCATATATTTCTGAATGGCCAATTGCGTCTGCGGGTCATCCCACGAAAGTGGCAGATGGACGATCCGCGATGGCACCGAGATGTCGTTCGATTCAGGAATGGAAGCTTCGCAAACATCCAGCGCGTCGAGCAGCGCTTGGCGACTAAGCAGGCGCGTGTCGTAATGGACGTGCAGCGAGCGAACACCGGGCGTGATGTCGATGATGCCCGGTACGCCAGAGGAGCGCAGTTCGCGCTCCAGGGCATGGACGCGGAAGCGAAGATCAAGGTCGAGAATGTTGGCGCCGTACTCTACCAGCAGATAGCGATCGCCATCGGCGCGCACCTTGCGGAGCAGGGAACTGGACAACACAGGATCCACCTTCGTGGCAGTGGGCAGTTCCGGAAGTGGTGCCGACAAAGTTGCAATGGCCCGATCGAGCTCGAGTTCCATCGCGGCCGCCTGCTCATGCGATAGAGGCACGAAGCGCACCAGATCGCCCGGCTTCAATTGGCCCATCTTATAAAGTTCGGCTTGAACGATGGTGGCCGGGCAGACAAAGCCACCAAGGCTGGGACCATCGGGCCCAAGGATCACCGGCATATCGCCAGTGAAGTCCACCGTGCCGATTGCGTAAGCGTTGTCGTGAATGTTCGAGGGGTGCAGACCGGCCTCGCCGCCATCTTTGCGCGCCCATTGCGGCTTGGGGCCGATGAGGCGAACACCGGTTCGATCAGAGTTGTAATGCACCTTCCACGCAGTGGAAAAGAACATCTCCATGTCCGCATCGGTGAAGAAATCGGGCGAGCCGTGCGGGCCATACATGACCCCGATGTCCCATTCGTTGGAGTATGCGGGGACCAGGCCGGCATGCATTTCCGCCGCAGGTTGGCCGTTGGACTGGCCAAGATGCAACACATCGCCAGGACGCAGCGTGCGCCCGGAGTGGCCGCCAAACTTGCCGAGAATGAACGTCGCGCGGCTGCCAAGATACAAAGGAACATCGATGCCACCGGCAATTGCCAGATACGCGCGGGCTCCCGTAGTTGCGGCCATTCCGAATTCAAGCGTAGCTCCCGCAGTTACGGAAAGCGCCTGCCAGCGCGGAGCGGCGATGCCATTGATGCGCGCGTTGAAATCGGCGCCGGTGATGGCGATGACTGTGTCCTTCGTGAAGCGAAGCGTTGGACCGGTGACAGCGATCTCAAGCCCCGCAGCAGCTTCTTCATTGCCTGCCAGTCGATTAGCCAGCCGGAAAGCCAACGCGTCCATCGGCCCGGATGGCGGTACGCCCACATGCCAGTAGCCGAGCCGCGCCGGATAATCCTGCACCGTGGTCTGCGTGCCTGGTGCAATCACAACGATGGCATTGCGCTCGAATTGGAAGGCTGCGAGATAGGCGGTGGTGATGCCACCCGCCGCAAACTGCGGGTCCTGTACTACCTGGCGCAGATAGGCCACATTGGTTTCGATGCCCGCAACGGAACATGTGTTGAGCGCGGTGCTCAAGCGGCTGAGCGCTTCGGCGCGAGTCGTTCCGCGGACAATGATCTTCGCCAGCATCGGGTCGTAATAAGGAGTGACCTCGGTGCCCGATTCCACCCACGTTTCGACACGCGCATCGGACGGCCAAATGACCTCAGAAAGCCGTCCAGCGCAGGGCTGGAAGTTTTTTGCTGGATCTTCGGCATAAATGCGCGCCTGTATGGAGAACCCGCTGGGCGCGGATTTGTAGTCGTGGAGAAATGCGGTCTGCCCCGCGGCGGCGCGTACCATCCACTCCACCAGGTCAACGCCGCAAACCTCTTCCGTCACGCCATGCTCCACCTGCAGTCGTGTGTTGACTTCCAGGAAGTAAAAGGTCTGCGCATCTTCGTCGTAGATGAATTCCACGGTGCCCGCGGAACGGTAGCTGACCGCCTGCCCAAGCCGCACCGCGGCGTGCAGCAGTTTTTCACGAACCTCGTCAGTCAGCCCGGGAGCAGGTGTTTCTTCCAGCACCTTTTGATTACGTCGTTGCGCGGAGCAGTCACGCTCGCCAAGTGCAACTACAGTGCCGAGGCCATCGCCGAAAAGCTGCACTTCAATGTGGCGCGCACGCATCACGGCCTTTTCCAGGAACACTCCGGCATCGCCAAAATTGGCGCGACCCAGTCGCGTTACAACTTCAAACGAGTCGCTCAATTCCTGCGCCGTGAAGCACAGGCGCATGCCGATGCCGCCGCCACCAGCCGTACTCTTCAGCATCACTGGATAACCAATTCGTTCCGCGGCAGCCAGCGCATCTTCCAAGCTGGAAAGCAGACTGGTGCCGGGCAACAGCGGCACTTCCGTAGCTTCCGCGACCTGTCGCGAAGTATGCTTCAGGCCGAACAGCCGCATCTGTTCCGGAGTGGGGCCAATGAACTCCAAACCCGCAGCCTCACAGGTTTCGGCGAAGCCCGCATTTTCACTCAAGAAACCGTAGCCGGGATGAATCGCCTGCGCTCCGGTTTCACGCGCCGCATCCAAAATGGCCGGGATGGAAAGGTAGCTCGCCGTGGCCGTGGCCGCGCCGATGCACACCGCTTCATCGGCCTGTTCCACATGCAATGAGCCGCGATCGGCTTCCGAATACACAGCCACCGACTTAATGCCCATCCGCCGCAGTGTGCGGATGATTCGGCATGCGATGGCGCCACGATTGGCGATCAGGACCTTCTGAAACATCAGTCCGCGTCCCACACCAACACCTGCACCGGCGTTGGATTATATGCGTTGCACGGATTGTTCAACTGTGGACAATTGCTGATCAGCACCAGCACGTCCATCTCTGCGCGCATCTCCACGTACTTGCCCGATTCGGAAATGCCATCTTCAAACGTCAGCTTGCCTTCCGGCGTGACCGGCACGTTCATGAAGAAATTAATATTGTTGGGAATGTCACGCTTGGTCATGCCGTGATCCCAATCGGTGATGGCCTTCAGGAAGCTGCTCCGGCAGGCGTGCATGTGGCGCTTGGCGATGTCGTAACGCACCATATTGCTTTCGTTGGCGCAGGCGCCGCCCAGCGTGTCATGCCGTCCGCAGGTGTCCGCAACGATGGTGAGCAGCACGTTCCCGCCGGTCGACATGAGCTTTGTTCCGGCAGTTAGATAAAGGTTCGCCTGCGCGCGGATCGTATCCTGCGCGCTGTAACGGTCAGAGTAATCGTGCGCATTGTAGAACAGCGTGTCTACGGCCTGATTGCCGTGCAGGTCCACAATGCGAAAGGTCTCGCCCGCTTTCACCTCATGAATCCAAGGTTCGCCTGCTGGAATCTCCGCGCTGTATTTGGCCAGGTTCGGGTCAAGGGTGGAAACGATCATAGGAAGTAGCGCTCCGTAATGGTGAATCCGCGTTCGTTCTCTGGACGCGACAGGCGGCATGGGTCATCGGCCGCTGGTGGATCGACTTTCTTGATGGAAAGCTGAATGGGTTTAGGCGCATACTTCGTCGCCGGGTCAAGCGGGTGCTGGCACGTATTTAAGATGACCAGCACGTTCATTTCGGCGCGTAATTCGACAAAGTCGCCGGCCTTGGAATTGCCCTCGTGATAAGTCATCGCACCGTCTGCAGCGACGTCCACGCGGCTGAAGAAGTTCACGTTCGAGATCAGGTCGCGCGGGCCAAGGCCCCACTTGCCAAGTTCAATCAGAAAGCTGTCGCGTCCGTTTTTGATGTAATCGTTGCGCACTTCCTGATACGTTGCACGGCCGTATTTTTCCAAGGCCAGTTGGCGGTTCGAAGTGCCGCCGATCGGATCGTGCCAGCCCACGCTATCATCCGTGATGGAGCACAGAATGCGCCCCATGTCTGAATAAAGTACGAAGCCTTTCGTAAGCCGCGCGATGTGTTGCGCCTTCAAAGTGTCGGGCATGTTGTAGCGCTCAACCGGGCATTCGAAGTTAAAAAACATCGCGCCGGCGTTCGCTCCGCCTTCCACGTCCGTGATGCGCAGGGCGGTGCCGCGCTTCAACACGTGGGACCACGACGCCCCGGGCTGTACAGCCTCATCCCATAGGGACATACTTTCTCCTTAATTTACGGAATCTCTTCAGGCGCTGATGCGCCGTATACAATGGGCGGGTTAGAGGGAAAACAGGGGCGGGCCGCAGCAAACGTCCATTTTCGTGAGGCGCAGAAACACGCGCAGTGAGATCTGCCCGCGCACGTTTCGTGTAATGTACCTCAGCTTCATAATGTTAGTATGCCGACGAAGCCCGCACCTTTCAAGACAATTAAATCAATGGACCGCATAACCGAATGTGGGGCAGAGTGGCACTCCAATGTCGCTTACATTGGGTTGAATATGCGAGC
>CAIRSA010000552.1 GCA_903881085.1 uncultured Acidobacteriia bacterium
ACCCTTTTAGAAATTGGATGTCCGTGGGTGGCGCCGGCGACCTGTCCGCCATAGCTTTAGCGACGGTGGATTCGCCAGTGCAAATGCTAACTCAAATGAATTCAAATCTTCTTAGCAGGCGAGAGCTGATATTCAGTCTGGCGCCGGCCGTTTTAGTGGCCGGCGGGGATGACGATCGCACAGCCATTTCGGAGATGCTGGGCAGCCTGGTGGGTTCGCTGAGCGAAGATAACGCCATCGCGGCAATGAAGTGGTTCGCCCCGGAGATGCCGAATCGCGACAAGCTTCAGAGGCAACTGACTGCTCTTGTGGAAAAGTACGAGGTCTCTGCGTCGATCTCCATCTTGTCGTATGGTAAAGGAGATCTCCTGTTAGACTGGTTCCTGGAATTGAAAGTGCGTAATTCTGAGGCTACTGTAGACCGGCGACGGGCAAACATCAAATGCAGGGTTGGTAAAGTAGGGAAGGTCGGGAAACGTGATTCCGGATGGCGGATATTGAATTTGGAGCCGGACCAGTTTTTCGAGTAAGGGGGGGACTTCACACGCTGACCGGCTCCAAAAGTAGTAAAAGTGCAACTTGTTTTAGGCGCACTCACCCTTGATAATTTAGTATTCACTAATCTTTGACAACGCTCAAGTGCGGAACGGTATTGGCTGTTCTTGCTGCCTGTTTCCAATGACTTGAAGTAACGTTACGAAAAGGTTATGAGCTTGTGATAGACTGTTTTTGTGCCAGTTGAGACGGATATAGTTCGGGAGCATCTGGAAAAGATCATGCGCAGCGCGCCGTTCCGGGCGAGCCGCAGATGCCAGGAGTTTCTGCGCTTTGTAGTCAGCAAGAGTTTGATCGGTGAAACCGAATTTCTGAAAGAGCGAATCATTGGGGCTGAAGTATTTGGCCGCGACTCCTCTTACGAAACGTCCGAAGATGCCATCGTTCGAGTGAAGGCTAACGAAGTCCGCAAGCGGCTCGCCCAGTATTATATGGACGCAGGAGCGAACGATCCGATACGGATCGAGATGGTGCCCGGTTCCTATGTGGCCGAGTTCCGGCAAATGGCTCCCACCGTTGCTGAACCACAAATCATACCCATTCCGGTCGAGCCTCCTGCGCCGGAACAGAAACCTCGATCCCGGAAATGGGCGGCGCTGGTGTTGATACCGATTGCCGCGGTCTGCTTTTTGTTGCTGCGAAAGCCTGCACTGGATTCGCTAGATCAATTTTGGGATCCAATCGCGATGAGCCCCTCCTCGACCATGGTTTGTACGGGCAACAGCCTGAGCTACACTTTGTCGCCACGCGTCCAGTTGGAGTTTTTACGCAAGCATCCAGAGCGGCTCAATTCCGTCTCGCTGCCTATTCCCATCACGCCAGAGATGCACTTGCAGCCAGAGGACATTATCCCGGTGAGCGGTGACCAGGTTTCCGTGGGGACCTTCTATTCGGCTTTGGACATTTCCAGCTTGCTACAACGGAAAGGAAAGCCGGTACTGGTGCGGGCAGGATGCGAATTGGTGACTGATGATTTGAGTGAGCACAGTTTCATCCTGCTCGGCAGCTTTTCCAATCCATGGACCATGGAACTGAGTAAGGGCCTCCGCTTTACCTTCCAGCGGGACCTGACCGATGAAGGTGTTGTCTCGCAGATTGTTGACCGCGAGGCGAAACAGCCTGGCACGTGGAAACTATCCAACGCGTTTGCCTATGGTCCGGCCAATCATGATTACGCCCTGGTGACGCGAGTGATTCATGCGGAGAATAAGCAAGTCATGGTCTCCGCTGCCGGCCTGACGCGATATGGCACCCAGATCGCCGGGGAATTCATAACGAATGCGCTGTATTGGAATGAAGCGATGAAGTCGGCGCCCAAGGGATGGGAGACGAAGAACCTGCAAATCGTGTTGGAGACGGACGTGGTTGGCAAAACGCCGAACACGCCGCACGTGCTGGCGATGCACTTCTGGTAGCCGCTACTTCTGCGTTTTACGTACTTCCTCAAAATACTGTTGCACGTAGTGCTGATGTTGCAGGGGGACTTCGTCGCGGTGGATCTCGCCGCTTGATTCCTGGTGCGCGCCAGCCTGGGAACTGTACTGCGTGCGCAGTTGCTGCTTGCCGCTCTGCACTTCCATCATCACTTCGCCCTGGATGTTCTGGGCGCGCTTGCCGAGGATTTCGCTGATCTTGCCCATGGCGCTGAGCTGTTCGGCGTACTTTACATCTTTGTCCCCGTCCGACTTACCGATGCCGCTCTTGGCGTCGGGCGAAGCCTTCTGGTCGCCGCTCTTATCGCCGTTCTTGCCCTGCGCGGATTGGGCCTGCTGGCCTTCGCCTTCCTGGTCGCCCTGTTGTTCCTGCGATTGCTGGCCTTCGCCCTTTTGCCCCTGTTGCTGCTGCTGACCGTTTTTATCCTGCTTTTGGCCGCCTGCCTGTTTGCCTTGCTTGGTTTGCGCGGTCTGTTGCTTTTCGCCGGCTTTGTTGGGCACGTTGAGCTTGCTCATCATGTTGTTGAGCGCGTCGCGCATCTTGTCGAGCAGACTGGCGTTGTCGCCTTTGGGGTCCGCGTTCTTGTTCTGGCCTTCTTTGGCGCCGTTGGGTGGGGGCGTGTTGTTCTTGCCCTGTTGCTGCATGCCCTGCGCGCCGTCCTGAGATGACGGGTCGGCATCCTGATCGGCATCGCCTTTTTCGGCTTTGGAGCCGGGCTCCTGGGTGGCTTCGTTGGGGGCGTCGCCCTGGGTGTCGCCTTTTCCGTCGACGTTGCGGCCGAGCGACAGATCGTTCACATCGGGGATGTCGGCGGAGGAGATTTCGCCCTCTTGAGCTTTTTCCTTGATCATCTCCTGGCCCACTGTGTTTTCGTCGAGCGAAACGGCCTGGCCTTCAAACGGGTCAGCGGCGCGCGGGTTGAGTTTTTTCGCCGCAGCGGTTTGTTTCGAAGAGGACGCGTGGAAGATTTCGTTGAGGGCGGCGACCATTGGCTGGCGCAGGTCGAGATTGTGCAGTACGCCGTAGCGGAAGGCCAGCATTGCAAAGGCGACTGTGGTGAGGATCGCCGCGGCGTAGGCGCTGCGCGGCACGGCGAAGGGCGCGGCCTGCGCCGGGTCGATGGTCGGCGCAAGAGATTCGGCTACCTGGCGCTGAGCTGCTTCGATTTCGCCGGAGCCCTGGCGGAAGAAGTATGCGGTCGAGATGGAATCGTGCAGACCGAGGCGGCCATCAATCGACTGCGCAATCTGATACAAGGTTGGGCTTGATTTCAGGAAGCGGTAGCAGCCGAGGCCGAACATTGCCGCGAAGATGATTACGGGCCAATACCAGTTGAGAATCTGCGTGCCAAACAGCAGCAAGAGGACCACGGCGGCCATGCCGAAGATCGCGGCGTAGCTGGATTGCTCAATCAGCAGTTGCGTGAGCGAGCGGCGGCGGACCTTTTCGATGAGCGATTCGATTGCTGCGGTGGGGGCATGCGCTGGCATGGTCCATTGTAACCCGGCTGCTACCTGTTGTGGAATGGCTTGGTCTTAAGGACCACACAAAAATAACTTCACATTGACTGCGCAGTTCCACGTGGCGCGGACACTCCTGCCTGCCGCGTCCCGACTCATCGGGACGCCTGCCTGG
>CAIRSA010000553.1 GCA_903881085.1 uncultured Acidobacteriia bacterium
AAGGGTATCCCGCTGGTAATGCAAAAGAAATTTAGCCACGGATCCACGCGGATGGACACGGATAAGATACGGAATTCCGGGTATCGTTTTCGGGACTGAGCTGACTGATTAACAAGAAATCGGCATCAGTCGAGTGGGCCACGGGACCAAACGGCGAAAAGCGAGTGGCATTGGATTGCCAATCGGCCGCAGGTTGCCAACCTACCCCACTTCGGTTCCGTTGTGCGGGTTCTAACGCCGGTCCGCACAGGGCGCGCAGCGCTCCGTTGTGCGGGATCTAATAATAAAGGGGCACCGGAGTGCCCCTTCGTCGCGTCAATCTGATTTGACCCTGGATTTGAAACTTCTTGGTCCCCTTCGTATCGGGGTTCTTTGAGAATATCACATTCTAAGAAAGCGCCGCTTTGTCGATAAGAAGGCTAAGGTGCGCTTATCGTGGATGTAAACTCACATTCGAATCGTCGCCTGCCTCCGCCATTGGCAGGAGCAGATTCGGGGCCGAAGCGCCCCTGGGCATTAAGTTCGCTGCCGCCCTTTCCTCCCATTGCCAACCGGTTGCTAGCCATGCTGGCCAAAGAGGATACTGGTCTTCGCGACATTAGCGATCTAATTACGAAAGATGCAGCTTTCGCCGCAGATGTCTTGCGCATTGCAAACTCGTCAATGTACGGGATCAAGTCGGAGATCTCCACGATTCTACAAGGAGTTGCGTTCCTTGGCACGGAGCGTGTGAAGAGTCTTGCTTTTACAGTGGCCATCCGCAGCTACTTGAGAAACGTTCTCATCCACGATGTGCTGAAGCGCTGTTGGCGGCACAATTTGGCATCCGCAGTCATTGCCGAGGAGTTGGCAGGGCGACTATATTTGGATCCGGCGCAGGGCTACACTGCGGGCTTGATGCACGACATTGGACGCATGGCATTTTTAGCCGCGTATCCGAAACAGTGCGTCACCATGTTCGAAGTAGCTCAGGAAAACGAGTTTGATATCCTCTGCTGTGAGCGCGACATTTTCGACATTAACCATTGCGAGGCCGGCGCGTGGCTGGTTACCGACTGGGGATTCCCTGTCGAATTTGCCGACTATACCGGGCTGCATCACGAGCCAATGGGGGAAACATTTGGAGGCATGCTCGGGGTAATTCAGGCCAGTTGCGCGCTGGCCAATACGCTGGGGTTTTCCGTGCTCCACTCCCGAACGCCTCCAATCCCAGACCAGGTGCTCGCGGCAATGCCGGAATGGGAACGCGGCAGAGTCAGCCCGGCAATCAGCGATCTTGCCTTTCGCGTTGCCACTAAAGTGAATGCGATGGACCACTAGCGCCTGCCCCATTCGATACAATTAAGCTCAATGAAGATCGCTTCCCGCCTGGGGTTGTTCTGTGCGGCTGTATTGATATTTCTGGTGCTGAACTCCGACGCCTACAAGCAAGGCTACTTTCGCGACGACGATTACGACAACGCGGTTTGGACGCCATTCGTTGATTCCAAGGTTTTTGTCGATGCCTTTGTCAGCCCGCGATATATTCAGGGCAATTTCCGCCCTGTAGGGCACTATTTCTTTAAGGTTCTCTCCAACACGTATGGCATGGACTTCCCGAAGTGGGTGGCCTGGATACACGTCATCCACTTTGCCAATCTCATACTGATCTGGCTGTTCGCCCGAAGACTCGGCGCTGGCATTCTTGCCAGTTGTGTGGGCTCGGCGTTCTTTCTTGTGCACGCGGCTATTGTCGAAGTTGTTTGGCAGCCGATGTATGTCTTCGACCAATTTTGCACCTTGTTTGGTCTTGGCTGCCTGATTCTGTATCATCGCCGGCAGTATGTTTTGAGCTTTGTGGCTTTCTGGATTGCACTCAAAGCAAAAGAGCCGGCGTTGGTGCTGCCGCTTTCTTTGTTTGCAATCGAATATTGGTTCGGCGGACGGAAATGGTGGCGGCCAGTCCCCTTTCTCCTCGCCGGCTTGTCGTTTGGCATCCAGGGGATTATCGCCAATCGAAACGCCCAAACCACTTATTCGCTCAGTATCTCGCCGGCTAGCCTAGTCAAGACGATCTCATTCTACTCGTCGGAGATCTGGGTGATCCCGTTTGCAGGACTTCTGCTCCTGGCCATTCCCTATTTCGTCCGCAACAGAGCCGTCTGGCTGGGCATCCTGATCGGCATCACGACGATTACTCCTGTGCTGCTGATTGCGAACCGCATCTCGGGCGCATACCTCTACCTTCCGCTGGCGGGCCTGGCTGTAGGTATTGCCTGTTTCGCAGAATCGCAGCCTGTGCTTTCCGTGCTGGCCGTCTTCCTCGCGTGGTCCGGTTTGAATTTAACGCAACTTGACAAGAACCAGAGAGCCATCAAACACCAGGCCAACTCGAACAGAGCCTATGTGCAAACGCTCTCTGAAAAGGCGCCACAGCTACCGCCGGACACGTTGTACATGATTGACACCAATCCGGAGCAATTCCACCTTTGGGGCATTCGCGCTGTTCTGGAAAAGATCTTGAAGAAGCCTGAGTCGGAAATTCACCTGGAAACAGTTCAAAACGGCGACGCGTTTATGAAATTGAGCGATCCGAAAACAGCCCACCTGGTCTGGATCGGAGAGCAACAGCGGCTGGAGATCTTGCAACGCCCACCGGCGGCCCCATTATTATCCTTCCTTGACTTCAGCAGACCGGGAGGCGAATGGCAACTTGGCGAAGGATGGCACTACCCGGATCAGGGCGTGCGGTGGGCTGAGGTCTTTGCAACCGCAATGGTGGAGCGGCCGGCGAATGAGTCTGTGTTCAACATTTCGGTCGATGTGATTCCGGAATTGCTTCGCGCCGAAGGCAAGGTGAGACTGCTTGTGCTTCATCCGCCTGACATCATTGGCAACGTGGTGATGGAGAAGCCTGGACCATACCCCTTTTCTTGGCCTGCCCCTGCGGGGCGTGGCGGGCCAGCCCGGCTGGAATTCCTGATCGGTCCGGATTACACGAAACTCCCCGACGCGCAAAGGCCACTGGCACTGCGGATCCGTTCGTTCGGTTTCGTCCAGAAATAAAACAGGGAATAAGGATCCGAAAATCTTCTAAAAAAGAAGGCCGAGGTAACGCTCATCCTCGGCCTCATCATCGGAGGAAATAGCTTCGGAGGGAGAGAAACTATGTAAGGGCGCTCGACTTGTGCCAAGCAACATCCTTACCTTCATAAGAATAAGGGAAACTGCCCGAGCGAACAATCGCCTATCCGTACTGAACTTCTCACCCATGCGTGATATTCCAGTTGGGCCGATGGTCCTATATCTCGCCACCACAATTGGTATATCGTCGGATCGTCACTTTCGCTTTATGTTCGCCGACGATAAATGCTACCGTACAGTTTCATGATGAAACTAGCCTTGCTTCTTTTTGTGCCGCTGGCATGCGCTCAGGTTGTGCCCGTTGCGATTGTTGGCGCCACCGTGGTGGATGGCACAGGTGGCGCGCCCCGAACGGCAACCGTTATCGTGCAAAACGGCAAGATTGTGTCAGTCGGCTCGTCGCTGCCTGAGACTCCGGGAGCCCGCATCATCGACGGTGCGGGCAAGACGCTCACGCCAGGATTCTTCGACGTCCACACTCACCTGCCGTACTCCGCCGCTGCGAATCTGACCGGCGATTGGCCGAAGAACCTGAAAGCCTATCTTTACTGCGGCGTGACGTCCGTTACGGATTTCGGCACATACGGCGAAATGTTCGAGCCCATGCGGCGGCTGCTCAATTCTGGCGTAGTGCCCGGTCCGCACATTCAATTCGCGGCGCGAATGACGACACCGGGCGGACACGGCGCCGAGGCCGGCTGGGGCGATTTCTTTTCCATCGAAGTCTCAAGCGCGCGCGAAGCGGCGGCAAAGGCGAAGAAGCTGATGGCTTACAAGCCTGACGCAATCAAAGTGTTCACCGATGGCTGGCGCTACGGCATGAATGCCGACCTGAGCAGCATGGAGCCGGAAACGTTGACCGCCATTGTCACCGAAGCCCACAAAGCGGGCATCCCTGTTCTGACCCACACCGTTACTCTGGAACGCGCGAAGATCGCCGCCGAGGCTGGCGTGGATGTGATCGCGCACGGCATCGGCAACGCGCATGCCGACAATGCAATCACGGCCCTGATGAAGCAGAAGGGAACAACCTACGCACCGACTCTGGCCGTATATGAGCCGCGCACGAAAGGCCAGGTCCCTTCCATGTTGGAACTAGTGCTGGAACCTGCCATTCGCCAGATCGTAAGCCGCTCTAATCCAGCAACGCCAAGCGCGGCTCGCATGCGGCGCTGGGGCAATCTGCAGCAATCGGTAACGGCGATGCGCGATGCGGGCGTTCCGGTGGTGACAGGGACAGACGCCGGCGTCACTGGAACCTACCACGGTTGGTCCACGCTGCACGAAATGGAATTACTGGTCGCCTCTGGCCTTTCGCCGCTGCAAGCCATCACGGCGGCGACCGGCGCCAGCGCGCGTGCGTTGAAGGTTGCTGGGAACCGCGGCACCATCGCCCCGGGCATGGCGGCTGATCTGGTGCTGATCGGCGGCAATCCGCTACGCAACATTCAAGACATCGAAAAGATCGAGCGCGTGTTCCTCAACGGCGCTGAGCTCGACCGGCCCGCCCTGTTGAGCGCCATCGCCAGCCCTGAACTAACAGCCATCCCGGCACGCAAAGCAGTTAGCTTGATCGACGACATGGAAGGCTCGGACTCTCGCACTCAGGTTGGCACAATGCGAGTGGATAGCTTTGACGAAGGCTCGGACCATTCGCGCATCCTGTTTACCCGCACGCTACGAAAGGCAGGCGACCATGCTTTACTGATGCAGGCAAAGATGAGTGAAAAAGATCACGCGCACGCCAGGCTGGAACTGCCGCTGAGTCCCGGCGCGGTGGAGCCAGTGGATGCCAGCGCGTTCCATGGCATACGGTTTGAAGTGCGCGGCGAAGGGGCTTATACGTTGCATGTACCGACGCGAGGTGCGCGCGACCGCAGCACGTTCCGCGCACCATTCAAGGGCTCGGCGGAATGGAAGGAGATCCGCATTCCGTTCTCTGAATTGAAGCAGCCGGAATCCGCCAAAAAGGTGGCGTGGACCGGACGCGATCTGCTATTGCTAGGGTTTGAAATCGCCCGCCCCGCAGGCGGCGAGGGCTGGCTGGAAATTGACAATGTGCGCTTTTATTAGTCATGCCCGCCTGCGTGATATGCTGAAAAGTTAATAAAATACCCGAGGAGTGTTCTCTTATGGAAAACGAAGTTTCCCGTCGTAACTTCATCAGAAGCTCGGCCGCCGTTCTGGCCGCCGCGCCCGCTGCGCTGCCCATGCTGGGCGCAAATAACAAAACCACCGTCGGCTGGGTTGGCACAGGCACCCGCGGCAACTACGTCATGGAAATGATGTACAAGGCGTTGGGTAAGGACGTCGAAGTCACTGCCGTCTGCGATACCTACAAAGGCAACCTCGCGAAAGGCAAGGACAAGGTTCAGACCAACGGCGGCAACGCGCCTAAGACGTACGTGGATTACCGCGATCTGCTCAAGGACCCCTCCATCGACGTGGTCTTCATCACCACGCCGGAGCATCTCCACCACGATATGGCCATTGCGGCACTCGCCGCAGGCAAGAACATCTACCTGGAAAAACCGATCGCCCACACCATCGAAGAAGGTTGGGACATTGTGAAGGCGGCGAAGAAAGCCAACAAAATCGTTCAGGTGGGCACGCAGAACCGCAGCAATTCGCTGTACATCAAAGCCAAAGAGATGATCGCGCAGGGCATGATCGGCGACATCCATTATGTGCGCGCGTTCTGGTATCGCAACTCGCTGAACGACAATCCGGCATGGCGCTATGCGATTCCCGATGACACCAACGAAGAGAACACCGACTTCAACCGCTTCCTGGGTACCGCCAAGAAACGCCCGTTCCACAAGGGTCGCTACTTCCAATGGCGCTTGTATTGGGATTATTCGGGTGGCATCTCCACCGACTTGCTGGTGCACCAGACGGACATAACGAATTTCGTTGTCGGCAAGACCGTGCCCACATCCTGCATGGCTTCGGGCGGCATCTACCGTTGGGCCGACGCGAGCGATGATCGCGAAGTACCCGACACGCTGAGCGCCATTTACGATTACGCCGACAAGTTCCACATCAACTACAGCTGCTACTTCGGTAACGAAAACTTCGGCTACGGTGAACAGTTCTGCGGCAATGAAGGCACCATCGAAGTGCTCAATCGCCAGGTTCTGAAGTTCTCCACCGAGAAATTCCGCGGCAAAGCGCCGGCAAATATTGCATCGCGCAAGGAGTTCGAAACCAACCTGCCAGGCAACGACAATCTTGCAGTGCAGGCTCACGTGAAGAACTTCATTGACGCGGTTCGCGGCAACGGCACGGTGATCGCGCCGCCCGAAGTGGGCCAGCAGGCGGCCATCGGCGGCCACATGGCCACGCTTTCTTTGCGCAACAACAAAAAGGTCCTGTGGAATGCAAAGACCGACAAGTGGAGCTTCGCAGGCTAACGCCACGCGATTTCTGATACTATTTGTAATCCTGAAAGGATCTCATCAATGGCAAAAGTGAACCCAGGCCGCCTCATACTGGCGGCGATATTAGCGATCTTTGTGTATGGCATGATCGCGGCAATGCTTGGCACTATCATGCCGAGTTGGAAGTTGCTTCCTGAACAGAACGGCAACATCGCGTTGGCGCAGGCGATCGGTCTTGTGATCGCATCGCTTTCCGCGGGACCGATCATCGACAATAAAGGCAAGAAAGTCGCGCTCGTCACCGGCCTGGGCCTCATTTCCATCGCACTGTTTGCGCTGGCCATGGTGAGCGGTTATGACCTTTACATGGGCTTCATGCTGCTGCTCGGTTTGGGCGGCGGCATCATCGTTACAGCCGGCAACGCACTGGTTGCCGACATCAACGAAGAGAAGCGCTCTTCGACGCTGAACCTGCTGAACCTGTTCTTCGGCCTCGGCGGACTGGTTACGCCGTTCGTCGCCGGTAACCTTCTGAATAACGACGCGCAGCGGCTCTGCTATGCCGGTGGCGCACTGGCTGCTGTTACGTTCCTGGTGCACGTGACCACTACAATGCCACCGCCCAGCGGCGAGCGAGGCTTCAAGTTGTCCGAAGCCGGGGCACTGATTTCCAGCCCCACATTGTGGCTGCTTTCGCTGTTCCTGTTTCTCTATGTAGCAGCGGAAGTCGGCGTGTGGAACTGGTTCGTTACCTACCTGATCACCACCGGTATCAGCGAGACCGAAGCGAAGAACATTCTGTCATTCGGCTTCGCGTTCGGCCTGCTGCTTGGCCGCGTAGTGGTTTCGCGCATCCTGCATCTGATCGCCCCAGTAACGGTCACTTTGATTTCGGCCGTGTTGATGGCGATCACCACCTACATGATGCTGCAATCGAGCAGCCCAACGGTTGCCTGGATTGCTGTATTCTGCGGCGGCTTGGCGATGGCTCCGGTGTTCCCGACAACGCTCGGCATGACAGGCGACGCGTTCCCCAAAGCAACTGCAACCGCGATGGGTATTGTGATCACCTGTGGTTGGCTGGGACTGGTCGTGAGTTCGCGCATTATCGGCGCAATTGGTGGAACGGATCCGAAGCAGCTCGGTTCGGCACTGATGGTGTTACCGATTGCCAGCGTACTGATGGTGCTGGTGAATCTGGTGCTACGTCCGATGCTCTCAAAAGCGAAGGCTTAGTTTAGAAGTTCGGGCTTTAATAAGCGGACGCCTTTCGGGGCGTCCGCTTTTTTATTGCACGGGTCCTATTTCAGTTTCCGCTTGCAGCACTTGTGGCCGTGGCCAGTTCGGTGCCCCAGTTTTCGCGGATCACCAGAGATTGATCCTACAATAGAGCAGTCGACGGCAAATTCGGATGGGTGGCGAGACTGCCTCAGTTCCCTGCTGCCGAACTGGTGGCCGTGGCCGGTTCGGTGCCCCAATTTTCGCGGATCACCAGAGATTGATCGCTGTAAAACTGGCGTCGGCCACTGAAGTTGCGGTTCACAGTCGCGGCATGGATAGCGTAGCCTCCCTTGTTTTCTTCCAACTCATATTTGTAGCCGTCCTTGTTGCCTGCGGCGAGGGTGTCTGGAATGAGGCCTGCCCCCTCGGGGCCAAGTTCGCGTAGCGTGAATGAATACTTGTTGTGCTGGGCGAGAAACTGCATTTCGGCGGTGTTCAAAGTTCGGATCGCGCCGATGGCAGCGGTTTCGTTGGCGAGCATTTTCGCACGCAGCATATTGGGTATGGCGATAGCTAGAATGACCATGATGATGGCCAGCACGATGAGCATCTCAATCAACGAGAAGCCCTGTTTACGGGTGTTTGAAGCGCGATTTACTGGAGTCACTAATCATGGTGACGAGCAGAAGGCGCCAGACGTTGAGCCCTTTCATGCTGATTCAGCGCGAGGAGCGCACCGAGCCCGCGCATGGCGAAAGCTGTAAACCAGAAAGCTTGGCCGCCTCAGTCGTCAACGTGAGTTGAAATGGGTTTTGCGTGAAGGCAGCGGCAACGCCCTCAAAGCCAATCTCCTTCTCCATCGCCGGCTTGCCGGTGAGTGCCTTTTCCAGTTTAAGAACGATCTCAGTGGGGGCGCTGCTTTCCGGCCCGCGTATGGAGATCTGCAGTTCTTTGGGGCGGCACTCGGGTTTTGCGGCAACAAGAACACCGGTGAACTTGGGGACGGCCGAATCCTTGAGCTGAGTGGCGAAGTATTGATCGCCATCAGGCGCGGAGAGGGCGGCTTTCACACGCAACCAAAGGGCATATTCCGGATACTTGCTTTCGAGATCAGCTTGCTTGTCCGTAAGGATTTGAGCAGCCGATTTCAGAGTGAAGTTCGCATCCGGAAATGGCGCAACAAGCGATTGCTGCTTGAGTTGGGCCATCGCCTCCTTGTCAACGCCGTGATATTGCGCATAGAGCTTTTCAAAGTAGGGCGTCACCGTGGATTGCTGCCACTTGGGGTCGACTGCTCCGCTGACCGGATCCAGCGATGCGGCGCGAGCAAACGAGTAAAGCGTTTGCGGCCATTTGGTGGCATCTTTTCGGGCCAGGCACATCTGCGCGGTGGCGAGGAACCAGGTGGCTTGAACACTTTGCGGAAACTGCTCTACACCTTTACGGGCAGCGCTTTCCGCAGTGGCGCAGTCGTTGGTTTTCATCGCTGCGAGCACGGGCACCAGGGCGATGTAGCGAAGGGCGCTGTCGGCTGTCGATTGGAGATCTGCGCGGGCACGCTGCCAATCCGGGGCGGCCATCCCGGGGGGCGGTTGATCGAGCGCGGCGAGTCCTTTTGCCGCGGCGGAAGCGGTGGCAACTTGCGCGGGCGTGGGCTCGGCGACACGCTGAATCGCCATCGCCAGCGGATATTGCAGGCGAATCTGATCCGCTGTGTCGGTAAAGGCTGTGCCGGCCAGCGTGACGGCAGCATCAAGCGCCTTCGCCGGTTGGTTGACGCCATAGTAGGACTGGACGAGCAACTTCTGACGGTCGATCACAAAGTCGGACGAAGGGTATTTGGTTTGCCAGGATTCGAGCGTGGCGATGGCCTTGGACAACTCGTTTGCAGCTATCTGTTTTGCCGCGGCATCATAGAGTTCGAATTCCTGTTGATCCTTATACTTCTTCGCTGGTTGAGCGGTAGCCAACGCGCAGATGGCTGCGATGGCGAAGATCGGGCGCAGTTGTAGTAATTGCATTGCGATACTCCTTGGATTGGTGGTGGAGCCGGACTATTTTGCGATGGTTTCGAAGGAGACGTTATCGACGAACACACGTCCCCGGCCGATGGTCATGATGCCGAACTTAATGAACGTTGCGTCGCGGTCAACCTGCGTTTGAATTTCGCATTTGGTCCATTCAGGCGTAACGATGGGACGCCCGCTCATGTTGTCGAAGAACCCTTTGCGGTCATTGGCGCGATCGACGGAGAGCCACATTTGGGCGTGATCTTCAGCAGAAGCCGCCTCCAGCCGCAGCCACGCACGAAGTCTGACCGTTTTGCCGCGATAGGCGGCGGCGCTGAAGCTTTGCATGAGATTGCCTATGCGCGCGGGATCGTTTTCAGGCACCAAAACCACGGCGCATTTCGGGTGAACCTGGCAGCCGGCTGTGCGAAGCTGGGCCATCTGGTTGGCGTCCTTCGGCAGGACAGGCACAAACCAGCCTTCAGGAAGTTTGCCCGCCTCGCCTTGATCGAACTTGAGGTTGAGCGGGCCAGGGACCGTGTTTTCAATTTCGTTGAGCCGCTCGCGGGCAAGCGCGGCGACCGCGGGCTGGTCATTGAATTCCTTGGTGACGCGCAGATAGGCTGCGCGCGCCTGCGGGCGGCGGCCCGATTTTTCGAAACACTGGCCGGTTTGAAAGAGCGCGCGTACGGCCACCGGCCGCGGCGTGCCAGCTTGGGCCAGGATCTGCCGATATTCCTCAATGGCTGAGCTTAGGTCTCCCATAACAACTTCGCGATGGATAGCTGCTTCGAGCCGGATTTCCGGATCGGTGGCAGCCATCGTTTTCCCTCCCACGCACAGGATAAGAAACCAAAGTTTGGGTGCGATGCGAATTGTGTCACGAATGCGTAAGATTTTAGCCATCGAAGCGGTACCCCAGTCCACGAAGATTTCGCAGGTAGCGCGGGTTGGCCGGATCGGGTTCGATTTTGCGGCGCAGGTTTACGATGTGATTGTCGACAACCCGGTCCGATGCGTAGGTCTCTTCGCCCCACGCTCCGGCAAGCAGTTGTTCGCGGGTTAGGATGCGGCCACGGGAGCGAATGAACAATCCGATGAGCTTGAATTCAATCGGAGT
The DNA here is from genome assembly GCA_903881085.1 of uncultured Acidobacteriia bacterium. GTDB lineage: Bacteria > Acidobacteriota > Terriglobia > Bryobacterales > Bryobacteraceae > CAIRSA01. Next base: position 10,854 of record CAIRSA010000553.1, read on the forward strand.
GAGCTCAACCGGTACACCTCCGTTGCGGAGTTCGCCGCGCGAGAAATCGACTTCAATTTCGCCGAAGACATAGGTTTCGTGCTCGGGGCTGTGCGTGCCGCGACGTAGCAGAGCCTTGATTCGTGCGCGCAATTCGCGTGTGCCGAAGGGCTTGGTGACGTAGTCGTCGGCGCCGAGTTCAAGTCCCATCACCTTTTCAGACTCCTGGGCTTTGGCGGTGAGCATTAGGATAGGAGTCTGAAGGCCGAGGCGGCGGAGTTGACGGCAGACTTCGAAGCCGTCTTTGCCGGGCAGCATGACGTCGAGGATGATCAGATCATACGCGGATTCCGTGGCGAGCCTGGCGGCGGCCAGTCCGTTGTCAGTCAGCTCGACGTCGTAGCCCTCCATCTTGAGATCGTCTTCCAATCCAAGTGCGATGCCAGGTTCGTCTTCGGCGATGAGGATGCGGGTCATTGATTGATGATCCTTTCGGGTGCGGGTTCAAGGGCAGGAAGGTGAATGGTAAAGGTGCTGCCGACTCCGGGCCTGCTATCGACTGTGATCGTGCCGCCGTGGGCGTCGACGATGTGTCGAACCATTGCCAGGCCGACCCCGGAGCCTTTGACGTTGCCGCTGGAGGCGGCGGTGCCGCGCACAAATTTCTGGAAGATCGATTTCTTTTCGAGGTCAGTGATGCCCAGGCCGTGGTCGCGGACTGCGATGGCGAGTTGATCGCCTGTGCGATGCAGGTCGACCCAGACGGCGCGCTGGCCGGGGCTATATTTAATGGCGTTATCGATCAGGTTGCGCAGCGCGACAGAGAACGCATCGGGGTCGATGGCAACTCGCACTTGCCCGGAAAAGTCATCACAGAGAATTCGAGGCGCGGTTGCCGGGAGTTGGGACTGCATCTCCGCTGCAACTTCGCGGACGAGCGTGGCGGGAGTGCACTCTTCGAAGTGGTACTTTCTGGCGCCGGCTTCCATGGAGCCGAAGTGCAGCAGAGATTCAACCACGCGCTGGAGCCGGGTTGTTTCACGAACAAGCGTCGCGTAGTAAAGGGCGCGGCGTTCTTCAGAAGGGACACGGCCGAGCGAGAGGATTTCCGAGAGCTGCCGCATGGTGGTGAGCGGGGAGCGGAATTCGTGTGAGACGGCGGAGACGAAGTCAGACTGCAGTCGGAGCAGATCGGCTTCACGGCGGATTGCGCGCGCAATGAAGTAGGTGCAGAGCAACAGGAATACGATCATGACTGCGATTGCCCAGAGCAGGAAGCGCTGTTGGTCGCTCAGATGCGCACCCGGTTGCGATGGTGGAGCGGAGAAATAGAGAGTCCAGGGCAGTTGGCTTTCAGCCGCAGTGCGGATAGCGGCGCGCGTACCAGCATCGCGAACACCAGCGAGGATGCGGCCTTCGGCATCGACGATTGCGAACTGAGTGTCCTGGTTGACGAGGAGTGCGGAGGGGCGGGCGAATAGCACGGATTGGCTTTCAGGAGGCCCGGTGTGGAAGACCAGCAGCGGTTGCCCGTATACCCAAAGGGTGGTTTGGCCGGGGCTGTGGTGGAACTGGTGCACGGCGTCGGAAAGTGTCGCGGCGGGCTCCGGCAGTTCCTCCGCTTTTGCTGTTTGCGACCAATGGTAAAAGAACTGTCCGCGTGTGAGCGCCCAGCGGCCGGTCGAAAGGTCATGCTGTAGTTGCCGCGTACCGGACTTGGTAAGTGCAGCCAATTCGCTGATAGCCACGAGATCGGCAGGGATGCCGGCAACCGTCGCGTCATTGATTGTTGCCAGTTGGTGATAGAGCGGGGTCGCTTCTGCCATGCGATTCAGCCGGCGCAGGACGCGCGCCTGGCGGATCAGGGCACCCGCACGAATTGCGGAATTTGGATTGGCGGCCAACTGGCGGTAGAGGCGCAGTGCTTCCAAGGGTTGGTCCTGAGCGAATTCGAACATCTCTGCCTGGGTAAACAGGGGCTCTGGAGCTTCTGGGATGACTTCGGTGGGGTAGTAGAGCAGAATTCCGGCGGGTTCCACAGTAAGGTGGCCGGAGCGGATTTGGAGGAGCAGTTCCGGCTTGAAGGGGAACTGCGAGGGTTGGCCGGGCTTCCAGGTTGTAAGCCGGGCGGTGGTTTCGAAGATGGTGCGGCGAAGGGATGCGGCGATTCGGTCCGCCGCCTGTTCCAGCCGTTCTTGCCCTCGCTGCGCTTCGACAAGGCGCTCCTGTTCGAGGAGTTTCCAGCCGAACCAGAGGAGGGAGGATACCGAGACAAGGGTCAAGGTAAAGAGAAATAACAGCAGCCTTCTCGGCGGTTTGAGCCAGTCCGATTCCAGAGCCATGCTGTGATTGATTGTAACTGCAGACGATGTGGATTGGGTGTGATGATTGTCAGATTTACGTCAGATTGGGGTCTGGCGGCGGGAATTCGACACCGGCGTAGATTTCGGCGGCGGGGATTTCGAGGTTTAGGGATTCCAGGCGGATGGTGGCCTGGAGGCCTTCGTATTTGGTGAGGATCCAGCGCACCGGGGATTCCTTGGTGAAGACTTCGACTTTGGGTTTGTCCTGGGCAATTAGGACATATTCTTCAAAGGCAGGGAGTTGGCAGTAAAGCTCGAATTTACCTCCGTGGTCGAAGTCAGCGGTACTGGGGGAGAGGATTTCGACTACGAGTTTGGGGTTTGTTACAGAGTTCTTGGACTCAGACGAGAGAATGACCTGGCCGCAGACTATGGTGATATCGGGAACCACGTAATTGCGTGCTGTGGTGCGTATATTGAGGTTGGTGTTGCAGAAGCAGGGGGATCCTTCCAATCGTTTCGCAAGGCTATAGTTGGCATTGCTGTTGATACGGGCATGATGTGGCGTTGCGTCAACGATCTGGAAGATTTCGCCATCGTGGTATTCGAGTGGACGCTCGGAGGTTGCATCCATCGCGAAGTATTCTTCGACGGTAAGCCTGGTAACTGGTAACGCGCCCATGTTGACATTATGACTGGTTTCCTAGGATTGATTCAAGACTACGTGATCGAACGACACCGCCCCGACCGCTTGCGGCAAGGTCTATACTGGTAGTTTCCGATGTCGAACGTCCCCTTCATTCACCTCCATTGCCACACTGATTACTCGCTGCTCGACGGTGCGTGCGAAATTGGCCAGTTGATGGATGTAGTCGCCGAGCAGAAGATGCCGTCGATCGCCATGACCGACCACGGCAACCTATTTGGCGCTGTCGAATTCTATACCAAGGCCAATTACAAGGGCATCAAGCCGATCATCGGCTGCGAAGTCTACGTCGCGCAGTCGGACCGCAAGAAGAAGTCGGAAATCGACAACCGCTACAACCACCTGGTGCTGCTCTGCGAAAACCAGGAGGGCTATAAAAACCTCGTCAAACTGGTCTCCTCTGCCTACCTGGAAGGCTTCTACTACAAACCTAGAATTGACAAGGACCTGCTGGCCCAGCACTCCAAGGGACTAATCGCCATGTCGGCCTGCCTGAAGGGCGACATCAACGAAACGTTGATGGGCGACAAGTACGACGAAGCCAAGCGCATCGCTTACAACTACTCCGACATGTTCGGGAAGGACAACTTTTTCCTCGAAATTCAGGACCACGGCCTGGACCAGGATTTCAAGGTCGTCCCGCTGGTGAAGCAACTGTCGCAGGAGACCGGCATCCCAATGGTTGCCACCAATGATTCCCATTACTTGCGCAAGGAAGACGCGCGAGTGCAGGAGATCATGGTCTGCATCCAGACCGGCAAATCGATCAGCGATCCGAACCGGATGCGGATGGATAAGCCTGAGTTTTACATCAAATCGAAGGCTGACATGCTCCAAGTCTTCGGCGAAATTCCAGATGCGCTCGACCGCACCTACGACATCTCCGAAAGATGTAATATCAAGCTCGAAAGCGTCACCAATCCGTTTCCGAAGTTCGACGTTCCGCCTGAACATTCCATCGACACCTACTTTGAATACGTCGCCCGCCAGGGCTTTGAGAAGCGGCGCGGCCGCCTCGAAGCGATGCGCCGTGACGGCAAACTGAAGCACGAACTGGCCGAGTATTCCGAACGTCTGGATCGCGAAATCAAAATGATCCAGAAGATGAAGTTCTCTGGCTACTTCCTGATCGTATGGGACTTCATCCGGTTTGCGCGCGTGAAAGACATCCCGGTAGGCCCGGGGCGCGGATCGGCCGCCGGCAGCATGGTGGCTTACGCGATGCAGATCACCGATATCGATCCGCTGCAGTACGGGTTGCTGTTCGAACGCTTTTTGAATCCCGAACGTATCAGCATGCCTGATATCGACGTGGATTTTTGCACCCGCGGACGCGGGTCGGTGATTCAGTACGTTACGGAAAAGTATGGCCGCGAGCAGGTTTCTCAGATTATCACGATCGGAACGCTGGCGACCAAGGCGGCCATTAAAGACGTTGGCCGCGTGCTCGACCTCACCTTCGCCGACGTGGAAAAGCTGACCAAGATGGTGCCCAATCAGCTGAACATCAAGCTGAAGGATGCCTTCGCCCAGGAGCCTGGATTTGAAGAGGCCGCGCGCAAAGACCCGCGGGTACGCGAAGTTCTAAACGTCGCGGTGAAGCTGGAAGGCATGGCGAGAAACAGCGGCGTGCACGCGGCAGGCGTCGTGATTTCGCCGGTCCCGCTCACCGACATTGTCCCGCTGTCGAAGACAAACAAAGACGAAGTTGTGACCCAGTATGACATGGGCGGCCTGGAAAAACTCGGGCTGCTGAAGATGGACTTCCTGGGTCTGACGACGCTGACGCTGATCGACGACGCACTGAAGCTCATCAAGAAATACCGCGGCGTCGAACTGGTGATTGAAGACATTCCGCTCGACGACAAGAAGACCTACGAGATCTTTTCGAAGGGCTACACGTCAGGCGTGTTCCAGTTTGAATCGCCAGGCATGCGCGACATTCTGCGCAAGTATCAACCGGAGCGCGTAGAGGATCTTTGTGCACTGAACGCTCTGTACCGGCCGGGCCCAATCGAAGGCGGACTAATTCCAGACTTCATCGACCGCAAGCATGGACGGAAGGACGTGGTTTACGATCTTCCTGAGCTAAAGCTTGTGCTGGCAGAGACTTACGGCGTCATCGTGTACCAGGAACAGGTGATGCAGATTTCCAACATCCTGGCCGGCTATTCACTAGGCGACGCCGATCTTTTGCGTCGTGCCATGGGTAAAAAGAATGTCGCTGAGATGGACAAGCAGAAGGTGCGCTTCGTGGAGGGCGCTCGGAAACTGGGCCACCCTCAGAAAAAGACCGAGAAGATCTTCGACCTGATGGCCAAGTTCGCCGGCTACGGGTTCAACAAGTCTCACTCTGCAGCGTATGCCTACCTGGCGTATGTCACCGGGTACCTGAAAGCGCACTATCCGATCGACTTCATGGCCGCCCTGCTCACGTCGGAAACCGGTAACACTACAAAGGTAGTAAAGTACATCAACGAGTGCCGCGACATGCAGATCAAGGTGTTGCCACCGGATGTGAATTCGTCCGACTGGAACTTTACGCCTGACGCAGAAGCCATTCGCTTCGGGCTTGGGGCCGTGAAGAACCTCGGCCAGGCGGCGGTGGAAGCGATCATCAAGGCACGCACCGAAATCGGTAAATTCAAGTCCATCTTCCAGTTTTGCGAAAAAGTGGACATGGGTTCCATTAACAAGCGGATGATCGAAAGCAGCATTCGCGCCGGGGCGATGGATTCGTTTGAGGGCACGCGATCGCAATTGATGGCGGTGACGGACCGGGCGATGGAGCACGGCCAGCGGCTAATGAAAGACAAGCTGAGCGGCCAGACAGGTTTGTTCGGCGAGCTGTTTGCATCGGAAGAGGAATCGGAAGAGGAACTTCCGAATGTGCCGGACTGGACACCGCAGGATAAACTGCTAGGCGAAAAAGAGCTGCTGGGCTTCTATGTGACGGGGCATCCGCTGGACCAGTTCAAGGACAAAGTGAATGACCTTGCCTCGCACACCACTGACGCAATGGAAGAGCTGGCCAAAGGTGTGGAAGTCGCGCTGTGCGGCACGCTGAGCGGCATCCAGCGGCGGCGCAATAAAGACGGCAAGCCTTGGGCCTCCATGCAGTTGGAAGACTTGAAGGGCAGCATCGAAGCGATGGCGTTCACCACCACCTACGAAAGCGTTTCGCAGTTCCTGGTGGAAGACAAACCGATGCTGGTGCGCGGCCTGGTGCTGCCGGAAGAAAACGCCCAGCCCAAGATTTCCATTCAGTCGATCGTGCCCTTGGAAGTGGCGCGGGTGCCGCTGCCGAGCTTAATTTCTATCCGCGTAGTATTAAAGGATAGCGACAATGACCGGGCGTCGGAGATCAGTCAACTGTTCAAGCGCAAACCCGGCTCGGCCGGCGTGCGGCTGCGGCTTGAGAAACGCGGCGACTTTTCCGTTATCCTGGATGTAGACACGAAGATCCGGCCAGACAAAGAGTTTCGCGCGGAAATCGAGCGCATTTGCGGACCAGAGTGCGTTGAGGTGCTTGCAGGTTAACCCATGCCAGAAGAGATTCCATTAGGTATAGAAGCGGCCCACGTCGGCAAAGATCCGGCATGGGAATGCGTACAACTTGCGCGGCACCCGAAACGGCCGCATGCGATTGACTACATTCAGAGGTTGTCGCCGGATTTTTCTGAGATCCACGGCGACCGCGCCTTTGGAGAGGATCCGGCCATCATCTGCGGCATGGGGACATTAAACCAGCGGCAAGTGATGTACATCGGGCAAGAGAAGGGGCGCGACACGAAGCAGAAACTACACCGCAACTTCGGCATGCCGAAGCCCGAAGGTTACCGTAAGGCATTGCGGGCGATGGAGTTGGCAGCAAAGTTCCGGCGTCCGGTCATTGCCTTGCTGGACACGCCTGGAGCGTATCCTGGCATTGACGCGGAAGAGCGCGGACAGGCCGAAGCGATCGCGGTGAACCTGCGCGAAATGGCCCGGTTAAAATCGCCGCTGGTCACCGTTGTGATCGGTGAGGGCGGCAGCGGTGGCGCGCTGGCCTTGGGTGTCGGCAATGTGGTGCTCATGCTCGAGAAAGCAGTCTATAGCGTTATCAGCCCGGAAAGCTGCGCCGCAATCATATGGCGCGATTCGGCCAAGGCGGAATTGGCGGCGGCGGCGTTGCGGCTTACGGCGAAGGATCTGCTGCAATTAGGACTGATCGATGGGATTATCCCGGAACCTGCCGGCGGGGCCCATAATGACTTCGATCAGGCGGCCACATTTTTGACTGAGGCGCTGGAGACTTCGCTTGAACAGTTGGGCAAGCTGAGCGAACAGGAACTGATCAAACAGCGTTACGAGAAGTTCCGCAAGATGGGCAGCTTTTTCAAAGAGTAGGCTTTAAGGACCGATGGGAATTAGTAATTGCACAGGCGAATCGCCTGCGCCACCCACGGACAGAGTGTTTATCAAGGGTGGGGCGGGCGATTCGCCTGCCCTATTCGCGGAGACCAAGTGAACAAGAAACTGATACCCGTAATTGTCATTGGCGTGCTAGCCATGGTAGGGCTGATGATCTATTCAAGCATGAACCTGGGCACCCATCGCTTAGAGGTCTGCGTAGAGTTTCAGGGTCGGCAATCGTGCAAGACAGCATCAGGGGAGACCCGTGAAAATGCTATCCGCACGGCCACCTCAAACGCCTGTGCATTCCTTGCATCAGGCATGACTGACTCCATGGCGTGCGAACATGCTGCCACAAAAATCCGCGATCTGAAATAGCATTTGGACGCAAATCTCATTCGACAATTCTTGCTCCAATTGTTTTATTCCTGTAGGAACTCCACAAGCCTCTGACCGGTACTTTTCCACCCGGGGTACCCCGGGTCAGCAGAAGGGTAGTTGAATTAGGTAAAATAGAGGGGTGGACGAAAGTGTTGTCCGCTAGCGGGAAGCGGGAACACCAAGAGTTGTTCGGACCAAACCTCACCCGCATTTTTTACCTATGGGATTATCAAAAAACACAATTCGGCAGGAAATAGAGACGCTGTCAGAGCTTCGGATTCGCATGGGGATTTCCCTTGCGGCCATTGAGGAACAGACGAAAATTCGGGCCGAATATCTGGTCGCAATCGAGGAGGGACAGTTCGAAAAGCTCCCCGATGGCATCTACCGCATCAACTACCTGACGCAGTATGCAGGCCAGATTGATACAGAGATCGCAGACCGGCTAAACGAGATGTTGCGTGAATGGCACACCCCTGGTTGTCTGGATGAGCAGGGCTGGAGCTTCAAGCGCCCCTATTGGTGGGCAAATCCTTATTTTTCTGGCTTGGCCATGGCCTTAGCCTTTGCTTCTCCTATCTCATTGATGGCGCAGACTACCGCTGCGCAGCCCCCTCCGAATCCGTGCCCAGCCGATAACCGTTGCGACGCGCTGGTAAACTTCTTCAAAAAATATGGCAGTCCGCTCGGTAAGTACGCAGGCGATTTCCTTATGGCTGCGGACAAACATCATTTGGATTGGCGGTTATTGCCCGGCATATCGATGGTGGAGTCGACCGGCGGGAAGTTCGCACACAATGGAAATGTCTTCGGATGGAATTCCGGACGAGCACGCTTCAAGAGCATTTCGGCTGGCATCCATTATGTTGCCGCACAGTTTGCCAACTCCTCGATATACGCCGGCAAGGACATGCAGGGAATTTTGAGGCAGTACAACCCCGCGCGCAATGCCTACCCCAAAAAAGTGATGCGCTTTATTGAACAGATCCCAGTGGAAGTCGCCGAGGTCACAAAGTAAGGCCAGCGGTTCTTACTAAACCTTTACAGCTTCCCGACACCTCCCAAATCCACTTGCCTTACTCTTAGGACATGAAGAATTTCTTACTGGTTTGTGCGATGGTGTTGGGGGTTGGGATTCAGTTCCTGCCGGTGGGCGGGCAGCTAAACCCTCAGGTTGAAAGAGCACACACGATTGAGTCGCGGATGGAGCCTCCGGCGCATGTGCAGCAAATTCTCAATCGGTCGTGCAAGAACTGCCATTCCGATGCAACGGTTTGGCCGTGGTATAGCCGCATCGCTCCGATGTCGTTGTTAATCGGCAAGGATGTATTCAATGCACGGAAGACGATGAATCTTTCCAAGTGGTCAGTGCAGGCAGGACTTTCAGAGAGGTCAGAGATGGGACTGCTGACTGCGGCATGTGCCGATGTTCAGACGGATAGGATGCCATTGCCCCGGTACACGATGCTGCACCCGGAAGCGAAACTATCGGCGGAAGAGAAGAAGGCCTTCTGCACGTGGACCGCTCAGGAATCAAAACGGTTGGCGAAACAGATACGCGAGAAGGCCGCCTCGGCTCACTCTACTACTAACGTAGATCCTACTAAATCGCCTTCCCTCTGACAGGTCATCGGGTAGTTGAAGCCTGCGTCAAAGGCGCGCAAGTTGACCTCGCGCAGGTGGCCAGGAACGGAGTCAGCGACAGCCTTGCGGACCGATTCCGGGTTCAGAAGGTTCGTGGCGGCTGTGAACGCACCCACCATCACCATATTGAGGACGACCTTCTTGCCAATCTCTTCGGCCAGCCGTGTGGCTGGAATCCCATAGACTTGTGTTGCGGGCGGCAGATCGGAGATGCGGACCAACTCCTCCTCCACCAGCATCAGGCCGCCGGGTTTCAGTTCCGGCGCAAACTTCAGATAGGCTTCCTGCGACATCACCACCATGATGTCGGGCTGCGTAACGTATGGATACAAAACAGGTTCGGATGACACGATGAGCTGCGCACTGCACGCACCGCCACGCGATTCCGGACCGAAGTTTTGAGTCATGGTGGCGAAGAGGTTCTCATAGATCGTCGCCGCTTTTCCCATGACGATCGCGGCTAGGATTACGCCCTGGCCGCCAAAGCCGGCAAATCGAATCTCTGTCAGGCGCATACGGGAACTCCTTCATTGATGAACTCTTCGCCCAGTTTTTCATGCAGATGTTGGCGCATCAAATCGATATAGCCGGGGCGGTCGCGGTCCACGAACTTGCCTAGAACAATGTCACCGCCAGGGACCATGTGCGTTTCGAAAGTATGTGCACCGTTGCGAATTTTGCCTTTCTCTTTATACATTTTCATCGTGTCGACGGCGTCGCCTTGCTTATTGCGGCGCTGGTACATGATGGGGCACGGAGAGAGGACTTCGATGAAGCAGAAGCCTTTCTTGTTCATGATTTCGGTCATGGACTTTTCCAGCTGTTTGACGTGGAACGTGGTCCAACGTGCCACGTAAACCGCGCCTGCCGCATCCATCAGGCTGGGCATATTGAAAGGTTCGTCGTATGACCCATAAACAGCGGTGGCGCTGATGGAACCCATCGGCGTTGCCGGGCCGGTTTGACCGCCGGTCATCGCGTAGGTCAGATTGTTAACGCATATAACTTTGAGATCCATGTTGCGGCGGGCGGCATGCATAATATGGTTGCCGCCGATGGCAAATAGATCCCCGTCACCGGAATAGACCACGACGTTCAAATCGGGATTCGCCAGTTTCAAACCGGTAGCGAAGGGAATCGCGCGGCCATGCGTGGTGTGGAACGAATCCAGATTCATGTACCCGGCGGTGCGACCGGAACAACCGATACCGGAGACGATCGCAGTCTTATCAATGTCAACTTTGGAATTGATCAGCGCTTGGGCAAAGCAGTTTACCGTGGTGCCAAGTCCGCAGCCTGGGCACCAGATGTGCGGTAACCGGTCTGACCGATAGTACATTTCAAAAGGATTTACATTTGTAGGAGCTTCGGCTGTCATCGGGTAGCCTCCAATATCACATCGAGAATCTGTTCGGGGTGGTGAACGGCGCCACCGGGGTGATGAACGGGCAAGACGCGCGCTTTGCCATTGACGGCGCGCTGTACCTCGCGGGACATTTGCCCCATATTGAGCTCAGGAACAACAAAGGCCTTCACGCGGGTGGCCAACTCTTCGAATTTGAAATCAGGGAACGGCCAGGCCGTGATCATGCGCAAACGACCGGCGCGAATGCCGCGCTCGTTGGCCATATCGATGGCGCGTTGAGCCACACGGCTGGTAATTCCATAGCTGACGACGACAATTTCTGCGTTTTCGGTGTCTTCGTCAAACATCGAAATGTCTTTGACGTTGTTCCGAATCTTATTCATCAGGCGGGGGATCAACTTAGCCTGCATCGCCGGGGTGAACTCCGGATAGCCTCGTTCGTCGTGGGTGAGGCCCGTTACGTGGAACCGGTAGCCATCGCCGGCCTTCATCATTTCCGGCACCAGATCGCCGTCCGTACGGTAGGGGAAGAACTCGCCGGGGGGCTTGGTGGTGTACTTTCGGGGCGTTACTTCGATCTCATCGGCGGCAGGGATAACCACCCGTTCGGTCATATGACCCACCACCTCGTCCATCATCAACATCACAGGTGTGCGATATTGCTCAGACAGGTTGAAGGCTTTGATCGTGAGGTCGAAACATTCCTGTGGGGAGTTGGGGCAAAGGGCGATCATTTCATAATCGCCGTGCGATCCCCAACGGCATTGCATCATGTCACCCTGGGCGGGAAGGGTGGGCAAACCAGTGGAAGGACCACCGCGCTGGACGTCGACAAAGACACACGGGGTTTCCGTCATGACGCCGAAGCCGATGTGCTCCATCATCAATGAGAAGCCGGGGCCAGAGGTGACCGTAAAGGCCTTCGCGCCAGCCCAGACCGCGCCCATTAGTGTAATGGATGCAGCCAGTTCGTCCTCCATTTGGATGAACGTACCGCCTACTTTGGGGATGCGGGCGGCGAAGCGTTCGACCACTTCCGTGGAGGGGGTGATTGGGTAACCGGATGAAAACCGGGCACCGGCGGCAAGTGCGCCTTCGCAGCAGGCGTGGTCGCCATCGATAAAATGGGTGCCGGTCAGTACACCATTAGGGTCGGCTTGCATTGGGGTCCTCCTTGACTCGGAAGCCATGAATGGCGAAATCCGGGCAGTACACGCCACAAAGCGCGCAACCACTACATTTTTCAGGAGCTACTGCTTGAGGAGTGTGATAACCCTTAGCATTGAAAGCAGAGGAAAGAGCCAGCACTTTGGTGGGACAGAACTCCACGCAGATGCCACAGCCCTTACACCGCTCGGAAATGATTTTAATTTGGCCTTTTGCCATGCACTTGCTAGAGCAGGTGGAATACCAAATAATCAGGTGTTGTTATCTGCAATAGTGGGTCAAACTTCGCACCAATTACCGCGGATGAGTTCGAGGCTGGGGTGGCCTGGGTCAAGGTGGGCCTGGGCGATGGCGAGGGCGCGGCGGCCAAGCGCGGTGGCTTTGGCTTCCTTGCCGGATTGTTGCTCCAGGACGGCGAGGTTGTTGAGGGTCATGGCGAGATCGGGGTGGGTGGGGCCAAAGAGCTGCTCTTTCATCTGAAGCGACTGGTAGAAGAGCTTGGCGGCGCGCCGGTCATCGCCTTTCGCGTTGGCGATGGAGGCGAGGTTGTGTAGGGTGACCGCGAGTTCGAAGTGGGGCGAGCCGTAGGTTTTGAGAAACACCTTTTGGGCGTGCTTCAGGATGGCTTCGGCCTCATCGAGCCCGCCTGTATCAATTAGGATCGCTGCGAGACAAGCGGCGTCGGCCACCGTGTCTGGATGATCGGGGCCGAGGGCCGCGCTGCGGATTTCCACCGCTTGGCGGCCGTAGGTTTCCGCCTCTGTAAGGTGGCCGCGGACGTGGTTGACGCCTGCCAACATGTGATAGAAGGTGGCCACTGCGGGTTGCCGGGGGCCGCTTTCGGCGATGCAGATTTCGAGAGCGCGCTGATAAAGTGCGACGGAGGTTTCCAGGCGGCCCATGTAGCGATAAAGAACGCCCAGATCGCCCAGAGCGTCCGCGAGTTCGAGGCGGCCATCGGTGAGCGTTTCGGCCTGGCGAACGGCGAGGCGCAGAAAGCCGACGGCCCCCTGGTAATCGCCCGCAACACGGTGAATGCGTCCAAGCCCGCGCCATGATTTTACGCGGAAGATGCCCACGCCGTGCTTGCGGTGGAGGAGTTGGAGCACTTTTTGGTAGAGCTTTTTGGCCGAGACCGCCTGTGAATCGGCTTCGCGGATGTGGGCCAGGGTACAGGTAAGGTTGGCTCGCTCCAGCGGGTCATTGCAGCGGCGCAGGGCGCGACTGCAGGTGGCGTCGGCCTCATTGAGGCGATAGGCGCTGAGCAGTTCGATAGCTTGGTCGTGGAGATCAGGCATCGGCGCCGGGTCCTGGAAGGTGAGGGAGAACCACCACGTAGTAGCCCGCGGTGAAGTTGTGGAGCGTATCCGATAGCTCGGCAACAGTGGTTTTAGCGGTGGAGATTTCCGCGTGGATGGGGTCGGAACCGGTGACAAACACCTCATGATGCAGGGGATAGAGGCGCTTGACGTTGGTTACGAAGCGGTCAAAATCGCCCTGGCCTGAGGTGGTGCCGGTGTCGCCGATTTGGCCCACTACGCAATCGACATAGGGAGTGATGTCCGGGTCTTCGATGAGGGTGGCTCGCACCTGCAGAGGGCCGGTGAGACCGAAGGGGAGGTTGGTCCAGATCACATCGAGAAAGGACATGGACGGGGTGATGCGGAGGTCGACGTTGCCTTCGGCGGCCTGCTGCTTCAGCGTATTGGTGAGGTCGACCCACACCATGGGGTTGCCGCTGAGCAGGAATGTGATTTTGCGCCCCTGGCGGGCCAGATGGATGGCACGGCGCGGAATAGCGCTATAGAAATATTCGCGCGGCAGGTCCTGTTGTTCATAGTAGCCGCTGAGGTTGACCACCTTCTTACCTTGCAGATAGGGCCGCAGGAAGTGGCGCTCGCGGTTGGGCGGGCCGAGGTCAGAGCCCCAGACCTCTTCCGCGTTTTGGATGGCCTGGAGCGCGCCCATGGAGATGCCGCCCGCGTCGCCGGGGCCGATGCCAACCAGATGGACGTATCCTTTATTCTTGCTCATGACAGGCTTAAAACCTCCAGGTTGACCAGGTTTTCCAGAAAGGACAGAACACGGGTGTGTTGGGCTGGCTCGTAATCACGGATGAACTCCGCGGCGCGGCGTCGGGTTTGGAAGAATTCGACGGCTTCCGAGTAGGCGGCGTCCTCTGCGCCGATGGGGAGGGCGCGGGCACATTCGGCGAAGAGCATGAACCGCCCGGCTTTGGGTTGGCGCCCAAAGGAGGGCGCTTCCGCATTGGGAATCCCGCGGCCGAGGCGGTAGGGGTGGGCATCTTTGCCGGGATCGGAGAAGATGGAGATGGCGGCTAGGTCGAAGTTGCTCTTCACGATTCGTGGTTTGGCGGCGGTGAGGCGAGAGCCAGACGCGACCGCCACTCGGCGAGTCAGGTGTGGGGCGAAGCGGGGCTTGTTGTTTGATTCTGCGCCGAGTTGGACGGTCAGCAGGTCAGACAGTTCCGGGCGGGTGGTGCGGAGGGTGAGTTTGTGGATGTAAGGCTCCACGCGGAGAAGTTCGTCCATCGCCTGGAAGATGAACTCATCTGGCTCGGGAGAATCGCAGACGGGAGCGAACTCCAGGGCTACCGGAATACCGTGGGCGTGCAGATCTTTGACGAAGCGGCGGATTTTTGACGTGATCTTGCCGTGGGGAGACCACGTTACGCGCAACAGACGGGTGCGATTTTTGCGGAAGAACTTGGCGGTTGCTTCCAGCGAGGCCATGGGGGCATGGATTTCGGTGGTGGTGGGAACGTAGGTGGCATCCTTTTGGTAGACGCGGGCGAAGGGCAGCTGGGCCGGGTCTTCGATGAGCAGTTCCCCGGTTGGCGGCTTGGCCTCGCGGAGAAAACGGGCGAAGATTTCGAGGATTCCTGTAGGCCGTTCGGCGTCATCCTGGTAAGGGACGGCACGCTGGGCGGTAAAGTACCAGCCATCGCCGGTGGCCAGCAGGTGGAGGTAGGAATCGAGAAGTTCGCCTTCCAGTGGGCTGTGATCCAGCAGCGTGAGGAGCCGGTGAGCGCGGTATAGACGCCAGACCTGCTCATGCTGCAAGGCCGGTTGCTCCAGCGAGTGCAGTTCGGCTTTGAGGTCTGTTTTCAGCCGGCGCTGGAAAGCCGCGGAGACCAGCCAGGCGCGGAAGGCCTGGTTGAGGTCAACGAGGTTTGGGTCGTTGATATCGGCCGCGTCGGCCAGTTTCGGATCTACCCATGGAAGGCGAATTTGAGACATTATTTTTTCTTCAATCCAGATTCTACGTGATTCAGCACTCCGAAGCCGCCAGCCTTTAAGTTGGTCTTTGCTTTCAAACTCTTCTTGCTTTTGAGCCCGGTCTCTACGTGATTAAAGCTCTGGGTATAGCCGCCGGCCTTCAGGCTTGTCTTTACTTTCAAACTCTTCTTGCTCTTGAGTCCGGTTTCTACGTGATTCAGTGATCCGAGGCCGCCGGCCTTCAAGCTTGTCTTTACGTTCAACTGTTTCTTGGTCTTCATTTTCATATCCTCTTTCCGTGAAAGTCGGCTGCTCTGCAGCCGTCTGGATTAAAAGGTCCAATCGCGAAGCGAATCTGGTCATCTCAGCGAAATATTTTTTGGGGAAGACCGTTCAACGTGACGCGCTTGCCAGCGGGTGGAACTCATGGTTGAGAATGCCGCCTTCCATGGGGTTGCGACCAAGCAGAGTGAGGCGCCTGTTGGCGCGGTACAACCGCGAGACTTCCCCTTGAGGTAAGGCTACCGGGACGAGCTGGGCTCGGACGTTTTTGTTGAACCCAACCGCACTGGCCAGCTTAGGATCTACCCAAGAAAGGCGGATTCGGAGCATTACTGCTTCTTGAGTCCCTTTTCCACGTGATTACAAGTGAGAGCTCCAGCCTTTAAACTTGTCTTCACGGTCAACGATTTCTTGCTCTTGAGGCCACCTTCTACGTGGTTTAAGCTGACGCCGCCGGCCTTCAGGCTTGTCTTTACATTCAACTGTTTCTTGGCCTTGAGCCCGGCCTCAACGTGGTTCATCTGGCGGCCGCCAGCCTTTAGGCTTGTCTTTACGTTCAACTGTTTCTTGGTCTTAAGACCGGCTTCTACGTGATTCTGCGTGAGGGTGCCTGCCTTCAAATCCGTCTTCACGTTCAACTGTTTCTTGGTCTTCATTTTCATATCCTCTTTCTGTGAAAGTAGGCTGCTGTGCAGCCGTCTGGATACAAAGGTCCAATCGGGAAGTGAATCTGGTCAACAAAAGGAAATATTTTTCCTAGGAACCTCGGCCCTGGCTTTACGGCGCGCAGTTTCCTGGAAAATCTTCTGCGTTATGAATTACGAAAAGGCCGCCAATTCGCGCCGGAGCCAGAGTTTCGCAACCGCCCATTCGCGGTTAACCGTAGACTCAGACACGTCAATCACCTGCGCGACTTCCTCAACGGTGAGACCGGCAAAGAAACGAAGTTCGACGATTCGCTCCTGCAGGGGGTCAATCAATTTCAGCTTGTCCAGTGCAATGTCGAGCGCCAGCACGTCAACCGGCTGGCTGTCGAAGATACGCGGGAACTCGACAATCATCTCGTTGGGGTCGCGCTTGGTGGCGCCTTTGGCCTGAGCATGATTCACCAGCACGCGGCGCATCATCTGCGCGGCAACACCCATGAACTGGCTGCGGTTGCGCCAATCCACGTTGTACTGGTCGACAAGACGCATGTAGGCCTCGTGAACCAGGGCGGTTGGCTGAAGAGTGTGGTCTCCCCGCTCCCGGCTCAGGTACAGGCGGGCAAGACGGCGCAGTTCGTCGTAAACGATGGGCAGGGCTTTATCGAGGGCCTGCTTGTCACCGCGACGGTAGTCTTCTAAGAGTTGCGTTACCTCGCTTGGGTCCACTAAAGCTTATTATAAAGTCTGGATGACGCCTCAGAGATGGTCGCAAATAAAGAATTTACTACTGGATGCCTTAGACAAACCGGCACCGGAGCGGGAAGCATTTCTGAATATCGCCTGTGGCGGCGATCGAGACCTCAGGCGCGAGGTGGAATCACTACTCGATCAAGAATCGGATCTTGATGAAAAACCACTGGTTACGGACCAGCGGATGGGCCCTTACCGGGTCCTGCGCGAGCTCGGGCGAGGCGGCATGGGCGTAGTTTACCTGGCCGAACGCGACGACCAGCTGTTCGAAAAACAGGTTGCCATCAAACTGTTGGAAACACAGCTGCAGCCGCAGATTCTGGTGCGCAGGTTCGAATCGGAACGTAGGATTCTGGCGCGGCTGGAGCATCCGGCAATCGCCCGGTTAATCGACGCAGGCATCGGCACGGCAGCGAAGCCATACTTTGTGCTGGAGTATGTAGACGGCGTCACGTTGAGCGAACTTCTGCGAAGCAAAAAGCTGAAACCGAAGGAATGCCTGGACCTGTTCCTGAAAGTCTGCTCAGCGGTGAGTTATGCCCATCATCAACTGGTGGTCCATCTGGATTTGAAGCCTGGCAACATCATGGTGAAACCCGATGGCTCGCCCAAGCTGCTGGATTTTGGCCTGGCAAAGATGCTGGACCCAATCACCGGCGAAGGCGGCGACCCCACGGTCATGCACATGCGGATTCTGACGCCGGCCTATGCAAGTCCGGAACAGAAGCGCGGAGAGCCCCTGACAGTGGCATCGGACGTTTATTCGCTGGGGAGGATTCTGCAAACGATGTTGCCGGAGCCGGAAGGCGATCTGGTGAACATCCTCGATCTGGCTCTAAAAGAAGAATCGCAGGAAAGATATCAATCCGTCGAACAATTTGCTGAGGACATTGAGCGGTACCTGAAGGGCATGCCCGTAGCAGCACGCGAAGACACACTGATGTACCGCGTGGGCAAGTTCGTTCGCCGCCGCAAGTGGCCGCTGGCGGCGGCATTGGTTTCGGTGGCCAGTTTGATCATCGGTTTTTCGGTTGCAGTCTATCAGGCACGCCGCGCCGAACAGCGCTTCAATCAGGTCCGTCAACTTTCCAATTCGTTCCTGTTTGAGTTTCACGATGCGGTGAAGGACCTGCCCGGAGCCACGCCCGTGCGCGAGTTGATCCTCCAGCGTGCCCAGCAGTATCTGGACAGTCTGGCCAATGACGCCGGCGGCGATAACAACCTGAAGCGCGAAGTCGCGGTGAGCTACCGCAAACTGGGAGAGGCGCAAGGGCTGTACTATGAGGCCAATCTTGGCAAGCGAAACGAAGCCCAGGTCAATTTTAAAAAGGCGCTCGACATCTTTGAGGAACTGGCACGAAAGCAGCCGTATATTCCATCACTGCAGGGCGAAGTCGCCATCACTACGCTGCGATATGCCAGCACGCTCGACGAGAAAGAGGCGCTGGAAATCGACCGGAAACTGGCGGCGAAACTGGAGCCAATCGTAAAAAGGCTGCCGCAGATCCAGGGGATGCGATTCGCGTTGGCCGGCTGCTATTTCGGCATGGCGGAGAAATTGGTTTCGAATAAGAAGTATCCGGAAGCCTTGGAAAATTATGCGACAGCCAGCACGATGGTGGATTCCATGGTTAAAGATTTCCCCAATAATCCGGAATGGCAAACGTGGGTGTCGCGCGTCGCCAAGCGAATGGCTGCCGCCTACATCAACGTGCCGGACAAAAGCGAACAGGCCTTCGCGAGCTTGAAGAAAGCGCTGGAGGTCGACGAAAGAGTGCTTGCGCGGCAACCCAATAGCCCCAACGCCAAGATGGAAGTGGCCATGGACATCTCCTACGATGCCACCTTTTCAGCGCGGGTAAAGGACTACGATCGCGCCGAAAAACAGTACAACCGGTCGATTGAGATGCGTGAAGCTGTAGCCGCCTTGGACCCGCGCAACATGCGTGTACGTTCACTGCTGGCAAGCGATTATGTAAAGCTCGCCGGGGCGTATCGATTAACAAACCGGCCAGCCGAGGCGCGCAGGAAGCTCGAAATGGCGGCGAAGTTCGTGGAGGGGATCACAGACCCGAAGTCGTCTGCCGATGCGAAGCAAAGCCTGAAAGAAGAAATGGAAAAGCAGGCGGGGAAGTAAAAAACGTTTACCGAAGCGGTATCTTTTTGAAGGTCCGCGCTAATCCTAAGACGTGGATACAGAGACACAGCGCGTCAAGTTGGCGGCGGGTGGGGACGAGGACGCCTTCCGCCTGCTGTGGTCGTGCCACCACGATGTACTCTACCGTTTTGCGTGCTGGGTCCTTCAGGATGCCACCGCAGCGGAGGATGTGGTGCAGGAATGCTTTGTTGCCTTGCTCGAACATCCAACGCGATTCGACCCACAACGCGGCTCGCTGCGCGTATTCCTGCTCGCCATCGCACGCAATCAATGCCGCGGCAGATGGCGTAAGCTTTCCGCTGAGGTGGAGTTGGTGGAGGGTGCAGCAAGCTACGACCCACACCTCGTCGAAGGCCTGGCTGTAGAGCAGGAATCGGCCATCCTGAACGCCGCTTTGGCAAAACTTCCGCCTCTTCAGCGGGAGGCGCTCTACCTTTTCGAATTTGAAGAACTCAGCCTCGACGAAGCCGCCGACGTTGCGCATGTTCCAATCAGCACATTGAAGGCGCGCTTGCGGAGAGGCCGTCGCGGACTGAAACGGGCATTGGGTTGGTTGGCGAAGGAGGTTTCCTAGATGAAGAATGATCTCGAATTGCGCCGCTTGATCAGGCGCTGGTCACCCCCACCGGCAAGTAATGGCTTGGACGAGCGGATGATGCTTCGCTACCGCAGGGGCCGTGGCTGGCGCACTTGGTGGAACCGCTTCCGAAATGCCCGATTATCAGTGCCGCTGCCGTGGGTAGCTGGGTTCCTCTTCGCTTGCCTTGCCATTCTGCTGTATTTGCGAAATGTGGACGATCCAAGCGGCCGTCTTGCAGGGTTCGTACCAGTGTCGGCGCCCCAAATAACAGTCAGCAGCACGGAGGGGATGCAATGAAATACCTCTGTGCCTTGCTGTTGCTACGTCCAGTCTGCTGCCTGGCCCAAATGCACTGCGCAGACACCTTGGTAATGGACAAGTACGTAGTTTTCTTCCGCACAATCTCTGATATGAGAGGCCCAATCAAGCAGCCTTGCGGAAGCACGTTCGCCAAGGATGGGGCAATCCGCAGGGTCATTTATGACAGCTTTGACCGGCCCTACTTTGGTTACCAAATTCGAATTACACTCTTGGATGGCGGCAAATATCGCGCCGAGATGGGTGCGATTCAGGGCTCGCGGCTGAAAAGCTTCGCCAAGTTTCCACCAGCCGTGACTTTCAGTGCAAACGAATATCTGGATGTCCCGGTGCTCGAAGAAGTGAAGAGCAGGGGCAGGAGTTTCTGGCTGGAGTATATCTATTCCTGGCTCGTCTATTTAAATTTGATCCAGCCGGATCCACCCACGGCACAAACCCCAGGCCGCGTGGTAGACTACCTGACTATTTGGCGAAAGGGAATGCCCGGAATTGTTCTTCCCGAATTTCGCGGCTGGGCCCAAGCACTGCCAACTGTCACCGCGCTCACGCTCGACCGTCCGCTTGTGAAAGGCGCCTTCCATCAACAGGAGGATAAGATTCGCAGTGAGGTTGGCGCCATTGGGGTGGTGGTGTGGTTGTACAGGGAAGGGCATGGCCGATATCTGTTTTCCGCTTCGCCACGCCCTGGATATACCAGGTCCGGGATCGCTGAAGGAGCCATGCTGCAATTTGGAGTGCACGACGGTGGCTCGACTTCAAGAAACTGCATCATAGGCCTGCGCTCGAATGTGGTCCCACAACGCGGGCCTTGGTGGATATGGGTTAAGCATGAACCGGGTTTCCGCCCACCCGCCGGGCCATGGACCGAGGCCGACCTGAAGAACAGTATGCCTGCCGTGGGGGCGGAAAAGTCAATAGATCGCAGCAGGCAACGAGATGGCTTGCGATAACAATTGATTGCACTGGCGTAAGTCAGGCCGATGGCGACGGCTTGACCACTCCCAGGTTGGGACTGTGATCCGTTCTTAAGCCTATTAACATAAAAATAGCAGACGCCGGCAAATTCGGAAGGTAGGCGAGACTGCGCAAACTGGGGACAGCCCGCAATGCGAGTCACC